>NZ_JAGPVV010000033.1 GCF_018066915.1 Roseovarius sp.
GCGCGCCAGTGTCGAGCACGGGCACGTTCTTGTAGAGCTTGCCGACGAACTCAGCCGGATCGAGCCCGTTCTGTTCGGCATAGCCCCATGCGGCGAGGAAGTTCCAGCGCGCGCCACCCGAAGTCTTGGGGTTGGGGGTCACGACTGCCACGCCCTCGCCGATCAGGTCATCCCAGTCTTTGATGCCCTTGGGGTTGCCGTCGCGCACCAGAAACACGATGGTTGACGTATAAGGCGAGGAATTGTGCTCCAACCGCGATTGCCAATCGGCGGGGATTTTTCCGGTGCTTTCCGCAATCTTGTCGATATCGGCGGACAGCGCCAGCGTCACCACCTGCGCTTCGAGCCCGTCGATCACCGCGCGCGCCTGTGCGCCAGCACCACCATGCGATTGCTGGATGGTCACGGGCGCATTGCCCTGCGCGGTCCACCATTCGTTGAAAAGCTCGTTGTATTCACGGTAAAATTCGCGGGTCGGGTCGTAAGAAACGTTGAGGATATTGACGCCGTCCTGCGCCTTGGCCACGCCTGTCCCGACCGGGCTAAGTAAGAGACCAAGTGCGGCGACCGTCGCCACCAACCCATTACGAAGACTGCGCTGGCCCAAAAGTCGTGCGCCGATATCGGCCACCACGCGCCGGGTTTCTACGGCCCGCCCGACAAGCCGCTTGGTGCCTGCCTCGATCTCGATGCGACCATCGCCAAGGCTCCGGATGAATTTGCCCTGCGCCTGCGCATAAGCGCCCTGTTGGATCGTGCGATACATGGGTGTCTCCTTTGCTCAACCCCGTGTCCAAATCTCGTGTCAGACGGGCGGGCCGGGGAACATGCAACCACTCACTCTGGGGCGGTTCCGGGCTGACGCCGTCTGACACGTTAATAACGACAGAGTTAGTCGAGTATTGCAAAGGAAAAATCACGCCCATTTTGATCGTGATTAGAGAATCCTATTCTCCGGCGGCGCGGGCGGCGTCAGAAAAGCGCGCTAAGGGGTCGGCATCCTGTTGCAAATCGGCCAGCGTCAGGGACTCGATCATCAGGATATAAGTTGCGTAAAACCCGCCAAAGACGGCGCGCACGCGGCAGGTTTGCTCATCCTTGCAGTCTTCGCACCGACGATAGGCACGGCGCGAGAGGCACGGCAGCGGTGCCATAGGACCGTCAATTAGGCGCAGCACCTCTGCGATCGAGATGTGGCGCGCCTCCTTGATCAACTCATAGCCGCCATTGCGCCCGCGCCTGCTCCCGATCAGCCCCGCACGCTTGAGATCAAGCAGGATATGCTCCAGGAATCGCTTGGGCGCACCGGAACGCTCTGCGATTTCCTCAATCCTCAACGCCTCGCCTGTGTCCGCCTTTTCATCGGCCAGAACCATGAGCGACTTGAGAGCATATTTTGTCTTGTGGGTGATCATTTGCGGTATGTGGCCTTGGAAAGTGCGACTAACAAGGTCAACTTTATCAGGATGTGCGCGAAAGGCGAGACCTGAGGCCTGTTCGCGACAATAAATCATACGCAAGGCGAGCAGGCCGCGCTCTTGGGGTCTGCCTGAACGTCCTGATGTGCCGCCTGCCGCCGTGTTGGCCTGGCGCGCGACGAACCTCTTTGGCTTGGAAAAGTCGCACGCCACCAGTCGGCCTCTGCCATGGCCGATGCGCACCCGGACCACGCGACCTTTGTCACCGGGATGCGTGCCCAATCCCGCCTCAGACCTCAATCTTCTCGCTCAGGGGACACCGATCAGATGCCATTGCTGCGGTGCGCGGATAGGCTCCACGGTTGCGATGTCCTTCATGTGCATATTTGCAATGCTGGTTGCTGCGGAGGGACAGACAAGGCTTGTTTCACCCGTCCTCGTGCGCGGGATGACCCCAGCCGTCAAAGATTGGCTTTTCTCCAGATGCGCCGCAAGCGCGGCTGATCTGATGTGCGACGCCCATTACCGGGACTTTTGCGCTCTCTTACCCCTTACTCGATCAAATGCGCGGCCCTGACCGCGATATCGTCGAGTCCCTTGCCCCCAGCGTCCACGAAGGCGCGCAATTGCTGACGCATCCTCGGTTCCCAGTAATCGGTCAGATGGGCGGCGACGCGAGCGGCTTGATCGGTGCCCGGCTGGGTCTTGAAGAAGGTGGCAATCTGGTTGGCCATATGGACCATTTTCTCAGGCGACATCGGGAACCTCGTGGGGAATGCGATGGGGGTGGGAATAGAGATCAAAGCCGCCGCCACGCGCAAAGGCGGCAAGGGTGATGCCTGCACCTTCGGCCAGACGCAGCGCATGGGCGGTGGGGGCAGAGACCGCAATTAACACGCCGCACCCGGCCATGGCGCATTTCTGCACCAGTTCGACCGAGAGCCGGCTTGTCATCACCATGGCACCGCCCGACGGATCAATCCCCGCCCGCCAGAGCGCGCCGATGAGCTTGTCGAGCGCGTTGTGCCGCCCCACATCCTCGCGCGCCAGGATCAGGCCTATTCCGGGGAGAATGAAGCCCGCAGCATGAGTGGCACGGGTCAGATCATGCAGCGGTTGGCACGCCCCGAGCGCCTCGGCCGCGCGGGCAATCTCTTGCGCGGCAAAACTCGGGGCGGCATGGGCCACGGAGGGCACCGGGCGCACCGCCTCTGCGAGGCTGTCGATACCGCAGAGACCACAGCCCACCGGCCCCGCCATATAGCGCCGCCGCGCCACGAGCGCCTGATGCCAGTCGCCCCGCAGCCAAAACCGCGCCTCTATGCCCTCGCCGTGTTCCGCAATCTCAAAGCCCTCGATCTGCGTCAGATTGGTCACGATCCCCTCGGTCAGAGCAAAGCCATGCGCAAAATCGGCAATATCGGCTGGCGTTGCCATCATCACTGCCTGGGTCGTGCCATCAAAGACAAAGGCCACCGGCACCTCATCGGGCAAGGCGCGGGTGATGCAGCGCACCCCCTCGCCCTGCACCGAGAGGCCCGGACGGCTCTGGGTGGGAGAAAAGCCCATCGCCGTCACTCTGCCGCAGGAAGGATGCGCCGCGCCTGTGCGGCCTGCGCGGCATAATCCTCCTGCCAGTCGGTCGGCCCGTTCGACAGGCTGACCTGAACCGCTGTCACCTTGTATTCGGGACAATTCGTGGCCCAATCGGAATAGTCGGTGGTGATCACATTGGCCTGCGTATCGGGGTGATGAAAGGTGGTATAGACCACACCGGGGCTGACGCGATCGGTCAGCTTGGCGCGCAGCGTCGTCTCACCAGCACGGCTGGCCAGCCGCACCCAATCGCCCTCCTTCAGGCCTCGCACCTCGGCATCATGCGGGTGGATCTCCAGCACATCCTCTTCGTGCCAAACCACGTTCGCGGTGCGCCTTGTCTGTGCACCAACGTTGTATTGGCTCAAGATGCGCCCGGTGGTCAGCAAGAGCGGGAAACGCGGGCCGGTCTTTTCATCCGTCGCCACATATTCGGTGACGATGAACCGCCCCTTGCCGCGCATGAACCCATCCACATGCATCAGCGGCGTGCCCTCGGGATGTGCCTCGTTGCACGGCCATTGCACGCTGCCTTTCTCTTCGAGCAGGGCATAATCCACCCCCGCGAAAGAGGGCGTGGTGGCCGCGATTTCCTCCATGATCCGCGCCGGGTGGGCATAGGTCCACCCCGCCCCCATGGCATTGGCGAGCATTTGCGTTACCTCCCAATCGGCATAGCCGTTGAGCGGCGGGATCACCTTGCGCACGCGGTTGATACGGCGCTCGGCGTTGGTGAACGTGCCGTCCTTTTCCAGAAAGGTCGATCCGGGCAGGAAGACATGCGCGTAATTCGCGGTTTCGTTGAGAAAGAGGTCATGCACGATGACACAGTCCATCGCCGCCAGACCCGCCGCCACGTGTTTGGTATCGGGGTCCGATTGCAGAATGTCCTCACCCTGACAATAGAGGCCCTTGAACGTGCCATCGACGGCGGCGTCGAGCATATTGGGGATGCGCAGGCCCGGTTCTGCGTCAATCTGGACGCCCCAGGCCTCTTCAAAGATTGCGCGCACCTCGGGGCCTTTGACATGGCGATAACCGGGCAGCTCATGCGGGAAAGACCCCATGTCGCACGACCCCTGCACATTGTTCTGGCCGCGCAGCGGGTTCACCCCCACGCCGGGCCGCCCGATATTGCCGGTGAGCATGGCAAGGTTGGCGATGCCCATGACCGTGGTGGAGCCTTGGCTATGTTCAGTCACACCCAACCCGTAATAGATTGCGCCATTGCCGCCGGTGGCATAAAGGCGGGCGGCCGCGCGCAGTTCTGCCGGATCGACACCGGTCAGCATAGAGGTTGCTTCGGGCGAATGGCGCGGATTGCTGATGAACTCGGCATAATGCTGGAATTCGTCCCAGTCACATCGCGCGCGGATGAACGCCTCATCCATCAGCCCCTCGGTCACGATCACATGCGCGATTGCACTGACCACCGCCACATTGGTGCCGGGTCGCAGGGGCAGGTGATGCGCGGCGGCGATATGTGGCGTTTTCACCAGATCAATCCGGCGCGGGTCGATCACGATCAGCTTGGCCCCGGCGCGTACCCGCTTCTTGAGGCGGCTCGCAAAGACCGGGTGGCCATCCGTGGGATTGGCCCCGATCACTACCACGACATCGGTATGCTCGACGCTATCAAAATCCTGCGTGCCAGCACTTGTGCCAAAGGTCTGGCCCAGACCGTAGCCGGTGGGCGAATGACAAACGCGCGCGCAGGTATCGGTGTTGTTGTTACCAAAGACTGCGCGCGCCAGTTTCTGCACCAGATAAGTTTCTTCGTTGGTGCAGCGGCTTGAGGTAATCACGCCGATGGATTTCTTGCCATATTGCGCCTGAAGACCGCGCAGACGGTTGGCGGCAAAACTGAGCGCCTCGTCCCAGTCGACCTCGCGCCAGGGATCACTGATGCGCTCGCGGATCATCGGTTTCAAGATGCGGTCCTTGTGATGCGCATAGCCATAGGCGAACCGGCCCTTGACGCAGCTATGGCCGCGATTGGCCTTGCCGTGCTTGTAGGGCACCATACGCACCAGCGTGTCGCCATTCATCTCGGCCTTGAAGGAACAGCCCACACCGCAATAGGCGCAGGTGGTCACGACCGACCGGTCGGGCGTGCCCAACTCAATGATGGATTTTTCCTGAAGCGTCGCGGTGGGGCAGGCCTGCACGCAGGCGCCGCAGCTTACACAATCGGAACTCAGGAAATCATCGTCCGCCCCGCCCGCCTTGACCCGACTGTCAAAACCACGGCCTTGAATCGTCAGCGCAAAGGTACCCTGCACCTCTTCGCAGGCGCGCACACAACGGTTGCAGACGATGCATTTGCTGGGATCATAGCTGAAATAGGGGTTGCTGTCGTCCTTGGGCAACCATTCCGGATTGGCCTCGCCGCTGGTGTTGCGGGCCTCGAAATGGTTGACCATGCCGCCATTTTCCGGAGCCGCATAGCGCACATCCCGCAGACCGACCGCACCGGCCATATCCTGTAATTCGCAATCGCCATTGGCCGAACAAGTCAGGCAATCGAGCGGGTGGTCAGAAATGTAAAGCTCCATCACGCCGCGCCGGATCTTGCGTACCTTGGCTGATCCGGTGTGGACCACCATACCGGGGGTCACAGGCGTGGTGCAGGAGGCGGGCGTGCCGCGCCGCCCCTCGATTTCCACCACGCAAAGGCGGCACGAGCCGAAGGCCTCGAGATTGTCCGAAGCACAGAGTTTGGGGATGGAAATCCCCGCCTCCGCCGCCGCGCGCAACACCGATGTGCCCTCGGGCACAGTTACCGCGACACCGTCAATCTCCAATGTCACTGGCGCGCCGGTTTTGGCGGATGTGCCCATGTCACGGTCATTTGGAATGATGAAGTCTTTCATTCGGCAGCCTCCTTTTGGGTGGCGAAATCATTTGGAAAATGGGTGAGCGCGGACATCACCGGAAAGGGCGTGAACCCGCCAAGCGCGCAGAGTGAGCCATCTTTCATGGTTTCGCAGAGATCGGTCAAAAGCGGGATGGCCGATCTGTCGCCTGCCGCGATGCGGTCGATTGTCTCGACTCCGCGCACCGCGCCGATCCGGCATGGTGTGCATTTGCCACAGCTTTCCACCGCGCAGAATTCCATCGCGAAACGCGCCATTTGCAGCATGTCGGCGCTATCGTCGAACACCACCAGCCCAGCATGACCCAAGAGCCCGCCCTTGGCGTCAAGCTCTTCATAGCCAAGCGGCACATCGAAATTACCGACCGGCACATAGGCGCCAAGCGGCCCGCCCACCTGCACCGCCTTGACCGGGCGACCGGTCATGGTGCCGCCGCCCAGATCATTGACCACCTCACCCAAGGTGATGCCAAAGGCCGTCTCGAACAGACCCCCGCGCGCCACATTGCCTGCAATTTGCAGGGTGACGGTGCCACGCGACCGGCCCAGCCCGAAATCGGCGTAATACTCCGCACCCTTCTCGAAAATCACGGGCACAGTGGCAAGGCTGATGACGTTGTTGACGACCGTGGGCCGCCCAAGGAACCCTTCCAGCGCCGGAAGCGGCGGTTTGGCGCGAACCACGCCGCGCTTGCCTTCGAGCGAGTTCAAGAGTGCTGTTTCCTCGCCGCAGACATAGGCCCCGGCCCCCACGCGGATTTCCATGTCAAACGTGCGACCAGAGCCAAGCACATCCGCGCCCAGCACCCCTGCCCCGCGCGCAATCTCGACCGCGCGACGCATAACCGCGATGGCATCAGGGTATTCCGAGCGCAGATAGACATAGCCGCGTGTCGCCCCCACGGCCAAGCCCGCAATCGCCATACCTTCGATCAGGGTAAAGGGATCACCTTCCATGATCATCCGGTCGGCGAAGGTGCCGCTGTCGCCCTCATCGGCGTTGCAGACAATGTATTTCTGCGGGGCGTCGGCGTCATGCACCGTCTTCCACTTGATGCCCGTGGGAAATCCCGCACCACCCCGCCCGCGCAGCCCCGATTGGGTGACTTCGGCGACGATCTCAGCCCCGCTCATGGCAATCGCCCGGCGCAAGCCGATCAGCCCGCCATGCGCTGCGTAATCCGCCAGATCGAGCGGATCAATCAGGCCCACACGCGCAAAGGTCAGGCGCGTCTGCCGCTTCATCCAGTCCAGGTCTTCGACCGGGCCAAGTGCCTTGGCGCTACTGCCATCCAGAATCCCCGCGACATCGCCCACCGTCGCCGGGCCATAGCCGTGGCGGGCCCCGTCGATCTCGACCTCCACCAACGGTTCCAGCCAGATCATGCCACGCGTGCCGGTGCGGATGATCTCGGCCTCGGGGGCGGCAGCGCGGATCGCGGCGACCACCTTTTCGGCCCCAAGCGCCTTGGCGGCGCTGTCCATGGGAATGTATATCTTCATGCGCCCGCCTCCGCCAAAAGGGCGTCCATCCGGGCACCGTCCAACCGGCCAACCACACGATCATCCAGCATCACCGCAGGGGCGCAGGCGCAGAGGCCAAGGCAATAGACCGGCTCGACCGTCACCGCGCCATTGGCGGTGGTGCCGTGCCACGCAAGACCCAGTTTCTTTAATGTCGCCTCAGCCAAGGCCGCACCACCCACTGCCTGACAGGCCTCGGCTCGGCAGATTTTCAGCACATGCCGACCCGCGGGATTGGCGCGAAAATCGTGGTAAAAGCTGATGACACCGTGCAGTTCCGCCCGGCTGATATTCAACGCCTCGGCAATCGGGCGATGCGCCGTCTCGGGGATATGGCCAAAGGCGTGCTGTATTGCGTGCAAGATCGGCAGAAGCGGCCCTTCAAGATGCATATGCTCTGTCAGGATAGCGTCAATGTCATCCGGGGTGGGTGTGGTCATGGCTGGCCTCTCGCGGTTGCTGAGGCCAGTCAATCAGGTTTCATCATGCCGTATCAATATCGTTATTCGGTTGTTCAATAGGTATGTCCTATCAAGCCTCAGCACCAAGCCGCCGCGCCTCACGCAAGAGGCTCTCCAGAACGGGCGTATGCGGCTCCCGCCAGGGTGCCACAAGGCCCACCGAATGTGCGGGTTCTGTCCCAACCAGCGGGATCAGGTCCACGTTTTTGCCGCTGGCATGGAACCGTGCGGCGTCCTCAGGCAGGACTGTAACCCACCCCCCCGCCTCGACCGTGGCCATCAGAACGACGGTCGAATTCGACTCGATCCATGCCTCTGGCGTCACTTCGACGGCGGCGAAATTACGATTGATGATCCGGCGGTTCTGCATGTCGGGCGTCAGCAGACAGAGCCGCTCACCAGCCAGTTCATCCCATCCCACGCTTTTGCTCCCGGCAAAATGCGCGCCCTTGGCGCAGACCAGCATGTAGCGCTCTTCATAAAGCGGCTCCATGCTGACGCGGCCCATCGGCTCATTGTCGAGATAGGAAATACCGGCGTCGATCTCGAGGTTGTCGAGCATCGACAGGATCTCGATCGAGGTGCGCGACAGGATCGTGAACCGCACCTTGGGATGCTTGGCGTTAAAGCGGTGGCAGAGGCGCGCCGCCCAAGTCAACGCTGTAGGGATGGCCGCAATGCGCAACTGACCAGACAGGCCATGCCGCTTGGCGCGCATTTCCTCGCGCAATTGCCGCGCGTCCCCAACAATCCGCCGCGCCCAGACCAGTGTCGCCTGCCCTTCGGGTGTCAGGCCACCATAGCGCGAGCCGCGAAAGATGAGCTGCACGCCCAACTGTTCCTCAAGCTGTTTGATCCCCGCCGAGAGCGACGGTTGCGTGATCCCGATCCGCACTGCCGCACGGCCAAAATGCGCCTCTTGCACCACCGCAATGAACATCTCAAGCTTGTCGATCATGATTGCCCAATCTATTGAAACCACGTTTTTCAATAGAAATCACGAATGATGCTGCGGCTGCAAGTCTGCCGTATCCGCCCCGCTAGAAACCAATCGCAAGAGGCTGGCCCACGGCATTCGAAGCAAAGACCCCCTGCCACCCAGATACAGAAGCGATCGGGGGTTCCCCCGCCTTGTCACAGGGCCTGAGCGTCCAGTTTGATCAAGCGGTCGCGATCAGGCGCGGGCATCTTCAAGGATCATCTGCGCCGCCTTTTCGGCGATCATCACCGTGGGGGAATTGGTGTTGCCCGACGTGATCGTGGGCATGATCGAGGCATCGGCGATGCGCAGCCGCCCGAGGCCGTTCAACCGCAGGCGCGGATCGACCACCGCAGCCTCATCCACGCCCATCCGGCAGGTGCCCACCGGGTGAAAGATCGTGGTGCCTATATCGCCCGCGGCGCGGATCAGGTCCTCGCGGGTTTGATAGTCGGGGCCGGGTCGGTACTCCTCGGGGTGAAACTTCGCAAAGGCCGGTTGCGCCACGATCCTGCGGGTCAATTGGATGGCGCGCGCCGCCACATCCCGATCCGCCTCTGCCGAGAGGTAATTGGGCCGGATCGCGGGGGCTGCGCGGAAATCGGGTGCTGTCACATGCACGCTGCCCCGGCTCTCGGGGCGCAGGTTGCACACGCTCGCGGTCATCGCCGGGAACGGATGGACCGGATCGCCGAATTTATCGAGGCTGACGGGTTGGACGTGGTATTGCAGGTCGGGCGTTTCCTTTTCCGGACCTGAGCGGGTGAAAATGCCCAACTGGCTGGGGGCCATCGACATCGGGCCGGAACGCGTCAGCAGATATTCCAGACCGATCCCCAGCTTGCCGCGCAGGCTGCTGGCCTTTTCATTCAAGGTCGGCACGCCATGCACTTTGTAGACAAGGCGCAATTGAAGATGGTCCTGAAGATTGCTGCCCACCTGCGGCACCTCGACCACAGGCGAGATGCCCGCGTTCTGGAGCACCGCGCCATTGCCAATACCCGAAAGCTCGAGCAGCGCCGGAGAGCCGATGGCGCCTGCGCAAAGCACGGTCTCGCGGGCGGCATGGGCGCTGATGCGACGGCCCTCGTGATGATAGACGACGCCCTTGACCTCGCCCTCCTCAACGATCAGCCGCTCGGCCTGTGCGCCGGTCAGGATATGCAGGTTCTTGCGGCTCTTGGCCGGGCGGAGAAAGGCCTTGGACGTGCTCCAGCGAATGCCCGAGCGTTGGTTGACCTCGAAATAGCCGCCCCCCTCATTGTCACCCGAATTGAAATCATCGGTACGTGGGATGCCCGCCTGTTCGGCGGCCTCGAGGAAACTGTCCAGCACCTGCCACCGCACACGGGTTTTCTCGACCCGCCACTCGCCCCCTGCCCCATGCAGGTCGCTGCTTCCGGCGTGATGATCCTCGGCGCGACGAAAGAGCGGCAACACATCGTCCCAGCCCCAGCCGGTGCAGCCCATCTGTGCCCATTGGTCATAATCGCGGCTCTGCCCGCGCATGTAGATCATGCCATTGATCGACGAGCAGCCCCCCAGCACCTTGCCGCGCGGATAGAGCAGCGAGCGGCCATTCAACCCCGGCTCAGCCTCGGTGCGAAAGCGCCAGTCGGTGCGCGGATTGTCGATGCAATAGAGGTATCCGACGGGAATGTGAATCCAGTGGTAATTGTCGCGCCCCCCCGCCTCGAGCAAAAGAACGCGGGTTGCGGGATCAGCCGACAGACGATTGGCAAGCACGCAGCCCGCGCTGCCTGCGCCGATCACGATGTAATCATATTGATCCATGCACCTTCTCCATTCCCTGCCGCGTTACGACAGGAGTCAGTGGACCGCGCCACAGCCGGTCTCTCTTAGATCGGAAATGGGCCGGGCCGTTGATCGCAGCCCGGCCCGTAGGTTAATTTTCCGGGTTGAAGCCCAGACGCCGCCCCAGTCGCGAGGCGTAGAATTCGCCCACAAGGCCCCGGCGGAACAGCATCACGCAAACCATGAACACCACGCCGGTGATGATCGTCACAGGGAAATCCGAGGTGGCCAGATAATTCTGCAAGGTCACGACAATACCCGCACCAAAGATTGGCCCGATCAGCGTGCCAATGCCGCCCAGCAGGGTCATCAGGATCACCTCGCCCGACATTTGCCATGTGACATCGGTCAGCGTCGCGAACTGGAACACCAGTGCTTTGATCCCGCCTGCAAGGCCGGTCAAAGCCGCCGACATCACAAATGCCGCCAACTTGTAGCGCGCCACCGAATAGCCAAGCGAGGTGGCGCGGCTCTCATTTTCGCGGATCGACTTGAGGATCATGCCAAACGGCGAATTGACGATCCGCCAGATGATCAGCATGCCCAAGAGGAACACGCCCAGCACAAAATAATACATGTTGGTCGCATCCGAGAGGTCGATAAAGCCGAACAGCTCGCCGCGCGGCACCGACTGGATACCGTCCTCACCCTTGGTGAACCCCGCCTGCAGGCAGAAGAAAAAGAACATCTGGCTGAGCGCGAGCGTGATCATAGCGAAATAGATGCCCTGACGGCGAATGGCGATCGCCCCCATGATCAGACCAAGCCCCGCCGCACCGACAACGCCCAACAGGATGCCAAGTTCCGGGGCCCAGCCCCATTCCTTGACCGCATGGGCCGTGAAATAGGCCGCTCCGCCGAAAAAGGCGGAATGACCGAAACTGAGCAAGCCGGTGTAGCCCAAGAGCAGGTTGAACGCGGCCGCAAATAGGGCGAAACACAGCAGCTTCATCACGAAGATCGGATAGAGGTAGAAAGGCGCCACCAAAAGGAGGGCCAGAGCGATCAGCAAAAGCACGATCCGCACGGCGCCCGCATTGGGCAGGCTCGTGATGGTTTCGGTTACCACGGGTTCAGATTTGCCTGCCATGTCACGCATCCTTTCCGAACAGACCTGCGGGACGCAGGATGAGGACAATCGCCATGATGACGAAAACCACGATGTTTGAGGCCTCGGGATAAAAGACCTTGGTCAGACCCTCAGCGATGCCCAGCATATACCCTGTCACGATAGCCCCCAGGATGGACCCCATCCCCCCCACGACCACCACCGCAAAGACGATGATGATGATGTTCGAGCCCATCAGCGGGCTGACCTGATAGATCGGGGCCGCCAGAACCCCGGCAAAGGCCGCAAGTGCCGCCCCAAGACCATAGGTAAAGGTCAGCAAGAGCGGCACATTGACCCCAAAGCTCTGCACGAGGGTCGGGTTTTCCGTCGCCGCCCGCAGGTAAGAGCCGAGTTTCGTCTTTTCGATCAACAGCCAGACGGCGATGCAGACGATCAACGAGGCCACCACGACCCAACCGCGATAGATTGGCAGGAACATAAAGCCAAGATTGACCCCCCCGGCGAGCGCCTCTGGGGTCGGATAGGGCTGACCCGCAGCGCCATAGATGTAGCGAAAGGTGCCTTCGATGGTCAGCGCGAGGCCAAAGGTAAAGAGCAGGCCATAGAGATGATCGAGCTTGTAGAGACGCGACAAGAGCGTGCGTTCGACCACCGCGCCGGCCAGACCGACGAGGACCGGGGCAAGGATCAAAGCGCCCCAATACCCCAACCCAAGCCAGAGCGACAGCAGATAGGCCGCGAAGGCGCCCAGCATGTATTGCGCCCCATGCGCAAAGTTGATCACCCGCAAGAGACCAAAGATCACCGCAAGACCAAGGCTGAGCAGCGCGTAGAACGAGCCATTGATGAGCCCGACCAGAAGCTGCCCGAAGAGGGCGGCCGTGGGCACTCCGAATATCGTTATCATGTCACACTCCCAGAGCTTGGTTCAGGTCTTCACGGCGCGCCTCAAGGTCGCCCACGGGGAATTCCATCGCCATCTGTCCGTGATCCATCAGGTAAAAGCGGTCTGCGACCCGGCTGGCAAAGCGAAAGTTCTGTTCGACCAGCACCACCGTCATGCCCCGGCTCTTGAGTTCGGTCAGCACCTCGCCAATGGCGTCGATGATGACCGGGGCCAGACCTTCGGTTGGCTCGTCCAGAAGCAGGCAGCGCGCGCCGGTGCGCAGGATACGGGCCATCGCCAGCATCTGCTGCTCGCCACCCGAAAGCTTGGTGCCGGGACTGTTGCGCCGCTCCTTGAGGTTGGGAAAGAGGCGAAAGATTTCGTCGACCGTCATGCCCCCGTCGGCCACCTTGGGCGGCAGCATCAGGTTTTCCTCGACGTTCAACGTCGCAAAGATGCCGCGCTCTTCGGGGACAAAGCCCAGACCGGTATGAGCCGTGCGATGCAGCGGCATCGTCATCAGGTCCTGTCCGGCAAACTGCATCTGTCCTGTGCGCTTGCGCAGAATACCCATGATGGTGCGCAGCGTGGTTGTCTTGCCCATGCCGTTGCGCCCGAGAATACAGATGGTCTCGCCTTCGTTCACATGCAGGTTCACGCCGTGCAAAATATGGCTCTCGCCATACCAGGCATGCAGGTCCGTGACCTTCAACAGTGGTTCGCTCATGCCTCGCTCCCCATGTAGGCGCTGCGCACGACCGGGTCTTGCGAGACGCTGTCGTAATCGCCCTCGGCGATGATCTCGCCCCGTTGCAGCACGGTGACGTGGTGACAGATGTCAGCCACCACCGACAGATTATGCTCGACCATCAGCACCGCACGGTGCCGCGCCACATCGCGGATGATATCCGCCACCAGCTTGACATCCTCGCGGCCCATGCCGGCCATCGGCTCATCGAGCAGAAGGACCTCGGGATCGAGCGCAAGCGTCGTTGCAATCTCCAGCACACGTTTGCGCCCATAGGACAAATCCGCTGCGCGCGTATCACGATACTCGCTCAGACCCAGATCGTCGATCAACACGTCTGCCCGAGCGTTCAGGCGATCCAGCGCCGACATCGGCAGCCAGAATTGCGTGGCCAGATTGTTGGGCCGTTGCAGCGCCACGCGCACGTTTTCCAGCACCGTCAGATGCGGAAAGACGGCGGAAATCTGGAAAGACCGGACAAGACCCATCCGGGCCACGCGGTCAGGTTTCATTTTTGTTATATCCGCCCCGAGCAGGGTGATCTTGCCCCGGGTGGGTTGCAGGAACTTGGTCAGCAGGTTGAACACCGTCGTCTTGCCAGCACCGTTCGGGCCGATCAGCGCATGGATGCGCGCGTGCTGCACGTCGAGATCGACGTTGTTTACGGCGGTGAACCCCGAGAAGTCCTTACCAAGGCCGCGGGCGGAAAGTACCACCCGCGGCTGGTCCTGCTTGGTCACAGGCTGTGCGTTCATCGACCTGAGATGCCTTACTGCGTCACGAGCGGGCAGCCGCTCTCGGCAGGTTTGATATAGGCCACATCGCCGGGGATCGTCGAGAGGACGTTGTAATAGTCCCACGGCTCGGTGATCTGGTCAGGCGCTTTGACTTCCATCAGGTAGACGTCTTTGATCATGCGACCGTTCGGTGCCACGACACCGTTCTCAGCAAAAAGATCCTGCACGGGCAGCTCTTTCAGCTTGGCCGCCACGGCTTCGGTCTCATCGGTGCCCGCAGCTTCGATCGCCTTGAGATACGAAGTCACGGCCGAATAGGTCGCGGCATGGATCATGTTCGGCATCGCCTGCGTGCGCTCGAAGAAACGCTTGCCGAATTCGCGCGAGGCGTCGGTGCGGTTCCAGTAAAAGCTCTCGGTCAGGGTCAGACCCTGAGCCGCCTCTGCGCCGAGGCCGTGCACTTCGGATAGGGTGAAGAGCAGCGCCGCAAGACGCTGGCCACCTTGCACGATCCCGAACTCAGCCGCCTGCTTGATGGCGTTCTGCGTATCGGCCCCGGCATTGGCCAGACCGATCACCTTGGCACCAGAGGCCTGCGCCTGAAGCAGGAACGACGAGAAGTCGGTCGAGGCCAGCGGGTGACGGACGGCACCCACCACTTCACCGCCATTCGCCTTGACGAAATTGCCGGTGTTCTCTTCCAGCGAGTAGCCAAAGGCGTAGTCGGCGGTCAGGAAATACCAGCTATCGCCACCCTGCTCCACGAGCGCACCGCCGGTGCCCACGGCCAGTGCGTGCGTGTCATAGGCCCAGTGGAACCCGTAGGGCGAGCACTGTGCGCCGGTCAATTCGGTCGTGGCAGCGCCGGTTGTGATGGTGATCTTGTTGGCCTCTTTCGACAGGGCCTGAACCGCAAGAGCGACCGAAGAGGTGGTCAGCTCCATGATGCTGTCGACCTGCTCGGTGTCATACCACTGACGCGCAATGTTCGACGCGATGTCGGCCTTGTTCTGGTGGTCGGCGGTGGTCACTTCGACCGGTGCGCCCAGCACGGTGCCGCCGAAATCTTCGACCGCCATCAGGGCAGCCTCATAGGAATAGCGGCCGCCAAAGTTGGCATAGACGCCGGACTGATCGTTCAGAATGCCGATCTTGACCTTGTCGTCGCTGACTTGTGCCAGCGCAGGCGCAGCCATCAGACCAATTGCCGCCGCGGATGTAAGCAGTTTACGCATGAGTATCCTCCCAAACCAACCTTCGACTGCAACACCCGCTCGACGGGCGCTCAGAAGGTTGCGTCATCATTTCAATTCTAGTCTCCGACCGCCTCCCCAGACGTATCGGTGCCCTAGTGATACAGGTTTTAGAGTTTGACACAACAGTTCACTAATATCTAATTTCATACACTATCTGTACGAAAATGAACAGGCGAGCGGTATGGCGCATCTGACATGGGATGATCTGCAATTCTTTCTGGCGGTTGCGCGCGAAGGCCAACTCTCGCGCGCGGCGCGACAGTTGCAGACAAGCCATGTGACTGTTTCCCGCCGGATTGACCGGCTCGAGGCGGGTCTTGACCTGCGCCTCTTTGAACGCAATCCGCGGGGTTATGAGCTGACCAGCAATGGGCGGCGGCTGGTGGAAACCGCAGAGCGCATGGAGGAAGAGGCAGAGCGCCTCTTGCTGGACCTCACCGGCGACATCCGCGCGCAGCGGGGGCTGCTGCGGGTGGCCATGCCCGAGGGGTTCGCGAGCTTCTTCAGCGAGAGCCTGCTGCCGGAGTTCATGGACAAATTCCCCAACATCGCGCTGGAGTTGATCACCCTGCCGCAGGTCATGTCGCTCTCGCGTCGCGAGGCGGATCTCTCTGTCACGCTCGATCCGACCAAGGCGTCGCCCTATCACTCGGAAAAGATCGTGGATTATGCGCTCCGGGTTTATGGCGCGCGCGCGTATTTGCAGAGCCGCGCCGCGATCACCACGCCCGAACATCTGCTCGACCATCCCTTTGCGGGATATATCGAGGATATGATCTTTGCCCGCGGGCTGGATTATCTGGGGGATGTGCACCCCAAGATCAGGCCGGTGTTCAAAAGTTCTTCTATTTTCAACCAGTTAGCTGCGGTGCGTGCGGGGCTGTGCCTCTGCGTGCTGCCCTGTTATATCGCGCGGCATTACGGCGATCTGGTGCCGGTTCTGCCCTCAGAAATCACGATTCTGCGCAGTTATTGGCTGACTTGCCACCGCGATGTGCGCGCTATGCTGCGCGAACGGGCGGTGATGGAGTTCATCAAGACGCGGATGCAGACGCGGCGCGAATATCTCTTGCCCTAAAAGGGGTTGGGGGCCTAACCGCGGAGGGTGCCGGGGGCTTGGGCGAGATACCAGCGGTAGGCGTCTTCGATCCCGTCGCGCAGGTCGATGCGGGCGCGCCAGCCCATGTCGGCGAGCCGCGAGACATCCATCAGCTTGCGCATCGTGCCGTCGGGTTTGCTGGGGTCCGTGGTGATTTTCCCTTGGAATCCAGTCACTTCGGCCACCATCTGCGCCAATTCGAGGATCGAGACATCGGTGCCGGAGCCGACGTTGATGTGGCTCAGCATCGCTTGGGTGTTGGCCGCATACACCTCTTTTGGCAGGTCGAGGACGAAGAGGCTGGCCTCGGCCATGTCATCGACATGCAGGAATTCGCGGCGGGGTTTGCCGCTGCCCCAGATCGTAACCTCGGCCCGTCCCTCTTGTGCCGCCTCGTGAAAACGGCGGATAAGTGCCGGTAAAACATGGGAATTTTCCGGGTGGAAGTTGTCGCCGGGGCCGTAGAGATTGGTGGGCATGACCGAGCGATAATCGGTGCCGTGCTGGCGGTTGTAACTCTCGCAGAGCTTGATGCCGGCGATCTTGGCGATGGCGTAGGGCTCGTTCGTGGGTTCGAGCACGCCGGTCAGGAGCGCGTCCTCGCGCATGGGCTGAGGCACGGCGCGGGGGTAGATGCAGCTTGACCCAAGTTGCAAGAGGCGCTGCACGCCCGCATCAAAGGCCTGATGGATCACGTTACACTCGATCATCAGATTTTCATAAATGAAATCAGCAGGATAGCTGTTGTTGGCGAGGATGCCACCGACCTTGGCAGCGGCAAGGATGACCACATCCGGCCGCTCGGATTGCATGAAATCCCGCACCATCGACTGGCTGGTCAGGTCCAATTCCGCATGGGTGCGCGTGAGCAGATCAAGCGCCTCTCCCCCCGCCTTGCGCGCCTCAAGCCGCCGCAGAATGGCCCCTCCAACCATCCCCCGATGGCCTGCGATATAGATGCGGGTCATAGAGTTTCTCCTGTAAGGTTTGTAAGGTTTGTAACCTTATTTTGTAAGGTCAGGGCCTGCCTTTTTTGACGGGTCAGAAACGTTGCCTTTCGGCTGCTTCTTCATTCTCCGGTATCTAGGTATCTCGCAAGGAACGCTTCGATTACTTTTGCTACGACAGCATCCGACACATGAGCTTGGTCCTTTTCCCAAGAAAAAGCCCTGTTAGAATTTGCAACCATTTCATAGCTTGGAAAATAGTCGACGTAATCGTGCAATTCCGCGAGCATTTGAGCGGCGCATCGCAAAGTTGCTTTTGAGTAAGTATTCGCCATCACCACGTCGTGAGAGGTAAAAGTATTTAGAAGCGGAACTGGCGAGACCGTAATTACTACCTTTGCATCTGGTACACATTCCTTAAGGCGAGAAAATGCGTGCGAAAGTGTTTCAACGGTCTCATACACGTTGACGTTCTTAAAGCCGAGCCGATCACGAATGGGCCTCATAAGGCCCGGATTAATCTGGTTAAAAGCAATCCCCGTGTCGCGATCAAACCATGTCTCTGTTAAGCCAAGTGTAAACAGGAATACCTTACAGTCGTGAATGACTTTACTCGCGCGATCTAGCTCATCCCGAACCCGATCAACTTGAGATCGTGACATGAGACCCGTATGGCTTGCTTGAGGGTCAAAATAGTTTTCTGGCGACAATGCGATTATCCCGCGATCAGGGTATTCAAGATCACCAATTCCGCGTAGAATTTCAGCCGCCATACTATTTGGATTGTACTTGTTCAAAATTGTGTTCGCAAAGCGTGGTCGCGATACGTAGACCTCTGGGTCTATTTTGATTTGAGTTGTTGGGACATCTACCCCTTCTCGCACCAGAAACTGCTCGACGTTTCGCGCAAAGCACGACCCAATTGTATACACTCGGCTATCTCTAGCGATTTTAAAGGTTGGAGTGCTCTCCACAAAGAAGAAATCCTTCCCAAAACGCGATTCGGCGCTTCGCTCACTAGGAGTGCCAGCCTTGGGATTCTGCCAAGCATTGTACTTATTCGCGATTCTATCTCGCACCGTCTCATCAAAGGGTTTCATTTCCACTCCTTTCATATAGCTGAGAACTGTTTGTTTGCGCGAGCTTCAACCCAACGTAGCAACTCGCGGTCCAGAGCAAAACGCTCATCTAGTTGACGCTGCAATGACGAACTAAGCTCAAAGAATTTTGGCTTCGAGACAGTTTGGTTGATTCTTCTTGGTTCTAAATCAGGACGCTCGAATTGCTTCGAA
>NZ_JAGPVV010000045.1 GCF_018066915.1 Roseovarius sp.
GGCGCGCCGATGCCGACGTTGTTGTTGTGGTCGGTGCGCCAGAGCGGATGCACGCGGTTGGGGCGTAGAGGCACGTCATAGGTCGCCTTGGCCGTGGCCCGGCGCAGCGCGGATTCGAGCGCGACCGGCCCGCCTTCGATCCGGGCTTCGTTGCCCATTTTCACATACCAGCGCGGACAGCCCGTATCGCCGCACATCGCGCGGCGGTCCTCTTTGGCGGCCTTGTAATTCTCGAGCATCGCCTGAAGGACAAAGGACGAGAGGTCCCCATCCTCAGTTTCCGCCGCAGCCTCAAGGCCGGTCAGGTAATCCTCGGGGATTTCAATGGCCGCCTTGTCCATCAAGATTTCGGCGGTGTTCTGGATGAGGTCTATAGAGATCATTGTGCGGCCACCAATGTTTCGGGTTCGCTCTCGGGCAGGAGTGTCTCGCCGGGGCGGATGATGGTGAATTGCACC
This sequence comes from Roseovarius sp., assembly GCF_018066915.1. Taxonomy (GTDB): domain Bacteria; phylum Pseudomonadota; class Alphaproteobacteria; order Rhodobacterales; family Rhodobacteraceae; genus Roseovarius. Next base: position 459 of record NZ_JAGPVV010000045.1, read on the forward strand.
GGATCGCGGCGGACGGTCAGATCGCCACCCTTTTGGGTGATCACCGTGTAGTAAGAAGCGTCAAGATCACCTTCGTCCAGGAAATCCTCGCGGTAATGCGCGCCGCGCGAGTTTTCGCGCGCAAGGCCCGCCAGCGTGATCGCCTCGGACACGTCGCAGAGCGAGCGAAGGTTGAGCCAATCGTGCCAAGTGAGGTTGAAGGCAAGATTATCACCCGCGACGCCGACAGTCATCAGCGCATCGGAAACCTCGGCCACGCGGGTCAAACCACGCTCCAGGCCCGTAGCGGTGCGCATGACGCCGACATCCTCCCACATCGCCTCTTGCAGCGCATGACGCAGCGGATGGACCGGCGCGGGCTGGCGCGTGAGGGGATGCAGGGCACGGTCAATCTCCGCCTGCAACGCGTTGGGACAGGGATCGCGCAGCGCGCCCATGCTGCGGATATCCGCGCCCATCACATCACCCGCAACGCCACCATAGACGGTGGAATTGGCCACACCATTGCCGCCCAAACGGTTCGAGCCATGCGCGCCGCCAGCATCCTCGCCCGCCACATAGAGCCCTTCCATCGCGGTGCGGGTATCGGGATCGACCACCACACCGCCCATGAAGTAATGCGCGGTTGGCACCACCTCGACCAGACCGCCCGCGAGGTCAAATCCGCTATCGGCGCAGCGTTTGACCATGCCGGGGAATTTTGCACGCACGGTGTCAGGGCCAAGATGGGCCATGGAGATGAACACGCCGCCATTCGCCGAGGTATTGTTCTTGCGCATTTCGGCATAGATGGCGCGGCTGACCACATCACGTGTCGCACGCTCGCCCTTGGGGTCATAGTCGAACATGAAGCGGTTTTCCGCGCCGTTGAGTAATTGACCGCCCGCGCCACGCAGCCCCTCTTCCAGCACGGTGCCGGTCATCCGCGTATGGTCCCCCGCCAAGAGGCCGGTGGGATGGAACTGCACCATTTCCATATCGCGCAGCTCAAGCCCTGCGCGCAGCGCCATGGCAAGACCATCCATCGTCTTGTCACCCGAGGGGGTGTTGTATTTGTACATGGTCGGCCCGCCGCCGGTGGCCATCAGCACCGTCTTGGCCCGCACCAGACGAAAGCCGCCTGTGCGCATGTCGATGAAGAGCACGCCCGCGAGCGCGCTACCGTCGCGCGTCGGGATCAGGCCAATCGCGCGGTGTTCTTGGAGTTTCTCGACGGGACGCGCCAGAACCTGCTCCATCAAGCGGCTGATGATCTCGATGCCGGTCAGGTCGCCCTTGTGGACCGTGCGGTCAGCGGTCTGCCCGGCAAAGGCCTTTTGATGCAGCGTGCCATCGGGGTTGCGGTCGAAGAAACAGCCGATTTCGTTCTCTAGCTCGTGGATACGCACCACCGCCTGTTCGCAGAGCTTCCACGCCATATCCTGATTAGGCAGCCATTTGCCGCCCTTTATGGTGTCCATGAAATGCCGCTCGACGCTGTCCCCGCCGCCCAGCGCCACGTTATAGCCGCCCTGCACCATGCGGGTGCAGCCGCATTTGCCAATGAGACCCTTGACCGCAATGGTGATCCGCGTGCCCGCCGGTGCGGATTGTTGCGCGTGGAGCGCGGCAAAGAGGCCCGCGCCGCCTGTGCCGATGATAAGAATATCCGTGTCATGCCGGTCGATATGGGTCATCAGATCGCCCTCAGGAAAAACGTGCCGGACAGGAAGAGCGCAGCGCCGACCGCCCCCGCCGCCAGCGTTTTCTGACGGTCGGACCATGGCAGAAATTCTAGCGCCATCAGGCGCAGGCCACCGAACATATGGACGGCGAGCAGAAAGACGAGGCCGAATTCAGCAATCTTGACCAGCGGATTTTCGGCGAAAGCGAGAAAGCCATCAAGCCGCGCAGGTGCGGTAATCGCCTGCGACAAGAGCCAGAAATGCGCAGGAAGAAAGAGCGCAAGCGCCAGACCAGAAACGCGGTGCAGCACAAAGGCAAGCCAGAGCGGGTGCGAGCGGGGCGGCTGTTTCATGGCAGCGTCACCGCAAAGACGGCGCTGAGGCCAAGGGTGACGAGGGCCGCGCAGATGCCCCATGACAGCACTGCAAGTGCGACGCCCCTCAGGCGCAACCACTCATGCGCAATGACGCGCAGACCGATTGCGGCATGGATGGAGACCGCAATAACAAAGGTGCCGTAAAACAGAAACCACAGGAGGCTACCTTGGGTGCGGCCAAGGATCTCTGCCGTGCTGAGCCCGCCCTGAATGGCGTAGATCATCACCGCGATATGCCCAAGGACCAACGGCGCCATCACCAGCGCGCTCAGGCGTTGCGCCATGTAGAGCCGCAGATCAAGCATCGCGTTTCCCCCGCAAGGCTGCCCTGACCGTTTCCCGCTTTAACCCCGCAATCGCGCGCATCGGGTTCAAACCGTTGGGGCAATATTGCGCGCAACTGCCCATCGAGTGACAGTTATGACAGCCCCCCTTGCCCGAAACCGCCGCCAGAATACCGGGCCGGTCTGCATCACGACTGTCGTTGAGCAGGGTCCAGGCGCGTTGCAATGCGGCGGGTCCCAGATAATCAGGGTTGCCTGCCACGGTGTCACAGGCGGCGTAGCAGATGCCGCAGTTGATACATTCGATGCCAAGATTGGCCTCGGCCCGGTCTGGCGCGTCCGGCTTGATCGGGTCAAACTCTTCCAGCCGTCCGCGTGTCGGGTGATGCCGCGCCTCGGCGGCGACCCATTTGTCAAAGAACGGGTCCATGTCCGTCGCCAGATCCTTGATCACCGGAAGGTTGCGCAGGGGCGCGATGTCCAGCCGCCCATCGCTTGCAACGCGGCTGACGTGGGTGCGGCATGTCCAGCGCGGCACACCGTTGACCATCATGGCGCAAGAGCCGCACATGCCCACGCGACAGGCAAAGCGATAGCTGAGCGTCGGATCGGCCTCTTGCTGAATCCAGCTAACCACGTCGAGCACCGTCTGATTTTCCCGCGCAGGAACGTCAAAGCGCTGTTTGCGCGTGTCTTGTGCCGTGCCGCGCTGAACGGTGACGTGCAACATCTCGGGCGTTCGGGTCACGGCATCCTCTGGCTGATTTGATGGCTGTAACACCGTTTATAATGTTCAGTTTTACTAACAAAAAGGAATAAATTCTAATGTTTTATGTAAGCTTTGATATCGTATATTCTAAGGCCAACGGAGCGCATTCCAAGACAACTCTTTGCCAAGGCCTAAAATTTGTGCATGACTGAGGGATAAGCGGGCATGAAACCGCATCGGGACCGGCTTGTCGCAACAATTTCGATTGCACAGGCCCCCGGACAGGGAAAGCATGATCCTATGGATATGTTCGATGAAATGCAGGGGCAGAACGGGCAGATTCGTGGCCCATATGCCAAATTCGACGCCTGGCTGAGCGAGGAAGATGCCGCTCGCCTGCGTGCCAAAAGTCGTGAGGCGGAGGATCTCTTTCGCCTCACGGGGATTACCTTCAATGTCTATGGGCGGTCAGAGGCCGAAGAGCGTCTGATCCCGTTCGACATCATTCCGCGCATCATCTCGGGGCGGGAGTGGCAGCGGCTGGAACGCGGCATCGAGCAGCGCGTGCGCGCGATCAATGCGTTCTTGCATGACATCTATCACCGGCAGGAAATTCTGCGCGCCGGGCGCTTGCCGCAAGAGATGATCTCGAACAACGTGGCGTTTCTGCCTCAGATGATCGGGATGATGCCGCCCGGCGGCGTTTATACCCATATCACCGGCATCGACCTTGTGCGCACGGGGCCGGACGATTTCTTTGTGCTCGAGGATAACGCGCGCACCCCGTCGGGTGTCAGCTATATGCTGGAAAACCGCGAAACCATGCTGCGGATGTTTCCAGAGCTTTTCAGCCGCAATCAGGTGCGCCCGGTGTCGGATTATCCGCGCAACCTGCGCCGTTCACTTGCAGCCTCGGCGCCCGCAGCCTGTGAAGGCACACCGACTGTGGCGGTTCTGACCCCCGGTATTTTTAATTCGGCCTATTACGAACATGCTTTTCTGGCTGACAAAATGGGCGTCGAACTGGTCGAGGGGCATGACCTGCGGATTGTGGACGGGCGTGTCGCCATGCGCACGACTCGCGGGTATCAGCCGATTGATGTGCTCTATCGCCGGGTGGATGACGATTTCCTCGACCCGCTCAACTTCAACCCCGAGAGCGCGCTTGGCGTGCCGGGGATCATGGATGTCTACCGCGCGGGCGGCATCACCATCGCCAATGCCCCCGGCACCGGCATTTCCGATGATAAGGCGATCTATAGCTACATGCCCGAGATCGTCGAGTTCTACACTGGCGAGCGACCCATTCTGCAGAACGTGCCGACGTGGCGCTGCAATGAAAAAGAGAGCCTTGATTACGTGCTGGCGCATCTGTCGGAACTGGTGGTCAAAGAGGTGCATGGATCGGGAGGCTATGGCATGCTGATCGGCCCCGCTGCGAGCAAGAAGGAGCTCAAGGAGTTCGAGCGCAAGCTGCGCGCCCGGCCCGGCAATTACATCGCACAACCCACGCTCAGCCTCTCGACCGTGCCGGTGTTTACCAAGTCGGGACTGGCACCGCGGCATGTCGATCTGCGGCCCTTTGTGCTGATGTCGCCCGAGGGGATCAACGTGACCCCCGGCGGCCTGACGCGGGTGGCGATGAAAAAGGGATCGCTGGTGGTGAATTCGTCCCAAGGTGGCGGCACCAAGGACACTTGGGTGCTGGAGGACTAAAGGATGCTGGGAAAAACCGCCGGAGGTCTGTTCTGGATGGCGCGCCTGCTGGAGCGCGCCGAAAATACATCGCGGATGATCGAGACCGGTCAGCGCATCGCGCTGACGCGCGCAGGGAGCGGTGCGGATGACTGGCTCTCGGTCTTGCAGGCCGCAGCGGTGGCCTATGGCTATCAACAGAAACATGCCGAGGTCTTGCCCGAACTGGCGATCGACTGGATGTTGCGCGATCCTGACAATCCATCCTCTGTGATGGCGGTCGTCACACAGGCGCGGCACAATGCACGGCTGGTACGCACGGCCCTGACGCATGAGGCGTGGGAGGCGGTCAATTCCTTTTGGATGCTGCTCAAGGTCGCTCTTGCCCGCAAGGTGGCGACGCGCGATCTGCCCAAGGTTCTGTCGCTGATCCGCGAACGCAACGCGCTGGTGCGCGGTGCGATCCTTGGGACCATGCTGCGCAACGAGATCTATGATTTCATTCGCATCGGCACCTTCATCGAGCGCGCCGACAACACCGCGCGGATTCTCGACGTGAAATACTACGTGCTGCTGCCCTCGGCGGCGGCGGTCGGTTCGCGGCTGGACAATGTGCAATGGGACACGATCCTGCGCTCTGTGAGTGGCGAGGGGGGGTATCGCCTGACCATCGGTCCGGACGTAACACCGATGGGCATCGCGCAATTCCTGATCCTCGACAAGCGTATGCCGCGCAGTCTGAATTTCTGCTGCGGCAAACTGCGCGACAACCTGCACTATCTCGCAACGGACTATGATCTGCGTCTGCCGTGCCACCATCAGGCCGACACGCTCTGTCGCCGGTTCTTGAGCCATGATGTCGCCGCGATCTTTGATTATGGGTTACACGAATATGTGCAGGAGGTTCTTGGCCATCTGGGCAAACTCAGCCACCAGATCGAGATTGATTACAGGTTTTACGGATAGCCCATGCACCTCGCCATAAAACACCTCACCCATTACACCTATTCCGCGCCGGTCCCTTATGGCGTGCAACAGCTCCGGCTCTATCCCAAGCCGACGCGCGGGCAGCGGCTCGTCACGTGGTCCGTGACCGTCGAGGGGGCCACGAAACAGGCCGAATTCACCGATCACCACCGCAATCACGTGGTGATGTTCAGCTTTGATCCCGATGTCACCGAATTGATCATCCGCTCGGAGGGCGTGGTGGAAATGACCGATACGGCCGGGATCGTTGGTCCGCATGAGGGTATGGCACCGCTATGGCTGTTCCAGCGCCCCACAGAGCATACCCGCGCCGGCAAGGGCTGTCGCGAGATCCTGCGCAGCGTCGAGGGCGATAGTGATCTGGCGCGGCTTCATGATCTGTCGGCGCGAGTGCATGCCGCCATTGCCTATGAAACCGGGAAATCCGAGATTGCGTGGACAGCAGAGGATGCACTGGCCGCCGGTCATGGTGTTTGTCAGGATCACGCGCATGTTTTCATTGCCTGCGCGCGCGCAATGGGTCTTCCGGCGCGGTATGTTTCAGGCTATCTGCGTATGGACGGCCAGGACGAGCAGAGCGCGACCCATGCCTGGGCAGAAGCCCATGTCGAGGGTCTGGGTTGGGTCGGGTTTGATGTATCGAACGCCATTTCGCCCGATACGCGCTATGTGCGGGTGGCGACGGGGCTGGACTATACCGAGGCCGCGCCAATTTCCGGGCATCGCTACGGGATGGCGACCGAGAACATGGATGTGACGCTGCAGGTGACGCAGCAACAGTGACAGAGGGTTTCAGACGTGACCTATTGCGTGGGCTTGTGCCTTGATCGCGGCATCGTCTTTATGTCTGACACCCGCACCAATGCGGGGCTCGACAATATCTCGACCTTTCGCAAGCTGCACAGTTGGCAGTTGCCCGGCGAGCGGGCGATGGTGCTGTTGACGGCGGGAAATCTGGCAACCACTCAGGCCGTTATCAGCCTTCTCGAAGAACGCACCAAGGCGCATGACGAGCGCGATCCAACCATCCTGTCGGTGCCGTCGATGTTTCAGGCCGCGCGGCTGGTGGCGGGCACACTGCGCGATGTGATCGAAACCCACGCCAGCACCGGGCAGCGCGCGGACAGCACATTCAACGCCACGATGATCCTTGGCGGCCAGATCAAGGGTGGTCCGCCCCGCCTGTTCCTCATCTACCCTGAGGGCAATTTCATCGAAGCCAGCGGCGAGACGCCGTTTTTCCAGATTGGCGAGACCAAATATGGCCGCCCAATTCTGGTGCGCGCCTATGAGTCGAGCATGAGCTTTGCCGATGCGATGAAGCTGTTGCTGGTCAGCTTTGACTCGACCATCAAGGCCAATTTGTCGGTCGGCTTGCCTCTTGATATGTGCATCTATGAGGCAGACAGCATGCGCTTGCCCCCTGTGCACCGCATCGAGGCGGATGATCCCTATTTCCGCACCATCTCGGATGGCTGGGGCGATGCCCTCAAACGCGCGTTCGAGAGCCTGCCAAACCCCGAGATTTGAGGGCGGCCGGGGTCAACCCCGGCCAAACCCCCCCGCTGTTGGCGTGATCACGGTCACGGCCTCGCCTGCCTCCAGCACCGTCTGATCGCAGGCGTTCAGCACCTCGACTGTGCCTGAGAGGCGGCGCACTTCGGTTCGGCCCGCCTCGCCTGCACCGCCGCCGGCGCCGCCCTTCGGTGGACGGTTGCGGTGCGACGAGAGGATCGCGCAATCCATCCGGGTGAGAAACCGTAGGGTTCGGATCGTGCCATCGCCAGCGTTGACCGCCCCTTGGCCACCAGACCCCGGACGCAGGGCGAAATTCTCGAGCAGCACCGGAAAGCGCAGTTCGAGGATCTCCGGATCGGTCAGCCGCGAGTTGGTCATATGCACATGCACACCCGAAGTGCCGGGGAACCGCCGCCCATCGTTGAACTGACCGGCGGGCGAGCCAGAGCAGATGGTTTCGTAATACTGAAACTCGTCATTGCCAAAGGTCAGGTTGTTCATCGTGCCCTGACTGTTGGCCATGGCCCCCATCGCGCCAAAGAGCGCGTTGGTCACATGCTGCGAGGTTTCCACGTTGCCCGCCACCACCGCCGCCGGATAGCGGGGCGAGAGCATGGACCCCTCGGGCACAATGATCCGGATTGGGCGCAAGCAGCCTGCGTTCATGGGAATCGGCGCCTCGACCATCACACGGAAAACATAAAGCACAGCGGCGCGCGTCACGGGTTCAGGCGCGTTGAAGTTGTTCTTGCGCACCTCGGATGTGCCCGTGAAATCCACCGTCGCTTCGCGTGCGGCGCGGTCGACGGTGATCTTGACCCGGATCACCTGTCCTGTGTCGGTTTCATAGTCATAGGAACCGTCCGACAGCTTTTCCAGAACCCGCGCGACCGCCTCGGCGGCGTTGTCCTGAACATGGCCCATATAGGCCTGAACCACGTCGAGGCCGAAGTTGGCGACCATCTTGCGGAGTTCGTTGATCCCGCGCGCGTTGGCGGCGATCTGCGCCTTGAGGTCAGCCACGTTCATGTCGATGTTGCGGCAGGGGTAGGGGTGATCCCCGAGGATCGCGCGCAAGGCGTCCTCGCGGAATTGTCCTTGTTCCACCAGCCTGAGGTTGTCGATCAAGACGCCTTCTTCATCCACCGTAGTGGCCAGCGGCGTCATCGAGCCGGGGGCCGTCCCGCCGACATCGGCATGATGTCCGCGTGACGCGACCCAGAAGAGGATGGTTTGACCGTCCGCGTCAAAGACCGGCGTGACAACGGTAATATCGGGCAAATGCGTGCCGCCATTATAGGGCGCGTTGAGGGCAAAAACATCACCGGGGTGAATATCGCCTTCATTCAGGCGAATGATCGTCTCGACGCTGCGATCCATGGAGCCGAGGTGCACCGGCATATGCGGGGCATTGGCCACCAAAGCACCCGTGGCGTCAAAGACCGCGCAGGAAAAATCAAGCCTTTCCTTGATGTTGACCGACTGTGCGGTGTTTTGCAGGGTCACGCCCATCTGTTCGGCGATCGACATGAAGAGGTTGTTGAAGACTTCAAGCAGAATCGGATCGGCCTGCTCTGTGCCAATGGCCATATCGCGCGCCATCCGTTCGTGGCGCGACAAGAGCACATGGTCATGGGCCGTAATCTCGGCCCGCCAACCGGGCTCCACCACGATGGTCTGATTGTCCTCGATGATCAGGGCAGGGCCGGTGACGCTATTGCCGGGGGCAAGGCCGGCGCGGCGGAACACCCCCGCGGGCGTCCAATCACCATTGCAAAAAAGCTGCGTGCGCGTATCGGTCTGCGCCTCTACCAAATGGCGGGCCGCCTCACTCTCGGGCGCTGCGGGGATGGCGGTATCGGTCGCCTCAACCTCGGCGCTGTCGATGATCACGCGCTTGTCGGGCGTGGTAAATCCAAACTGCGCCAAATGCGCCGCCTCGAATTCGGCGCGCGCCTGCGCCGGGGTGTCATAGGCCACGGGCAGGGCGGTATCGGTGCCATCATAGCGCAGATAGAGCCGCGGACGGGTTTCGGCATCGGTTATGCCTTGGGCCTGCATTTCCTGCATGACCTGCGCGGTCAGATCGTCAAGCACAGCGGTGATGACATTATCGCTGCCGTCCTCCAGCGGCTCCACCACCATTTGTTGCCGCGACGCGCTCACGCGCGCCAGCCCGATGCCATAGGCCGACAAAAGGCCAGAAAGCGGATGGATCAGAACCTTTTCCATGCCCAAAGCGTCAGCCACAAGGCAGGCATGTTGACCCCCTGCGCCACCAAAGGAATTCAAGAGATAGCGGGTCACATCATAGCCGCGCTGAACCGAGATTTTCTTGACCGCGTTGGCCATGTTCTCCACAGCGATGCGCACAAAGCCTTCGGCCACTTCTTCGGGCGATTTGCCGTCGCCCGCCTCTGCTGCGATTGTCGCAAAGCGCGCCGAAACGGTATCACGATCCAGCGGTTGATCCTGTCCGGGGCCAAAGATGGGCGGAAAGAAATCGGGGTTGAGCTTGCCCAGCATGACATTGGCGTCAGTCACGGTCAGCGGCCCGCCATTGCGGTAACAGGTGGGGCCGGGATAGGCGCCGGCGCTATCAGGGCCCACGCGAAACCGCCCCGGTTCGGCATGAAGGATCGAGCCGCCGCCCGCCGCCACGGTATGCACGCGCATCATCGGCGCGCGGATGCGGACGCCTGCCACTTCGGTGTCAAAGGCACGTTCATATTCGCCCGCGTAATGCGCCACATCGGTCGAGGTGCCGCCCATGTCAAAACCGATGACCTTGTCAAACCCGGCAATCGCAGCGGTCTGCGCCATGCCGACGACACCCCCGGCAGGGCCGGAGAGAATCGCATCCTTGCCCTGAAACCGCTCGGCTGCGGTGAGGCCCCCCGAAGACATCATGAATTGCAGTGTGGGGCCAGGTTCGCCCGGCGGCGTCGCACCAAGCGCCGATGCCACCCGCGCCACATAGCGGCGCAGGATGGGCGAGAGATAGGCATCGACCACGGTCGTATCGCCGCGCCCTACCAGCTTGATCAACGGCGAGACTTCGTGGCTAACCGAGACCTGCGCAAATCCTGCATCGCGTACCGCCTCTGCAAGGGCCAGTTCGTGCGCGGGGTTTTTCCACGCGTGCATGAGGACAATCGCGGCGGCATCAATCCCTGCGGCGCGGGCCTCGGTCAGACCTTTGGTGATGGCTGTCAGGTCGAGCGGAGTTTCAACCGTGCCATCAGCGCGCAGGCGTTCAGGCACCTCAATCACGCGGGAATAGAGCTGTTCGGGCAGCAGGATTTCCTTGGCAAAGATATCAGGCCGGGCCTGATAGGCGATGCGCAACGCGTCGCGAAAGCCGCGCGTGATCAAGAGAACCGTGGCATCGCCTTTGCGCTCCAAGAGCGCGTTGGTTGCCACGGTCGTGCCCATGCGCACCGTGCCGATGCGGGAAGCGTCAATCGTGCCGCCCAAGAGACGGCGGATACCCTCAATCGCGGCGTCGTCATACGCCTCTGGGTTCTCAGACAAAAGCTTGAGCGGTTCGATGCCGCCTTCGGGGCTGCGCCCGATGACGTCGGTGAATGTGCCGCCACGATCAATCCAGAAATCCCAGACTTTGTTCATCTCATCCATCCCCGTTGTGCTTCATTTACATTTTGTTGACAAATTATAAATGATCCGTCAAGCTTTCCTTGAACCGGGGCTACAACCGGTCACATCGCTCAATCAGGGAGACGACAATGAAGCACCTTACCACACTTGCCCTCTCGGGGGCGTTTGCCCTCAGCTTTGGGGCCGCGCAGGCGCAAACGGCGTGGGATATGCCCACGCCTTATGGCGATTCGGTCTTTCACACCCAGAACATCATGGAATTTGCCAAGGATGTCGCGACCGCGACCAATGGCGAGTTGACCATCACCGTTCATTCGGCAGGTTCGCTCTATGCCCACCCCGAAATTCGCGACTCTGTGCGCCGAGGTCTGGCGCCCATCGGGGAAATCCTGATGTCGCAACTGGCCAATGAGGATGCAGTCTTTGGCGTCGATTCGGTGCCGTTTCTGGCAGCAAGCTATGACGACGCCAAGAAACTCTGGGATGCCTCGCGCGACGAAGTGACGGCGCGGCTGGCGGAACAGGGGCTGACGCTGCTTTTCGCTGTGCCATGGCCGGGCCAGAGCCTCTATCTCACCGAAGAAGTGACCTCTCTGGACCAGATGAAAGGCGTCAGTTTTCGCGCCTACAACACCGCGACCGAGCGTCTGGCGCAGTTGATGGGCGCGGTGCCCACGACGGTAGAGGCCGGGGATATCCCGACCGCCTTCTCGACCTCTCGCGTCGCGGCGATGATCACCTCGCCCTCGACGGGCGTGTCCTCGCAGGCTTGGGATTTCGTGAGCCACTATATCGACACGCAAGCTTGGCTGCCCAAAAACATGGTTTTCGTGAACACCAGCGCCTTTGAGGCACTGAGCGAGGCGCAGCAACAGGCGCTGTTCGAGGCTTCGGCCATGGCAGAGGCCCGCGGCTGGCAGATGTCGATGGCGGAAACCGAGGAGAAAATCGCGATCCTCAAGGAAAACGGGATGCAGGTTTCCACCCCGTCGGAAGACCTTGCGCGGGGTCTGCGCGACATCGGCGAGACGATGGCCGATGAGTGGCGGGCCAGCGCGGGCGATGTCGGGGCTGCAATCTTGTCGGCCTATACCGCACGCTGATCCCACCGGGCGCGGGTTCATCCCCGCGCCACATTTCCTCTGACATATGGGAGACTGCGGATGCTGCGCGGGCTGCTGGATCGTATTTACGGCGCGGGCTTTATGCTTGCTGCCCTCTCGCTGGTGGCAATTGCCCTGCTGGTTCTGGTGCAGGTCACGGGCCGGGTGATCGACAAGAGCCTGATCGCCCTTGGCCAAGAGCCGGTGGGCATCGCGATCACTTCTCTGTCGGAATTGGGCGGCTTCCTGTTTGTCGGCGCGGTCTTTTTGGCGCTTGCGGGCACGCTGCGGGCCGGAGGGCATGTGCGGGTGACGCTGTTGATCCATTCGGTCCCAGCGTCCTTTGCGCGCCTGCTCTCTGCGACGGCTCTTGTTCTGGCGCTCGGGCTCTGCGGTTTCGCGCTCTATAGTGCGGGGGTTCAGGCCCTGGATTCCTGGGCGTTCAACGCGGTTTCCTTTGGAATGGCGAAATTCCCGCTCTGGATACCTCAGGCGGTGATGGTGCTTGGCTTGATGCTCTTCTGGGTCGCGCTTCTTGATGAGTTGATCCTGCTGCTGAGCGGATCAGATCCCGCTTTTCAACGGGCCGAGGATGGAAAGGGCATTCAGGATGGGCATTGAAATCCTCTCTCTGCTGCTCGTTGCTGTGCTCTTTGGTGCTCTGGCGCTTGGTCTTTGGGTTGGCTTCGGGTTGATCGCCGTGGGTCTGGTGGCGATGATGCTGGCCAGCTCCGCGCCTGCCGAATTGGTGTTTGGCACCAAGGTCTGGGGCGCGCTCAACATCTGGGACCTGACGGCGCTGCCGATGTTCATCTGGATGGGCGAAATCCTGTTTCGTTCCCGGCTGTCGTCGGACATGTTTTCAGGTCTTGCCCCGCTGACCGGGCGGCTGCCGGGGCGCTTGCTCCATGCCAATATCTTTGGCTGCGCGCTCTTTGCCGCTGTCTCGGGCTCGTCCGCCGCCACGACGGCGACGGTTGGGCGCATGTCTGTGCCGGAACTGACGAAACGCGGCTATGACGACCGGATGATCATCGGCACGCTGGCGGGGTCGGGCACGTTCGGCTTTCTCATCCCGCCGTCGATCATCCTGATCGTCTATGGCGCGGCGACAGAGCAGAGCATTGCGCGGCTCTTTCTGGCCGGAATCGGGCCGGGAATTCTGCTCGCGGTGCTTTTCTCGGGCTATACGATGATTTGGGCCATGCTGAACCGGGACCGCATGCCGGAACGCGAGCCCGCGACGTCCTGGGGCGAAAAGCTCCGGGCGATTACGCTCTTGGGGCCGACGATCCTGTTGATTGTCGCGGTGATCGGGTCAATCTATGCAGGATTGGCATCGCCCACAGAGGCGGCTGTCGTGGGCGTTCTGGGTGCGCTGATCCTCTCGGCCTTGGGCGGCTCTCTGGATTGGCAGAGCACATGGGAGGCGCTGCGCGGGGCAACGATCACCACCTGCATGATCGCCTTTATTCTGGCGGGCGCGGCCTTTCTCACGGTTGCCATGGGCTATACGGGCATACCGCGCGCGCTTGCCGCATGGATCGGGGAACAGGGCTATTCGGCCAATCTGCTCCTTGCGGCGCTTGTGGTGTTCTTTGTCATTCTTGGCATGTTCCTCGATGGCATTTCCATTGTGGTTCTGACCACCTCGGTCATCCTTCCGATGGTTCTTGCGGCGGGGATTGATCCGATTTGGTTTGGCATTTTCCTTGTGCTCGTGGTGGAGATGAGCCAGATCACGCCGCCGGTGGGGTTCAATCTCTTTGTGCTGCAATCCATCACCGGGCGCAGCATTTTCGAGATTGCGCGCTATGCGTTTCCGTTCTTTCTGCTCTTGGTGCTGGCCACGGCCATTCTGACACTCTTTCCGGAGATTGCCCTATGGATTCCCCAGACAATGCTCGCCCGCTAGGGCCTGTCGTCTCGTCGGCGCATCTGGCGAATTCGGGATTGCCGGAACTGTCGGAAATGGAATTTGCCCTCACGATGGCAAACCATGCGTTTCAACGCTGGATGGTGCGCTGCATGACAGCGGCGGGGATGCCGGGGCTGACCCCGCTGGAAATCCTGATCGTGCATCTGGTGCATCACCGGGAACGCGCCAAGAGCCTTGCCGATATTTGCCTCGTGCTCAATATCGAAGATACGCATCTGGTCAATTACGCTGTGAAAAAGCTTGAGAAACAGAGGCTTGTGCGCTCTGGCCGCAGCGGCAAGGAAAAAACGATCACCATCACCGAGGCAGGGCAGGGCTATTGCGCGCAGTATGGTCGCGTACGCGAGGCCTTGTTGGTGCGCTCGGTACAACAGATGGGCGTGGACCCGGCAGAGCTATCGCGGTTGGCGGCGCTGCTGCGCGCGCTATCAGGTGGCTATGATCAGGCGGCGCGCGGGGCGGCGGCGATTTGATTGCGCTCTTGCATGCGCTTGCGCGGCATGGGCGGTTGCTGCTCGTTTTGGGCCTGATTGTGGGTATTCTGGCGCCCAGATTGGCCGAGACATTGGCGCCCCTGATCTTTCCCATGGTTGTTTTTCTGTTGTTTCTGAGCACCTTGCGTGTTGATGTGCTGCGCGCCTTTCCTGCTTGGGGGGATGTGCCCGGCTATCTCGGGATCACGCTGGCGATGCAGGTGGTCTTGCCGATGCTGGCCATTGGGGCCTTGGGAGTGATGGGCGGGCTCACCTCCATTCTGGGGATTGGGGTGGTTTTGGTGCTGGCCGCCGCGCCGCTGACCGGCAGTCCGGGGCTGACCCTGATGGTGGGTGGCGATCCGGCACCGGCGCTGCGGCAGTTGATCATCGGCACCATGCTCTTGCCGCTGACGGTTCTACCCGTGTTCTGGGTGATGCCCGTGTTCGGCAGCCCTGTGGTGGTGGCTCTCGCCGCGGCCAAGCTGCTTGGGGTGATTGCCGTGGCGGGCGGTCTTGGCCTGATCCTGCGGCGGCGGGTTGGTTTCTTTCAATCCTTTCAGGGCGAAAGGGCGGTTGAAGGTCTGATCACCGGGATCATGGCGGTTGTCGTGGTTGGGTTGATGTCCGCTGTTGGTCCGGCGTTGCTGACAGCAAGTCCGGCGCTGTGGCGCACTCTGGTTCTGGT
>NZ_JAGPVV010000047.1 GCF_018066915.1 Roseovarius sp.
CGTGGCATCGCCTATGAGGCCGCGGCGCGCGCCCGCCAATATGCCTATGAAGACCTCGGGTTCACGACCCTCACCTCGAACATCGTGCCGGGCAATACACGCTCGGTCGCACTTGCAGAACGCTTGGGCGCATGCTTCGAGCGGGAATATGACAATATCCACATGGGGCGCGACCTGCTCTATCGTCACCCCGGCCCCGATGCCGCCTTTGGCCGCGACGACGACGACGGCTCGGTCGAGGCCTACGCATGACAACCTTCACCGTGCATATCCCCGAGGTCAAAAGCGGTGATCTTGTCCTGCGCGCGATTTGCGAGGATGATCTTGACGCGCTCGCGGCCTTTTATGCTGGCGCGCGTAGTCACTTTGTCGGCGGACCGCTTGGGCGGGCAGAGTGCTGGCGCCTCATCGCGGCCAACCTCGGGCATTGGGCGCTGCGCGGCTATGGCATGTGGGTGATCTCGGATCGCGGCACAGGCGACCCGATGGGCCTTTGCGGGTTCATCTTTCGCGACGGCTGGGACGAGCCGGAACTTGGCTGGCAGGTCTGGGATGGGCACGAAGGGCGCGGCATCGCCTATCGCGCAGCGCAGGCCGCCCGCGCGCATGGTGCTGCAAATTTTGGTCTCGACGGTGTGGTTTCCCACATCGACCCGGACAATGCCCGCTCTCAGGCCCTCGCCCGCCGTCTGGGCGCGCGCTTTGAGCGTGAGGGCACGTTGCTTGGCTTGGCCTGTCAGGTCTGGCGGCATCCGAAATCCGACGAGGTGGCCGCATGACCCATCGCCCGGACCTTACGTTTCACGCCACAAACCGCAAGGTTTGTACATGCCGGAGTCTCGCATGACTGACGCCACCGCCCTTGCCGCCCAACTGCTGAAAGAGCATCGCCAGAGCATTGACCGGCTCGACGCGATCCTTGTTTTCACGCTGGCCGAGCGGTTCAAGCACACGCAGGCCGTGGGGAAACTCAAGGCTGAACACGACCTTCCCCCGTCCGATCCCGCGCGCGAGGCGCAACAGATCGAACGGCTCGAAGAATTGGCAAAAGCGGCCGATCTCGATCCCGCTTTCGCCAAGGAGTTTTTGAACTTCATCATCGCCGAGGTGATCCGGCATCACCAGAAGCACCAATCGTAAGGTGGGTCTGACCCCCGCCAAACCCACGCCATTAAAGGAGAATATCAAATGGCCATGAAAATCCGTCTCGCCCGTGGTGGCAGCAAGAAACGTCCGTCCTACCGTATCGTGGCCGCCGACAGCCGCATGCCGCGCGATGGCCGCTTTATCGAAAAGCTGGGCACCTACAACCCGCTCCTGCCGAAAGACAGCGAAGACCGCGTCAAGATGGACGTCGAGCGCGTGCAGCACTGGCTGGCACAGGGCGCCCAGCCGACCGACCGTATCAGCCGCATGCTGGAGGCCGCAGGCGTCATCGCCAAGAAAGAGCGCGCCAACCTGAAAAAGGCCGTTCCGGGCAAGAAGGCGCAAGAGCGCGCCGCCGAGAAAGCCGCCAAGGCCGAGGCCGCCAACGCCCCTGCCGAAGAGGCTGCGACCGAGGAATAAGACAGGTAAGGCGCTGGAATGTCACAATTTTCCAAGGACTTCCAGACTGGCCTGCGCGATCTCATGCGATGGCGGCGCGATGTGCGCCGCTTTCGCCGGGACGCGGTGGACGAGGCTGTATTGCAAGACTGCCTCGACACCTTCCTTCTCTCGCCCTCTGTGGGGCTGAGCGAGCCGTGGCGCGTGATCCGGGTGCAATCGCCCGGCGCGCGCGCTGCGGCGCTGACCAATTTCACCGCCGCCAACGACCGCGCTCTTGCGGGTTATGATGGCGAAAAGGCCAAGATTTACAGCGGCTTGAAGCTCTCTGGCATGCAAGAGGCTCCGGTGCAATTGGCCATTTATTGCGACGAAACGACCGACAAGGGTGCAGGTCTTGGTGCGGGCACGATGCCCGAAATGCGCCGCTATTCCGTGGTCGGTGCGATCACCCATTTCTGGCTGGCCGCACGGGCGCAGGGGCTGGGCGTGGGCTGGGTTTCGATCCTTGATCCCGTGCAATTGTCGCGGGATCTCGAAGTGCCCGCCGACTGGGCGCTGGTGGCCTATCTTTGTGTCGGCTGGCCAGAGACCGCGAGCGAAACGCCCGAACTGGAGCTTGCCGGATGGGAAACCCGCCGCCCCACTCTTCCGACAGAGGTGCGCTGAGCATGACCCCGTTGCGCATCACGGGAATTGAGTGGATCATCCCCCAATCGGCCCAACCGGAGATCACCCCATGAGCGAGAGCGACCGCATTTGCGTGGGTGCCATTGGCGGCGCCTTTGGCGTGCGTGGCGAGGTGCGGCTCAAGAGCTTTACCGCCATGCCCGAGGATATCGCCGCCTATAGCCCGCTCAGCACCGAAGATGGCGCGCGCGCCTTTGACGTGACCCTGACGGGCCAGACCACCAACGGTTTCACCGCGCAGTTGTCGGGCGTCACCACCAAAGAGGCAGCCGACGCGCTGCGTGGCACGCGGCTCTATGCCCTGCGCGGGCAATTGCCCAATCTGCCGGATGATGAATTCTATCACGCCGACCTGATCGGTCTGGAGGTATGCGATACCGGCGGCGCGGTGTTGGGACGGGTCAAGGCAGTGCTCAACCATGGCGCATCCGATATTCTGGAAATCCACGCGCCCGGTCTATCCGCGACCATTCTATTGCCGTTTACCAAAGAGGCGGTGCCGACCGTCGATCTGGCCGCTGGCCGCATCATCGCCGATCCGCCCGATGGTCTGACATGAGCGATACGCCCCGCTCGCATGGGCGCAAATCCATTCGCGCCACGATGACCCCGCGCGAATTGATCACGCCCACGCCGGAACTGGCGGGCGTCTGGACAGCACGGGTGATCACCCTGCTGCCGCAAGCGTTTCCGGGGGTTCTGGGCGAGAGCCTGACGGGACGCGCCCTGCAAAACGGTCTCTGGGCGCTGGATGCCATCGACCTGCGCGCATACGGCGAGGGGCGGCATCGCAATGTCGATGACACCCCGGCTGGTGGCGGCGCGGGCATGGTGCTGCGGGCCGATGTCATGGGGCGCGCGATTGACGAAGCGATGGCAGGCACACCGCCCGGCTGGCCGCTGATCTACCTTAGCCCGCGCGGGCAGCGATTTGATCAAGCGATGGCGCAAGACCTGTCGCAACGCCCCGGTGTCACCCTCATTTGTGGCCGGTTCGAGGGGCTCGATGAGCGCGTGATCGAGCACTATGGCATCCAAGAGGTGTCGCTGGGCGATTTCGTGATGACCGGCGGCGAGATTGCAGCACAAGCGATGATCGACGCCACCGTGCGCCTCTTGCCGGGCGTTTTGGGCAATGCCGAGAGCACAGCCGAGGAAAGCCATTCCAACGGGTTGCTGGAGCATCCGCAATATACCCGCCCTGCCGAATGGATGGGCCGGGTCATCCCCGAGGTTCTGACCTCTGGCGATCACGCACGGGTCGAGAGATGGCGGCGCGAGATGTCCGAGCGCCTGACTGCCGAGCGCCGCCCCGACCTATGGGAAAAACACCTCAGCGCCCGTTCTGACAAGGCTTGATCCGTCCCGCACTTACCCCTATACCCCGCCTTGCTTGGAATCGCTTGGCGGCTCTGGGCCTGTTTGTTTTTGGCTACGTGCCCGCCAGACTTTCTTCGGTCGCCTGCGGCAGCCCCGGCAAACGGATCACAGACAAGGACGACCTGATCTCTGGCGGGCGCATCTGCGGACCCGGAAGAAGACCAAGAGCTCTGAGGACGCGAGACACTTTGCGGAAAAAACCGCAAGCAAATCAGGAGAGAAGCGATGGATATTATCGCTCAGTTGGAGGCGGAACAGATTGCCGCCCTCGGGAAGACCATTCCCGATTTCAAAGCCGGCGACACGATCCGCGTCGGTTACAAAGTGACCGAAGGCACCCGCAGCCGCGTGCAGAACTTTGAAGGCGTGTGCATCAGTCGCAAGAATGGCAAGGGCATCGCCGGTTCGTTCACGGTCCGCAAGATTTCCTTTGGCGAAGGCGTGGAGCGTATGTTCCCGCTCTATTCGACCAATATCGACAGCATCGAGGTTGTGCGCCGTGGTCGTGTGCGCCGCGCCAAGCTGTATTACCTGCGCTCGCGTCGCGGCAAGTCCGCACGTATCGCAGAGGATTCCACCTACAAGGCCCAATCGGGCGCTTCCGCGTAAGGATTGGTACGATGAAAAAAGACATCCACCCCGATTACCACGTCATCGACGTCAAGATGACCGACGGCACCATCGTTCAGATGCGCTCGACCTATGGCAAGGCAGGCGACACGCTGTCGCTCGACATCGACCCGTCGGTGCACCCCGCCTGGACCGGCGGCAGCTCGCGTCTGATGGATGCCGGTGGCCGCGTGTCCAAGTTCAAGAACAAATACGCCGGTCTCGGGTTCTGAACCCTGTTTCCGGACGGATACGACAAACGCCGCCCCTCGGGGCGGCGTTTTGCATGGGACGCAGGCGCAGCTTTACTTTTTGGTAGGGATTGGGGTATAAACAGGACATCCGAAAATCGGTTTTCAGTGTCCTCACCGAAAACGTGACCCTGCGGAGTTGCTGCTCCGCAGGGTCTTTTCTTTCAGGGGATTAGAACCCCATCAAGAGCCGGATGATCCCAACGAGCAGCGTCCCCGCCGCGAGTAAGACCATCCATTTCCGAAAGTCGGGTTCTCTCAGTTTCCTCACCTCCTTGCGCTACAATGGTTTGCAGCAAAACTACACCACCGAGCTGGCGTGAAGGAAAGGTTAAAATTGTCGATATTTGCGACGAAATAATTACCCATTCGGCCCCTGCCCTTGCACCTGTGCCGCAACCGGATAAAACGGACGCAAACGAGGCAGAGGGCGCAAAATGGCGACGGCACTGATCATACTGGCCGCAGGTCAGGGGACGCGGATGAATTCCGAGCTTCCCAAGGTGCTGCATCCGATCGGCGGCGCGCCGATGCTGGGGCACGCGATGCAGGCGGGCGCGACGCTGGAGCCCGATCAGGTCATCGTGGTGGCCGGGCATGGGGCCGAGGCGGTGCGTGCCGCAGCACTCGAGTTTGACGAGACCGCAGAGATCGTGATCCAAGCCGAGCAACTGGGCACGGCGCATGCAGTGGCGCAGGCCGCGCCGCGTCTGGTGGGCTATACGGGCGATGCGCTGGTGCTCTATGGCGACACACCTTTTATTCAGCCTGAAACGCTGGAACGGATGCAGGCCGCGCGCGGCGCCCATGACATCGTCGTTCTGGGCTTTGAGGCCGCCGATCCGGGCCGCTACGGGCGGTTGGTGACGGACGGCGACACCCTGCTGCGGATCGTTGAGTTCAAGGACGCGACCGAGGCAGAGCGCGGTGTGACTCTGTGCAACAGTGGCGTCGTTCTGGCGCCTGCGGCCTTGCTGTTCGAGCTGATTGCAGAGGTCGGCAATGCCAATGCGGCGGGCGAGTATTACCTGACCGACATCGTAAGGCTGGCACGGGCGCGGGGATTATCGGCGACCGCTGTTACCTGCGACGAAGCCGAAACCATGGGCATCAATTCCCGCGCCGAATTGGCGCGGGCCGAGGCCGCGTTTCAGGCCCGTAAACGCGCCGAGGCGCTGGAAACTGGTGTGACGCTGGTCGCACCGGATACGGTGCAGTTTGCCTATGACACATGGCTGGGCCGCGACAGTCTGGTCGAGCCCTATGTGGTCTTTGGTCCCGGCGTGACCATCGAGACCGGCGCGCATATCCGCGCGTTTTCGCATCTCGAGGGCTGCCATGTGGCGCGCGGTGCGGTGGTTGGGCCCTATGCCCGGCTGCGTCCCGGCACCGAATTGGCCGAACACGCCCGCATCGGCAATTTCGTCGAGGTCAAGAACGCGCTGATCGGCGAGGGGGCCAAGGTCAATCACCTGAGCTATATCGGCGATGCGCGCGTGGGCGATGAGAGCAATATCGGTGCGGGCACCATCACCTGCAATTACGACGGTGTGAGCAAGCATGAGACGGTGATCGGTGCGCGCGTTTTCGTGGGCTCGAACACCATGCTGGTGGCCCCCGTGACCTTGGGCGACGGGGCAATGACCGGATCAGGATCGGTGATCACCCGCGATGTGGCCCCGGATGCGCTGGCCATTGCCCGCGCGCCGCAAGTGGACATGCCGGGGCGGGCGCGCAAGCTCTTCGATCTGTTGAAGGCGCGCGCCGGAAAACGCGACAAAGGATCAAACTGATGTGTGGGATTGTCGGAGTTCTGGGGGATCACGAGGCAGCACCGCTGCTGGTTGAGGCGCTCAAGCGGCTGGAATATCGCGGCTATGACAGTGCCGGGATTGCCACGATCAACGAGGGGCGTCTGGATCGTCGCCGCGCGGTGGGCAAGTTGGTGAACCTGGCCGACATGCTGGTGCATCATCCGCTGGCGGGCAAGGCAGGGATCGGCCACACCCGCTGGGCCACCCATGGCGCGCCGACCGAGGCCAATGCCCATCCGCATCGCTCTGGTCCGGTGGCCGTTGTGCATAACGGCATTATCGAGAATTTCCGGGCGCTGCGGGCGGAACTGGCTGCCAACGGCATCGCCCATGAGACCGAAACCGACACCGAGACCGTGGCCCTCTTGGCGCATCACTACATGCAGCGCGGCATGGACCCGGTCGAGGCCGCACGCGCCACCATCGCCCGGCTCGAGGGGGCCTATGCGCTCTGCTTCCTCTTTGAGGGTGAGGCCGATCTGTTGGTTGCGGCGCGGCGCGGCAGCCCGTTGGCCGTGGGCCATGGCACGGGCGAGATGTTCGTGGGCTCGGATGCCATTGCGCTGGCCCCGATGACCGACCGGATCACCTATCTGGAAGAGGGCGATATCGCGGTCGTGACGCGCCTAAGTCTCGTGATCACTGACGCCAATGGCCATCTCGCCAATCGCCCGGTCAAGACCATCGAGATCGAGGCCGCCCGTGTGGACAAGGCCGGGCACAGGCATTTCATGGCCAAGGAAATCGCCGAACAGCCCTCGGTGATCGGTGCCGCCCTCGGGCATTACCTGAGCAGCGATGGAACGCGCCTGACCCTGCCCGCAGGCGTGCCGGATTTTGGCAAGATCGAGCGGCTGACACTGGTGGCCTGTGGCACCGCCTATTACGCCTGTCTCACCGCGAAATACTGGTTCGAGCAGTTGGCGCGTCTGCCGGTCGAGGTCGATATCGCCTCGGAGTTCCGCTATCGCGAGCCGCCTGTAAGCCCCGGCACCGTGGCGATGTTCGTCAGCCAGTCGGGCGAGACCGCCGATACGCTGGCAGCGCTGCGCTATATGCAGGGGCGCGCCGCGCAGATCGTGTCGGTGGTCAACGTGCCCGAGAGTTCCATCGCCCGCGAGAGCGATCTGGCGCTGTCGATCCATGCCGGGGCCGAGATTGGCGTGGCCTCGACCAAGGCCTTTACCTGTCAGTTGACAGTGCTCTTTCTCTTGGCGCTCAAGGCGGCGCAGGACCGCGGCCATATCGGACCAGAGCGTCTGGCCGATGTCTTGTCGGGGCTGCGCGCCCTGCCCGCCGCCTTCAACACGGCGATGGAGTGTGGCGAGCAGATCAGAGCTATCGCGCGCCAGCTTGCGACCGCGCCCAGTGCGCTCTTTCTCGGGCGCGGCCTGATGTATCCCTTGGCGTTGGAGGGGGCGCTGAAGCTCAAGGAAATCAGCTATATCCATGCCGAGGCCTATGCCTCGGGTGAGTTGAAACATGGGCCTATCGCGCTCATTGACGAGACGATGCCGGTCATCGTGATGGCCCCCTGCGACGCGCTCTTCGACAAGACCGTCTCGAACATGCAAGAGGTCATCGCGCGGGGTGGGCGTATCTTGCTGGTTTCCGATGCGCGGGGGGTGATGCAGGCGGGCGACGGTGTGTGGCAGAACATCACCCTGCCCGAAACCGATCCCATGCTTGCGCCCATCCTCTATGCCCTGCCGGCGCAGTTGCTCGCCTATCACACCGCCGTGGCCAAAGGGACCGATGTGGATCAGCCTAGAAACCTTGCAAAATCCGTCACGGTTGAATGACAAAAGAGGCACCGCAAGCAAGAGACCCGGTGCCGGACGCGCGCGGCTTGCATTGGCACGAGGGCTCCGCTAGACCGCTTGCGGTATTTCGATCCCTCAGGACATAATGGCACCGCGCATTTTCATCATAATGGCCGTGTTCCAGCCAGAGCCTGAGTATCTGGCTGCGCAGCTCCGGTCGCTTGCGGCGCAGACCCATGATGATCATCATTTGGTGGCCGTGATTGCGGATACGACTTCTGATAGGCTGATTGCAGAGGCGGCCGCGGCGGCGGGCCTGTCCCTGACCCTCGTGCCCAGTGATGTGCCGCTTGACGCCGTGCGCGCCTTTGAGGCCGGTCTGAGCGAAGCGCTGCGTCTGATTGACGCCGAGGGTCTGACCCAAGACGACACCCTCATCGCGCTCTGCGATCAGGATGACATCTGGCATGCAGATCGGCTTGAACGCGGGGTGGCGGCGCTGGCGGCAAGCGGCGCCGATCTTGTGCATAGCGATGCGCGCCTTGTTGGGCCGGATGGCACGACCGTGTTGCACCGCTCGATGTTCGCCTTTGAGCGGCGCAAGAAAGCCCCCGGCCTGCGCGGCCTGCTTTATCGTAATAACATCACCGGCATGACCACGCTGATGCGGCCCCGGCTGGTGCGGCTGGCGCTGCCCTTTCCGCCGCAAAGCGGGGTGCATTTCTACCATGATCTCTGGCTTGGCCTCTTGGCCTCGGCGACGGGCGGTGTGCATCTGATCGACGCGGCCCTCGTCGATTACCGCCAGCACCAGAGCAACGTGATGGGTGCCATCGACCGCAGCGGAAGCAAAGGTCTGCGATGGAAGCGCCCGGATGCCATGTGGATGCGCAAGGAGGCCACGGCCTATGCGCTGGCGCGATATCTGGGGCAGTCGACCTATAACCGATTGAGTGATGCCATTACCGACGGTAGCCTGAAACATGGCGAGGCCAAAACTGCGCCGCTGCGCCCCTATCTGCGGCGGATGCGCGGCATGGGCACACATCTGCGCGATGCGCTGGGGCTGGCCCTGCAGGGGCACGCGGGGCTGGCGCGGATCGCTGCGGGATTTGCCGTGGTCAGCACTGGACGCACGGTCTGGACCCTGCGCGAGGCATTTGGGCCGGGCCTGAGGAGTGCCATCGACGGATTTGACACGCGGCTCTATTCGCTCTCACCGGGGATGACGCCGCGCCCGCCCCGCAACCTGTCCGGTCCGGCCAAGTCTCCGGTCAAGCACGAGGGCATTGTCGACCTGCGCAAGGAGCCGCGCTTTGTGCCGGAGTTCTCGGCACCCCACGCCGCGCTGAACATTCTGGTGCCGACGCTCAATCCGACCGAAATCTTTGCTGGGATTGCCACCGCGCTCGACATTGGCCTTGGGCTTGCGGTGCGGGGCTATCCTGTACGCTTTATCGCCACCGATTTGCCGATGTCTTCTCCGGGCACCTCGCGCAGCTTTGTGCTGGGGCGCCTTGGGCAGAGGCAAGACGTGGAAGCCGTAAGCACGCGCATCACCCTGTATTGCGGCGTGCAGAGCCCGACGCTGACACTCCATCCCGAGGACCTGTTCATGGCCACGGCCTGGTGGAGCGCGCATGTCGCGGAAAAGCTGATCCGGCGGCACGAGATGGCGCAGGGGCGCTTTCTCTATCTGATCCAAGACTACGAGCCGCATTTCTATGCCTGGGGCCCGGAATTCGCCGATGCGATGGCCAGCTATCACTTTGATTTCGAGCCGGTGTTCAACACCACCCTGTTGCGCGACTGGTTTTCCGAGCAGGGGTTCGGCTTTGCCACCGGGGATGTTCTGGCGTTTCACCCCTCAATCGACATTGAACGCTATAGCCATGTTGCGCGCCGGGCGGGGGGCGCCGGGCCACGCCGTCTGGCGCTCTATGGACGGCCCGACGTGCCGCGCAACATGTATGCCACCGCAATCGAGGCCCTGGCGCGCTTTGTCGAGAAAGAGGGACTGGGCCCAGAGGAGATCGAGCTTGTGTCCATCGGCCAGCATCACAGCGATGTCTCGCTGCCGGGGGGGCTTGTGCTGCGAAGCCTCGGAAAGCTCCCTTGGGAGGATTATCCCGACTATCTCGGCACCGTCGATCTGGGTCTGTCGCTGATGTATTCACCGCATCCGAGCCATCCACCGCTGGAAATGGCCGCCGCCGGTGTGCGGGTTGTCACCAATGGGTTCGGCCCCAAGGACCTGAGCCGGTTGAGCCCTGCCATCCTCTCGGTGCCTGCCACGGCCCCGGATCTGGCCGATGCGCTGGGGACCGCGTGGCACGCAGCGCCCGTGACCCAAGCGGAGCGCGAGATCGACCTGCGCGACCTTGGCAGCCATCCCGAGGACATGATCGACGATCTGGCCAATCGCCTTGCCACGCGCCTTGCACGACCCTAGAAGCCTGCGCCATGACCCAAAAGATAATCCTGCATATCGGCTCTCCCAAATGTGGCTCGACCTATCTCCAGCGTGTGATGGTGCAGAATTCCGAGACGCTGTTGCAGCAAGGTATTCACTATCCCGCGCCCACCGGATCGCATCCGGGCAATGCCGCGAATCTGGCCGAGATCACGCAGGCGGATGTTGACGCCATGTTCGCGAATGGGGCCCATACCGTGGTCCTGAGCCACGAGGACCTCTACTCGCTCTCGAAACGCGGGATCGCCTTGGCGGGCATCACCGCAAAGACCGGAATCGCGGTGCAACTGCTGGTGTTCCTGCGCCCGTTCAGTGACTTCGTGTTTGGCGATTACTCGCAATTCATGAAGCAGTTTTTCGATACCTTTCTGGCCGAGCGCAAACCCTATGGCGGGCGCGATTTCGAGACCTTTGCCAAGCGCCGGATCGACACGATGAAACCCGCCGTCTATCTGACGAATTGGGGCAAGCTGTTCCCCGGCTTGCCGCTCATCCTTGATAGTCACCGCAATATCCAACCCGTGCTCGACACGGTTCTGGGGCAGCCAGAGGGCATGATCTGGGAGGTGCCGCATCACGAGACAAATCCTTCGTTGCGGATGCAGGATTGCGACGTGATTGCCGCGGCCATGCGAGACCCCGGCTGCGCGGATGAGGACATCCGACAGATGTTCCTGAGCGCCTTCCACCAGACGCAAGAGCCGGACATGGGGCGCAGCCCGGAACGGATCGCATGGCTGGAAGAGCAATTCCGCCCGCACAACGAGGCCTTGCTGGCGCAGTTCGGATTTGACAACCGGGCCCCTGTTCGCCGCGATGCCTGAAGCGCAGGAGGCGGCGCGTCAGTCCGAATCTACCGCGGTGGTTTTCATCAGGGCCTGATGATGCGCGATGGCCTCGTTGACATCCTCATAAAAACTGAGAA
>NZ_JAGPVV010000049.1 GCF_018066915.1 Roseovarius sp.
TGCGTCCTGTGCGACGTCAGACACTCTCGTCGTCGCAGGGGTTGACCAGCGCAGGCATCGCGCCGCGGAGGGCCAGAGTTTGGACCTGACACCAAACCGGAACACCCTGCCGCGCCTCAAGGATTTCGACACCGTGCTGCCGAAAAACCGCCTGTCCTTTACGGCGGGGGGGCCCATGCTGGTCGTGTCCTTTGACAATGCCGTCGCCGCGAAGAGCGCGGCACCGAACCGGCTGCCTTGGGGGCACAAGTTCTTCACCGGCGAGGGACATTCGGTTCTGGGTGTTCTCGCGGGGCAAGCCGACTGGTTCAGAAACCCTGCCCTGCACAAAGAGCTTCTGGCGCTGCGCGACCGGGGCTTTTTCCAACAATTCGAGCAGGTCGTGATGACCGGCACCTCCATGGGGGGCTTTGGTGCAGCGGCGTTCGCGTCATTGGCTCCCGGCTGTCGCGTCGTCAGCTATACCCCGCAAAGCACCCTGCGCGCCGATCTTGTTCCGTGGGAAACCAATCACGGCAAGGGGCGTCGGCAACGCTGGGATGGTCTTTTCAGCGATGCCGCGGTTGAATCCCGAGAGGCCGCAGAAGTCTATCTCTTTTACGACCCTTTCAATACCGACGATCGCCGCCACGCCGACCGCTTCACCGGGGCGAATGTCCGGCGGCTGCGCAGCCCCTTTCTTGGGCATGGTCTGCCCGAGGCCTTTGCCGCCATGGGCATTCTCAAGGACATCTTCCGCAAGGCCAGCACCGGCACACTGGAGAACGCATGGTTCGCCACCCAGATGCGCGCGCGCAAGAGCATGCCCAAATACCACAAGGAAATGCTGCGCGCCCTGGCAACGCATCGCCACCTCACGGCGGGGGCCAAGGTCGCACGCCGCGCCTTCGAGACATTCGACGATCTTTTCTTTGCGCAGCGCGAGGCTCTTTTTACTGCGGCGACGGGCGATATCCTCGCGGCCATGGCCCTTCTTGAAATCGTCGAGAGAGCACATCGCCTGAGCAAGCGCCAAACCCACGGGGCACCGGACGCCGAGTAGCCCCAAGGACCACAGGCCACCCCAAACCGCCCCCGCCTGCGTTACGCGGACGTTACAAATCTCTCAAACCCACGTCACAAACGGCCTCTATCGGTGCCGGGTAACATTCCTCAATCTGGGTGGACCCTCCGATGGCCTATACGCTTCAACTTCTGCATGCCAACGATCTCGAGGGCGGCGTCGCCGCTCTGGACAACGCGCCGAACTTTGCCGCGATCGTGGACACGCTCGAAGACACGTTCGAGAACACGATCCTGCTCTCCGCCGGTGACAATTACATCCCCGGCCCGTTCTTTTCGACAGCAGCCGATTTCTCTATGGGGGCCACGCTGACCGCCGCCTATGAACGGTTCTACACCGAAGTGCTCGGGCAGGACCTGACCGGCGTCACGCTCGACATCACAGAGGGTCCGGGCCGCGTCGACATCACCATCATGAACATTCTGGGTTTTGACGCCTCTGCCGTCGGCAACCATGAGTTTGATCCCGGCACCAACGCCTTTGCAGGCATCATCAATGCCGCCGGGGGCAATGGCGAGATCAATTGGGTCGGCGCGCTTTTCCCCTACCTTTCGTCCAACATCGACTTTTCCGGCGACAGCAGCCTTGGCCGCCTCTTCACCGATGAAATCCTGACCTCGGATCTCTTCGCCGAATCTCTGGCCGATCTCGCCACGCGCAACATCGGCCCGGCCATCGCCCCCGCCACACTGATCGAAGAAGGCGGCGAGTTGATCGGCGTCGTCGGTGCCACCACTCAGATCATCGAGACCATTTCCTCGACCGGCGGCACGAACGAAATTTCGGGCGGGGTCAACAACATGGCCGCCCTCGCCGCCGTGATCCAGCCGCAGATCGACGCGCTGATCGCTGCGGGTGCCAACAAGATCATCCTCACCTCGCATCTCCAGCAGATTTCGCTGGAAAAGGAATTGGCGGGCCTGCTCGACGGGGTCGACATCATCATCGCGGGCGGCTCGAACACGCTTCAGGCCGATGCCAACGACCGCCTGCGTGACGGCGACGACGCCGCCGAAGGCTATCCCTTCCTGACCGAAGATGCAGGCGGCAATCCCGTAGCCATCGTCTCGACAGATGGCGAATACAGCTATCTGGGTCGCCTTGTGGTCGAATTCGATGACAATGGCGTGCTCATCGCCTCCTCCATCGACGCCGATGTCTCGGGCACCATTGCCACCGACGAACAGGGCGTGCTGGACGTAACCGGCGCGGGCACGTTGCAAGAGGCGCTCGACGGCTCGGCCAAGGCCAGCATCGTGCAGGACCTGACCGACGCGGTCCAAGTCATCGTGGACGAGGCCGACGCCATCGCCTTTGGCAACCATGATGTCTTCCTCGATGGACGCCGCGAGACCGTGCGCACCGAGGAAAGCAACCTTGGCAACCTGACCGCCGATGCCAATCTCGCAGCGGCCCGCGATGCCGATACCACAGTCAACGTCTCCTTCAAGAACGGCGGCGGCATTCGCGCCGAAATCGGCTCGGCCAGCAACACCGGCACCGATGCGGGCGACGGCGTGCTGTCGCAACTCGACCTGCAAAACTCGCTGCGGTTCAACAACGGTCTGGCTGTTGCCACCGTGACCAAAGAAGGCTTCCTCATGCTGCTCGAGCATGGCGTGGCCGACACAGATACCGCCGCCGGCAACACCCCCGGCCGGTTCTTTCAGATCGGCGGCTTCCGCGTCAGCTTTGACGAGGCGGGCACCGCCCAGGAACTCGTGACCGACGCGAATGGCGATTACGTGGTCGATCCGGCCACCGACCGCCCGCAGGTGGCCGTGGCAGGCGACCGGGTCAAGACCGTGGCCCTCATCGACCCCGAAACCGGCGATGATATCGTGATCTTCCGCGATGGGGCCTTTACCGCTGAGGCCCCCGAGACAATCCGCATGGTCACGCTCGATTTTCTGATGTTGACGAATGGCGATGGCTATCCCTTCCAGGAACTGATCTCGGATGTGCAATTCCTGACACCCGATGGGGCCATCACCTCGGACACCGAGGCGGATCGTCTTGGCGAACAGCAGGCCTTGGGCGATTTCATGTCCGAGAATTTCCCCGACGCCGACAACGCCTTTGCCATGGCCGAAACAGACGTCACCAACGACCTGCGCATCGTGCAACTGGCGCGCAACGGCGGCAATGATCGCATCCTGCTCGACGAGACAGACGCCACCCTCGGCACCTCCATCGCGGCAGAACTCCTGAGCGGCGAGACCGAGCTTTTCACCGGCGGGTCCGAAGTGGTCTCGGTGGACGCAGGCCGCGCCTATGTCACCAACGGCGCGCAGAACCGGATCGACGTGTTCGACGCGGCCACCGGCGCGAAACTGGGAGAATTCGACCTAGGTCAGGTCACGGGCTTTGCCAGCGTGCAATCGGTCGCGGCCAAGAACGGCCTTGTGGCCGCAGCACTCTCGCTCACACCCGCCGAGGCCAATGGCGTCGTTGCGATCTTCGATCTGGAGGGCACCCTGCTCAACACCGTCGAGGTGGGTAACCTGCCGGACATGCTGACCTTTACCCCCGATGGCACGCGCATTCTCGTGGCCAACGAGGGCGAACCGCTGGACGGGACCGATCCTTTGGGCAGCGTGTCCATCATCGACCTCGCCAATGGCGCGGCCAATGCCACCGCCGTAACACTCGATTTCTCGGCCTTTGACGGTCAGGAAGACGCCTTGCGCGAGGCGGGCGTTCTGATCCAGCCGGGCAATTCCGCCTCTCAGGATCTGGAGCCGGAGTACATCACCGTCCTGCCCGATGGCGTCACCGCATGGGTTTCCCTGCAAGAGGCCAATGCCTACGCGGTCATCGACCTCACAACCAACACCGTGACCGACATCCGCAGCTTTGGCCTCGTGGATCGCTCGCTGCCGGGCAACGAGATTGACGCCTCCAACCGCGACAATGCGATCAACCTGCAAAACTATGACAACCTCTTCGGCATGCGCCAGCCCGACTCGATCACCTCGATCGAAATCGACGGCGAGACTTATATCTTCACCGCCAACGAGGGTGACGCGCGCGATGCGACAGAGGCGCGGATCAGCAGCCTCACGCTTGATCCCACCGCCTTCCCCAATGCCGATATCCTGCAGCTGAACGAGAACCTTGGCCGACTCAACGTGCGCACTGACTTGGGCGATACCGATGGCGACGGCGATTACGACCAGCTTTTCCACTACGGCTCGCGCTCCTTCACCATCTACAACGCCGCGGGCGAGATCGTGTTTGACAGCGGGTCGCAGTTCTCGCAGCTCATCGCGGAAATCCGGCCCGAGCTTTTCAATCAGGACGAGGGCGAATTCGACAACCGCTCTGACGACAAAGGCGTCGAGCCCGAGGCCATCGCCGTGGGCGTGGTCGAAGGCAAACCCTATGTCTTCATCGGCCTCGAGCGTGACAGCGGCATCATGGTGTTCGACATCTCGGACCCCGCAAACCCGGTGTTCGACAGCTATATCGACAGCGAGGCCAACGGCAATATCAGCCCCGAAACCATCGCCTTCATCCCCGCAGAGCAGAGCGCCACGGGCTTTGCCCAGATCGCCATTGCCCATGAGGGCGATGGCAATACCGTGATCTACAATCTCGACAACCTGGGCGTGGACAATTCCGTCGCCGGGCGCAGCGATGGCGAGGATACGCTGATCGGTTCTGACGGCGATGACAACCTTGGCGCGGGCGCGGGCAACGACCTCGTGAATGGCGGCGCAGGCAATGACAGCCTCGGCGGTGGCTTTGGCGACGATACGGTCAACGGCGGCGCAGGCAATGACACCATCGGCGGCGGCCTTGGCGACGATCTGGTCAACGGCGGCGCGGACAATGACGTGGTGAACGGCGGCGGCGGCAATGACCGGGTGCTGGGCGAGGACGGCAACGACCGCCTCGGTGGCGGTCAGGGCGCGGACACGGTCGAAGGTGGTGCTGGCGACGACAACCTCGGCGGCGGCGCGGGCACCGACCGGCTCGAGGGCGGCGAGGGCAACGACAGCTTGGGCGGCGGCTTGGGCGACGACGATGTCTTTGGCGGCGACGGCGATGACTTCCTCGCAGGCGGCGGGCGCGATGACCTGCTCGATGGCGGCACCGGCAATGACACGCTCAACGGCGGCGAGGGCAATGACCTGATGACCGGCGGCGAGGGCGTGGATACCTTCGTCTTCAACACGCTCACCAGCGGCGAGGCGGACATCATCACCGATTTCGACGTCAGCGCCGAAACCGTGATCCTGCGCAGCGTCGCCAACTTCGACGCGCTCGACATCACCGATACGGTGGCTGGTGCGGTTGTGACGGTCGACGGCCAGACCATCACCTTCGAGGCAGTTCTCGCGGCGGACCTCACCGCCGATAACTTCCTCTTTGGCTAAACATTCGACGGACAGGATATCGGCCAGACTTGGGGCCGGTATCCCTCCGATCATCTCAGCCACAACAAAAAAACGCCCCCAGCATTGCTCCGGGGGCGTTTTCTATCTGCTTCGAGCGTGGATCTGCGCGCCTTAATGCGCCACAGCCCCCCGGCCCTCTTCGCCGGATTTCAGCGCGGCCTCGGCGGCGGCGGCCTCTTCGGCCTCCTCGTCCCACTCGACCGGCTCGGGGGCCCGCACCAGCGCCAGTTTCAGCACGTCGCGCACGTGATCGACGGGGATGATCTTGAGCCCCTCTTTCACGTTGTCCGGGATCTCAGCCAGATCCTTTTCGTTCTCACGCGGGATGATCACCGTCTTAATGCCACCGCGCAGCGCCGCCAGCAGCTTTTCCTTGAGGCCGCCAATGGGCAGCGCATTGCCGCGCAGCGTGACCTCGCCGGTCATGGCGATATCCTTGCGGATCGGAATCCCCGTCAGAACCGACACGATGGACGTCACCATCGCAAGGCCAGCAGACGGGCCATCCTTGGGCGTCGCCCCTTCGGGAACGTGGACGTGAATGTCCCATTTCTCGAACTTGGGCGGCTTGATCCCCAATTCCGGCGCGACCGAACGGACGTAGCTTGACGCCGCATCAATCGATTCCTTCATCACATCGCCCAGCTTGCCGGTGGTCTTCATCCGGCCCTTGCCCGGCAGACGCAGCGCCTCGATGTTGAGCAACTCGCCACCGACGGATGTATAGGCCAGACCCGTCACAACACCGACCTGATCGCTCTCTTCCGCCAGACCGAACTTGTATTTGCGCACCCCAAGGAAATCATCGAGATTTTCCGGCGTGATCGTGATCGCCTTGTCCTCTCCCTTGATGATCCGCGTCACAGCCTTGCGCGCCAGCTTGGCAATCTCGCGCTCGAGGTTCCGCACCCCGGCTTCCCGGGTGTAATAGCGGATCACATCGGTCAACGCGGCATCGGTCAGGGCGAACTCGCCCTTCTTCAGGCCGTTGTTCTTGACCTGCTTGTCGACCAGATGCTGCTTGGCGATCTCGCGCTTTTCATCCTCGGTGTAGCCCGCCAGCGGAATGATCTCCATCCGGTCGAGCAGCGGCCCCGGCATGTTATAGCTGTTGGCCGTGGTCAGGAACATCACGTTCGAGAGGTCATATTCGACCTCAAGATAGTGATCGACGAATGTCGAGTTCTGCTCGGGATCAAGCACCTCAAGCATCGCCGACGCCGGATCACCCCGGAAATCCTGCCCCATCTTGTCGATTTCATCGAGCAGGATCAGCGGATTGGTGGTCTTGGCCTTCTTCAACGCCTGAATGATCTTGCCGGGCATGGATCCGATATAGGTCCGACGATGACCCCGGATCTCGGATTCGTCGCGCACCCCACCCAGCGAAATCCGGATGAATTCGCGCCCCGTGGCCCGTGCCACAGACTTGCCAAGGCTGGTCTTGCCCACACCCGGAGGGCCGACAAGGCACATGATCGGGCCTTTCAGCTTTTGGCTGCGCTGCTGCACCGCGAGATACTCAACGATCCGCTCCTTCACCTTGTCCAGACCATAGTGATCGGCATCCAGCACCTCTTGCGCCTTGTGCAGGTCCTTCTTGGTGCGGCTTTTGACACCCCATGGAATGCTCAGCATCCAGTCGAGGTAATTGCGCACCACCGTGGCCTCGGCGCTCATCGGGCTCATGCTCTTGAGCTTTTTCAGCTCGGCTTCGGCCTTTTCCTCGGCTTCCTTGCTCAGCTTCGTCTTGGCGATGCGCTCTTCCAGCTCGGCAATCTCGCCCGCGCCCTCTTCGCCATCGCCCAATTCCTTCTGAATGGCCTTCATCTGCTCATTCAGGTAATATTCGCGCTGCGTGCGCTCCATCTGGGATTTGACGCGCGTCTTGATCTTCTTCTCGACCTGAAGAACGCTCATCTCGCCCTGCATCAGGCCATAGACCTTCTCCAGTCGCTCGCTCACGCTCAGCGTCTCGAGCAGTTCCTGCTTGCGGCCGACATCAAGGCCCAGATGACCCGCCACCAGATCGGCCAGCTTGGCTGGTTCTTCGGATTCGGTGATCGCGGCCAGCGCCTCGTCGGGGATGTTCTTCTTGACCTTGGCATAGCGCGCAAATTCATCCCCCACCGTGCGCAACAGCGCCGCGATGGTGGTGGCATCGCCGGGGATTTCGCTCAGATACTCGGCCTTGGCCTCGAAAAACTCGGAGTTGGGCAAATAGTCGGTGATCCGCACCCGCGCCACGCCCTCGACCAGCACCTTGACGGTGCCATCGGGCAGCTTGAGCAGTTGCAGCACATTGGCCAACACGCCCACCCGGTAGATACCGGATTCGGCGGGATCGTCATCGGCGGGATCAATCTGGCTCGACAGCAGGATCTGCTTGTCATCGGCCATGACCTCTTCCAGCGCGCGCACCGATTTCTCGCGCCCCACAAAGAGCGGCACGATCATATGCGGGAACACCACGATATCCCGCAGCGGCAGGACCGGATAAGAGGCGTTGAGGGTGTCTTGCATGCTCGTATTCCTGTTCTTGGCAAGAGGGCGCCGGCCCCGCGCGGCGGCAACCACGGCCCTCTCCGTTACGTTAGCCCTAACTTGGGGCGCGCCCCGTCAGGTTTCAACAGATTCGGCAAACATTGCCCGCAGATCAGGTCGGGCACAAGGGCACAGTGCGCCCCGATGCCCGCTTTCCCGCCGTCCTCAGGCCGCCAGACCGCGATCCCGCAACAGCGACGTCACCGCGTCCTGCACACGCTCGAGCGCGGCACTCACCTCGTCATGGAACCGGTCCAACTGCCCAAGGATGGATTGCAGCCCCGACAGACGCTCGCGCAGGATACCCGCCTCGACGCGCAGCACGACCCGCACCATCGCCAGCCCCGTGACCATACGCCGGATCATTTCGGCATCCGCCGAAAGCTGCCGCACCGCCCGAAAGCCGTCCTGCATGGCGCGATCCGCCTCTTGCCGATAGCGATCCCGCAACGCGGCAACCACATCCATTTCGGCACCTGCGCCCTCATGGTCGCCGCGCGCCGCCTCCTTGGCAAAGAACGCGACCATTTCTTCCATGAGATCGGCCACCGCGATCATGAACACCGACCGCGCCTCGTCACTCACATCCCAGGTGCCGTGATCGTTGCGCAGGGTCTGGATCACACGCGGATGATTGCGGATATCGCGCATCATCAATTCGTAATTCTTGGCAATCTCGTTGATCGGCCCGCGGTCAGAGCGCAGCTTGCAGGCTTGGATCTTCATGTTGGTGGTGATCAGTTCGGCCTCTTTGAGGTTGACGCAGAGCACGCGCAATTCCTGCTCGATCTCGCGCTTGACATCAAAGAGATGCCCCGACGCGGCCAGTGCGGGCGTGACCGACCGCTTGCGCGACGCATCGCGCGACGCATGTTCCCGGCGCAACGCCTCGATCTGAAAGACGCCGTAATTGGCAAATCCCGCGGCAATCAGATCGGACTCGATGGCCTTGGCGCTCTGCTCGGGCGTCATCCCCTGCCCGCGCTCACGCTCAAGCGCGCGGGCATAAACCTCTTTTACCGTGGCAAAAAGCGGGCTCGTCGGCTTGAGCCGCACCGAGAGATATCCCCCGTCAACCGGCGAGACCACGGCAAAGACCCAGTAAAACCGCCCGTCCCTCGCCCGGTTCTTGACATAGGCCCCGACCGAATGACCGCGCTTCAACCCCTCCCACATCAACCAGAACACACCCTTGGGCATGTCGGGATGCCGCACCAGCTTGTGCGGCGCCCCGGCCATATCCTCGGCCCCATAGCCTGCAACGCGCAGGAACACAGGGTTAAAGGCCCGGATCACCCCGCGCGTATCGGTGCGCGAAAAGAACAACTCATCAAGTCCAAAGGGAACTTCTTGATCTACCAAAATCGCATCGGCCCGCAGACCGGATTTGGGGGCGCTTGCGTGCATATCCACCTCGTGCAGCATCGTTTCATGGTCCGAAAGCTCAGACATCACGGCCTGCGCTTTGGTATCAACGGTCATGCGCCTTACAACTTTAGGGCCAGTGCGACGCTGAATACCCTGCGCCGCCCACGTCCCCTTGTCCCAAGTGACATGCCACACGACTGCATTTTTCGGGCCAACTCTGCGCGCGACCCATGGGACCGCGCGCAGAGATCATGTCAGACGGTCTCGAGCGTCGGGTAATCGGTATAGCCCTCAGCCCCGCCACCATAATAGGTCGCCTGATCGCCCTCATTCAGCGGGGCGTTCTGCTCCAGCCGCTCGGCCAGATCGGGATTGGCGATATAGGGCCGGCCAAAGGCCACCAGATCCACCTTGCCCGTCGCCACCCGCGTCAGCGCCAGCTCGCGGTCATAGCCATTGTTGGCCATGTAAACGCCGGTCCACTTGGCCCGCAGCGCATCAAACGCGCCTTCGCGCGAACCACCGGTGCTGCCCTCGACCAGGTGCAGATAGGCAAGACCGCGCCCGTTCAGTTGCTCGACAACCCAACCAAAGCTGGTATCGGGATCACTGTCGGTCGCATCGTTGAACCCAGACCAAGGCGACAGGCGAAGACCGATCCGCCCCGGTGCCCAGACCGTTTCCAGCCCGTCCAACACCTCAAACAGCAACCGCGCCCGGTTGCCCACCGAGCCGCCATAGGCATCCTCGCGGGTGTTCGGCCCATCCTTCAGGAACTGATCCAGCAGATAGCCATTGGCGGCGTGCAATTCGATCCCGTCAAACCCGGCCTCCTTGGCCGCCTTGGCGGCATGGACATAATCCGCAACCACGCGCGGCATCTCCTCAGTGCGCAGGGCGCGCGGGGTCGATGTGTCCTCGAACCCGGCAGGCGTAAAGGTCTGCGCCTTGGCCGCCACCGCCACCGGGGCGACCGGGGCCTGCCCATCGGGCTGCAACGACGTGTGGCTGATCCGCCCCACATGCCAGAGTTGGATCACGATCTTGCCGCCCTTGGCATGCACCGCATCCGTCACCTTCTTCCACGCCGCCACCTGCTCGGGGCTGTAAATCCCCGGCGTGCCAACATAGCCTTTGCCCTCAGGGCTGATCTGTGCGGCCTCGGTGATGATCAACCCGGCCCCGGCGCGCTGCGCATAATATTTGACGTGCAGATCACCAACCTCGCCTGTGTCATTATCCGCGCGGTTGCGCGTGAGTGGCGCCATGACGACGCGATTGGCCAGATCGAGATCACCGGCCTTGGTGGCGGAAAAGAGTTTGTGGCTCATGGGATATGCTCCTTGTGCATATGGATTGCGCTTGAGCATAACCTATGCTCGCGCAACCCGCGCACAAGGCCGCCGCCTGCGCCCTATCCCACAGCCGCCCCCGCACCACCGCACAGTCGCGGACCATTGACAGATCCACGTTCAGAGCGGCTCAATATCGCCCACGGCCCGCCCCGCATGAAATTCCGCCTCCCAGGCGGCAAACCGCGCTTGCGAAATCGCCGCGCGCATCTCGCCCATGATCTCTTGGAAATAATGCAGGTTATGCCATGTCAGCAGCATGGAACTGATGATTTCCTGCGACCGGAAGACGTGATGCAGATAGGCGCGGCTGTAATTCCGACAGGCCGGACAGGTGCAGGCCTCATCCAGAGGGCGCGGGTCATCCTGATGCCGCGCGTTCTTGATATTGACCACGCCATGCCGGGTGAACACCTGCCCCGTGCGACCCGAGCGACTGGGCAGCACGCAATCCATCATGTCGATGCCGCGCTTGACCGCGCCCACGATATCATCGGGCTTGCCCACCCCCATCAGGTAGCGCGGGCGATCCTCGGGCAGAAATCCGGTGGCGTAATCGAGCACACCAAACATCGCCTCCTGCCCCTCGCCCACCGCGAGACCGCCCACGGCATAGCCATCAAACCCGATGGCCTTGAGCGCCTCGGCGCTCTCTTCGCGCAACTCGGGCGTCACACCGCCCTGCATGATCCCAAAGAGCGCATGACCGGGCCGATCCCCAAAAGCGTCCTTCGAGCGTGCCGCCCACCGCATGCTCAGCCGCATGCTCTCGGCCACGGCCTTGTCACTCGCGGGCAAGGCGGGGCACTCGTCAAAACACATCACGATGTCCGACCCAAGCAGCCGCTGGATTTCCATCGACCGCTCCGGCGTCAGCTCATGTTTGGACCCGTCGATATGGCTCTTGAAGGTCACACCCTGCTCTGTCAGCTTGCGCAACCCGGCAAGGCTCATCACCTGAAACCCGCCCGAATCCGTCAAAATCGGCCGTTCCCAGTTCATGAACCGGTGCAGACCGCCCAGCCGGTCAATCCGCTCAGCCCCCGGTCGCAGCATCAGGTGATAGGTATTGCCCAAGAGGATATCGGCCCCCGTGGCACGCACGCTTTCGGGCATCATCGCCTTGACCGTGGCCGCCGTGCCCACCGGCATGAAGGCGGGCGTGCGGATCTCGCCGCGGGGCGTATGGATCACCCCTGCCCGCGCCGCGCCATCCTGCGCCAGTTTCTCGAACCCGAACCGCATGCCCTCAATTCCTATCGCATTAGCCCTTTTGCCCCCCTTTAAAGCGGTTTACCCTAGCTTGTAAAACGCCGTCTTGGCCGCCCCATTGCCGCCCCACTGTGAGAGTTCCCATGACCGAAGACATGATCCTGCAACTGATTTCCGCAAACATCGTCTGGCTTATGATCACACTCCTCGTGATCATCGTCATCTTTCGCGGGGTCAAGATCGTGCCCCAGTCCGAGCAATATGTGGTTGAGCGCTTTGGCAAACTGCACAAGGTGCTGGGCCCCGGCATCAACCTGATCGTGCCCTTTCTCGATGTGGTGCGGCACAAGATTTCGATCCTCGAACGCCAGTTGCCCAACGCAAGCCAGGATGCCATCACCCGCGACAACGTGCTCCTTCAGGTGGAAACTTCGGTCTTTTACCGCATCCTCTTTCCGGAAAAGACCGTCTACCGCATCCGCGAGGTGGATGGCGCCATCGCCACCACCGTGGCCGGGATCGTGCGCGCCGAAATCGGCAAGATGGACCTCGACGAGGTGCAATCCAACCGCTCGCAACTCATCACCACGATCAAATCGCTGGTCGAAAACGCCGTTGATGACTGGGGCATCGAAGTGACCCGCGCCGAGATTCTCGACGTCAATCTCGATCAAGCCACCCGCGCCGCGATGCTGCAACAGCTCAACGCCGAACGCGCCCGCCGCGCGCAGGTGACAGAGGCCGAAGGCCACAAGCGCGCCGTCGAACTTCAGGCCGACGCCGAGCTTTACGCCGCCGAGCAGGCCGCCAAGGCCCGCCGCATCGAAGCCGACGCCGAGGCCTATGCCACCGGGGTCGTCGCCGCCGCCATCGCCGCCAACGGGCTCGAGGCCGCGCAATATCAGGTCGCGCTGAAACAGGTCGAGGCGCTCAACGCCCTTGGCAACAGCCCCTCCTCCAATACCATTCTCGTGCCCGCCCAGGCGCTCGAGGCCTTTGGCAATGCCTTCAACATGCTCAAGGGGCGCGGCTGATGGAAACGGTTCTTTGGCACCTCTGGTGGGTCTGGCTCGCGGCAGCCCTTGGGCTGGCTATCTTGGAAATCCTCGTGCCGGGCTTCATTTTCCTCGGTTTCGCGGTCGGCGCGGCCCTCATCGCCCTTCTGGTGCTCTTGCCGCTCGATCTTGGCCTGACCGCCCTGCTCGCCCTCTTCGCGCTCTTGTCGCTGGCGGCTTGGGTGATCCTGCGGCGGCTCTTTCGCGCCCCCGACGACCAGAGCCGTGTGATCCGCGAGGATATCAACAAGTAACGCAAAGGAACGCACCGCGCTTTCCTTGCATCCTCACGGCCATCCCAAGTAGAGAGGCGCCACGCGCCACCCTTGCCGCGCAAAACGCAACAGGATACGCCCGATGACCGATACCCCCGACAGCCCCCAGCCCCTGCAATTCGGCTGGGAGGAATGGGTCAGCCTGCCCGATCTTGGCGTCCCCGCGATCAAGGCCAAGGTCGACACCGGCGCGCGCACTTCGGCGCTGCATGCCTTCGATATCGAAACCTTCGGGGCGGCCTCGCGCCCCAAGGTCCGCTTTACCGTGCATCCGATTCCCGGTCGCGATGACCTGATCATCCCCTGCTCCGCCCCGATCATCGACCGGCGCGATGTGACCTCTTCGAATGGCGAGCGCGAATTGCGCTATGTCATCGCCTCGAAACTCTCGGTGAATGGCGACACATGGCCGATCGAGATCACCCTCACCAACCGCTCCAGCATGACCAGCCGCATGCTCTTGGGGCGTCAGGCGCTCAAGGATCACATCTCCATTGTCGCCACCGACCGCTTTCTGCAACCCGAACTCAGCTACGATGTCTATCACACCGCCCGCGTCCGCACGGCCCAACCCAGACGCGCCCTGCGCATCGCCGTGCTCAGCCGCGAGGACAACTATTCCACCCGCCGCATCGTCGAAGAAGGCGAGGCGCGGGGCCACACGGTCGAGGTGATCGACACCACCCGTTGTTACATGGCGATCAATGCCCTCGCCCCCGAGGTGCATTACGACGGCAAACGCCTGCCCCGCTATGACGCGGTGATCCCCCGCATCGGGGCGTCCATTACCGCCTACGGTGCCGCCGTGATCCGCCAGTTCGAAACCATCGGCACCTTCTGCGTCAATCCGTCGGCGGGCATCATCGCCAGCCGCGACAAACTCTATGCCCATCAGCTTATGGCGCGCGCGCAGGTGGGCATGCCCAACACCGCCTTTGCCGCCTCGCCCAAGGACACCGGCAACCTCATGGGCCTTGTCGGCACAGCCCCCCTGATCGTCAAACTGCTCGAATCGACCCAAGGCAAGGGCGTGGTGCTGGCCGAAACCAAAAAGGCCGCCGAATCGGTGATCGACGCCTTTCGCGGGCTCAAGGCCAATTTCCTCGTGCAGGATTTCGTCAAGGAAGCGGCAGGCGAAGACATTCGCTGCCTCGTGGTCGGCGGCAAGGTGGTGGCCTCGATGAAACGCACCGGGGCCGAGGGCGATTTCCGCTCCAACCTGCATCGCGGCGGCACCGCCAAGACCATCCGCATCACCAAGGCCGAGCGCGATACCGCGATCCGCGCCGCCCGGGTCTTTGACCTCAACATGGCGGGCGTGGACCTTTTGCGCTCCGACACCGGCCCCAAGGTGCTCGAAGTCAACTCCTCCCCCGGTTTCGAGGGGATCGAAGGGGCCAGCGGCAAGAACATCACCGGCGCGCTCTACGAGATGATCGAAACCCGCGTGCGCCCCGTTCCCGTGCGGCGCCGCAAATCCGGCGCCGACTAAGGCGCGTGACGTCGCCCATCGCCAACCTCTGGACGCGGGCGTCGATAAACCCTATATGTTTGCTCAGGATAACCGCAGGACACGATCATGATGAACAGCTCCGAGCCGCTCGAAGGGGCACCGCTGATTGCCCCCTCAAGCACCGACCATCCGCTCTTCGACCAGGTGGTCGAGGCCTGCCGCACCGTCTATGACCCGGAAATTCCGGTCAACATCTACGATCTTGGCCTGATCTATACCATTGATATCAGCGCCGAAAACGTGGTCTCGATCACCATGACGCTGACCGCACCCGGCTGCCCCGTAGCAGGTGAAATGCCCGGCTGGGTCGCCGACGCGATCGAACCTCTGGCCGGCATCAAGCAGGTCGATGTCAGCCTCGTCTGGGAACCGCCTTGGGGGATGGACATGATGAGCGACGAAGCCCGCCTTGAACTTGGGTTCATGTAACAAAATCAACGGATTGAGAGGCTTACCTCATGTTTGGCATACCCGGCAAACCACCCGTTTCCATCACCCCGGCCGCTGTGGCCCAGATCACCCGCCTGATGCAGCGTGACGGGCATCAGGGGCTCAGGATCGGGGTCAAGAAGGGCGGTTGCGCGGGCATGGAATACACCATGGATTACGTGACAGAGATCGACCCCCATGACGAGGTCATCGAACAGGATGGCGCGCGCGTGCTCATCGCCCCCATGGCCCAGATGTTCCTCTTCGGCACCGAGATTGATTACAAGACATCGCTCCTCGAATCCGGCTTTGTCTTCAACAATCCCAACGTGACCGAGGCCTGCGGCTGCGGCGAGTCGATCAAATTCGCCAATATGTGAGCTTTGCCTTGCAAAGCCTTGTAATGACTGGATGTTAAACGCATGAGACGCAAGCTTGCCGCTGGCAATTGGAAAATGAACGGCACCAATGCCAGCCTGACCGAGCTTCAATCCCTCATCGCGAACCATCCCAAGCCGGGCGTCGACATCCTGATCTGCCCGCCTGCCACCCTTATTGTTCAGGCCGCTGGCCTCAGCGCCGACAGCCCTCTGATGATCGGCGCGCAGGATTGTCATGCCGCCGCCTCCGGGGCGCATACCGGCGACATTTCCGCCCCGATGCTCGCCGATGCCGGGGCTGTGGCGGTCATCTTGGGCCATTCCGAGCGGCGGCAGGATC
This sequence comes from Roseovarius sp., assembly GCF_018066915.1. Classification (GTDB taxonomy): domain Bacteria; phylum Pseudomonadota; class Alphaproteobacteria; order Rhodobacterales; family Rhodobacteraceae; genus Roseovarius. The sequence goes on from NZ_JAGPVV010000049.1 coordinate 15,935, forward strand.
ACGGCGAAGAGAGCGCGCTCGTCGCCTCCAAGGCCGCCGCCGCCCACGCCGCCCATCTCACCGCCGTGATCTGCTTGGGCGAATCCCTGGCCGAGCGCGAGGCGGCCCAGACCCTCGATGTCATCGCCGATCAACTCCGCCACTCCCTGCCCGAGACCGCGACCGGCGCCAATACCGTCATCGCCTATGAACCGATCTGGGCCATCGGCACCGGCCTCACCCCCAGTCCCGCGCAAATCTCCGAGGTGCATCGCTTCTTGCGCAGCGAACTCCGCGCGCGCTTCGGCACCGAGGCCGCGATGGGGTTTCGCCTGCTCTACGGCGGCTCCGTCAAACCCGCCAACGCGCCCGAGATTTTCGCGCTGGCCGATGTCGATGGCGCGCTCGTGGGCGGCGCAAGCCTGACCGCCGCCGAGTTTTCGCCCATCATCACCGCGCTGGAACAGGCCTGATCCCGCTTCTTTATGGAAAAAAATACTCCGGGGGGGACGCCGCAGGCGGCCGGGGGAAGCGCCCCCAAACCCTCAGAGCGGCAGCATCGTGGTCGATTTGATCTCTTCCATCGACAAGAGTGCGGTCACATTATGCACCTTCACCTCTGAAATCAGGGCTTGGTAGAACACGTCATAGGCCCGCGCATTGGCAACCCGCACCTTGAGGATATAGTCGATATCCCCCGCCAGCCGATGCGCCTCCTGCACTTCGGGGCGCGCTTTCAGCGCTTTCAGAAACGCCGCCTGCCAACCTGCATCATGCTCTGACGTGCGGATCAGCACGAAAAAACACGCCTCGAACCCCAGCGACTCCGGGTCAAGCAGATAGGTCTGCTGTCGGATCACCCCCGCCTCGCGCATCTTGCGAATCCGGTTCCACACCGGCGTCTTGGAACTGCCCACGTTCTTGGCGATATCGTCCAGCGATTGCCCCCCATCCTCCTGCAACTGCACGAGGATTTTCCGATCCAGATCATCGAGGCGAACAGCCATTCCAATTTCTTCCTTTTGCCGAAACATTCCACCCGCCTCTCGCGCAGATTGGAACAAACTTCCTTATTCCCGCTGGCATATGGCGCTCAACCGGGAATATTTCCTATATTAGGGACAGAGTCAAACCGTTCCCCGAGGCCCGCCCGATGAAACATTTCCCGATCTTTCTCGCCGTCGAGGGGCGCCGCATCGTGCTTTCGGGCGGCGGTGAGGCGGCCTTGGCCAAGCTGCGCCTCCTGCTCAAGACCGAAGCGCATCTGACCGTCTTCGCGCCCGAACCCGCCGCCGAGATCGCGCATTGGGCCTCCGAGGGCCGTTTGCACCTGATCCGCCGCGCCATGCAACCCGGCGATGCCCTCTGCGCCGTGCTGTTTTACGCCGCTGACGAGGACGCGGCCGAGGATGCGCGCACATCGGCCCTCGCGCGTGCGGATGGGGCGTTGGTCAATATCGTGGACAACCTCCATGACAGCCAATTCATCACCCCCGCCATCGTCGACCGTGACCCCGTGACCGTGGCCATCGGCACCGAAGGCGCGGCCCCGGTGCTGGCCCGTGCCATCAAGGCCGATCTCGAGGCGCGCTTGCCCGCCACGCTTGGCCCTCTTGCACGTCTTGGCAAGGCGTTTCGCAAGGCCGCCGATGTGCTGCCCATGGGCCGCCGCCGCCGCGATTTCTGGGCCGATTACTATTTCAACGCCGGCCCCCGCGCGATGGATCAGGGTGGCGAAGATCACGTCAAGTTTGCCCTTCAAGCCATTCTTGAAAAACACAAAAATACGGACGCGCGCGACGGTCATGTGGCCTTTGTCGGGGCCGGCCCCGGCGATCCCGAGCTTTTGACCCTCAAGGCGCGCAAGGCGCTCGATACCGCCGATGTGGTGATCCACGACCGGCTGGTGACGCCCGAAATCCTCGAACTCGCCCGCCGCGAGGCGATCCTGATCGACGCCGGGAAAGAGGGCTTTGGCGCGTCCATGTCGCAAGAGGCCATCAACGCCCTGATCGTCGAACATGCTGCCACCGGCGCGCAGGTCGTGCGCCTCAAGGGGGGTGATCCCACCGTCTTTGGCCGCTTGGACGAAGAAATCGAGGCTGTGACCGCCGCCGGTATCTCGTGGCATGTGGTGCCGGGCATCACCGCCGCCTCGGCCTCGGTCGCCAGCATCGGTCAGAGCCTCACGCAACGCGGTCGCAACGCCTCAGTGCGCTTTCTCACCGGCCATGACATGAAGGGCTTTGCCGATCACGACTGGTCCGCGCTCGCGCGGCCCGGCGAGGTGGCCGCGATCTACATGGGCAAGAAATCCGCCCGCTTCATCCAAGGCCGGTTGATCATGCACGGCGCCGACCGCGCCACACCCGTCACCGTGATCGAGAACGCGAGCCGCCCCGATCAACGCATCCTAGCCACCACGCTCGACCGTTTGCCCGCCGATCTGGCCGAGGCCGCGATCACTGGTCCTGCGCTCACCTTTCTCGGTCTCGCGCCCCGCACCGCTGATGCCAAGATTGACCAATCGAAACAGGAGCTTGCCTGACATGGCCCAAGAATTCACCCCCAAGGTCGTCACCGCCAACGCCCTGATCGAGGGCTATGTCGTCTATCTCACCGCCGCCGACACATGGGCACGCGATCTGGCGCAGGCCGAGGTGCTGACCGACGAGGCAGATGCCGATTATCGCCTCCTGCAGGCCCAGGCCCGCGTGGGCGAAATCGTCGGGGCCTATCTGGCCGATGTGCGCCCCGGCGCAAACGGCCCTGAACCCACCCATTTCCGCGAGGACTTCCGCCGCAAGGGCCCCTCGAACCTCTTTCACGGCAAGCAGTCCGAAGGACTGTCCCGGGCTTGACCCGGGACCTCCCAAGGTAAGGAACCCAGAAAATGTACCAATACAACGACTTCGACGCCGCCTTTATCGCGGAACGCAACCGCCAGTTCCGCGCGCAGGTCGAGCGCCGCATCGCGGGCAACCTGACCGAGGATGAGTTTCGCCCCCTGCGCCTGATGAACGGGCTCTATCTGCAATTGCACGCCTATATGCTGCGGGTGGCGATCCCCTACGGCTCGCTTGATCCCGCCAAACTGCGCCAACTGGCCTATCTGGCCGAGCGGTGGGACAAGGGCTATGGCCATTTCACCACCCGCACCAACATCCAGTATAACTGGCCGCAACTGCGCGATGTGCCCGACATGCTCGATGCGCTGGCAGAGGTGGGGATGCACGCCATCCAGACCTCTGGCAACACCATCCGCAACGTGACGTCGGACCATTTCGCAGGTGCCGCCGCGGATGAGATCGAAGACCCGCGCCCCGTGGCCGAACTCGTGCGCCAATGGTCCACCGATCACCCCGAATTCCAGTTCCTGCCGCGTAAATTCAAGATCGCTGTCATCGCCTCCGACACCGACCGCGCCGTGATGAAGAGCCATGACATCGGCCTGAAAATCATCGAGCGCGACGGGGTTCGCGGCTTTGAGGTCTGGGTTGGCGGCGGCATGGGCCGCACGCCGATGGTGGCCAAGCTCTTGCGCGATTTCCTGCCGCGCGCAGACCTGCTGCCCTATCTGGAATCGGTGCTGGCCACCTATAATCGCATCGGTCGCCGCGACAACAAATACAAGGCGCGCATCAAGATCACCGTGCACGAAAACGGCCTCGATGAAATCCGCGCGCTGGTCGAGGAGGAATTCCCCCGCCGCCGCGCCGCCTTTTCGGGTGTCGATCAAGACTGGCTCGCGCGCATCAACGCGGCCTTTGTCACACCCACCCTGTCCGAGCGCGACGCGGCCCCCTATTACGCTGCCCGCGATGCCGATCCGGTGTTCCGCGCTTGGGCCGATACCAATGTGACGCCGCACAAGCACGCCGATCACGGCATCGTCACCATCAGCCTCAAGGCGCATGGCGAAACACCGGGCGACGCCTCTGCCGATCAGATGCGCCTCGTGGCCGATCTGGCAGAGCGGTATGGTCACAACGACATCCGCGCCAGCCACGCGCAGAACCTCGTGCTGCCGCATGTCGCCCTGGCCGATATTCCGGCCGTTCACGCCGCGCTCAAAACTCTGGGCCTTGCCACCGGCAATATTGGCCTCGCCTCGGATATCATCGCCTGCCCCGGCATGGATTACTGCGCGCTGGCAACTGCCCGCTCGATCCCTGTGGCCCAAGGTATCGCCACCCGTCTCGAAGAGCTCAAGATCGAGCATGAGGTGGGCCATCTTCAGATCAAGATTTCCGGCTGCATCAACGCCTGCGGACATCACCATGTCGGCCATATCGGCATCCTTGGCCTCGACCGTGCGGGGGTGGAGAACTATCAGATCACCCTCGGCGGCGATCCGTCCGAGACCACCGTCATCGGCACCCGCACCGGACCGGGCTTTGCCTATGACGAGATTGTGCCCGCCATCGAGCGTCTGATCTTCGCCTATCTCGACCTGCGCGAAGGACCGGAAGAGACCTTCCTCGAAACCTACAACCGCCTCGGGATGGCCCCTTTCAAATCCGCGCTCTACGACCAAGAGGCCCGCGCCCATGCCGCAGAGTGACCTGACATTACGGGTTCACGCGCTCAACGACCGATACCGCCATCACTCGGCGGTGTCGGTGCTTGAACACGCGTTGCGCGATCCTCAGGCGGGCAAGCTGGCGCTTGTCTCGAGTTTTGGCGCGGAATCCGTGGTGCTCTTGCACATGGTCTCTGTCACCCGCCGCGACACGCCGGTGATCTTCATCGACACGGCGATGCTCTTTGCCGAAACGCTGGTCTATCAACAGGAACTGGCCGAGCGGCTCAACCTGAGCGACCTGCGCATCATCCGCGCGGACGCGGGCGATCTGAGGGCCCAGGACCCCGACGCAACCCTGCATCAACGCGATACCGATGCCTGCTGCGCCCTGCGCAAATCCGCGCCGCTGCAAGCTGCGCTGAACGGCTTTGACGGCTGGATCACCGGCCGCAAACGCTATCAATCCGGCACCCGCGCCGCGCTCGACTTCTTCGAGGTCGAGGAGGAAACAAGCCGGATCAAGGTCAATCCGCTGGCGCATTGGACGCCCGAGGATATCCGCACCTATATGGACGAAAACCGCCTGCCCCGGCATCCGCTGGTGGCGCGCGGCTATCCCTCCATCGGCTGCATGCCCTGCACCACGCCCGTCAAACCGGGCGAAGATCCCCGATCAGGCCGCTGGCGCGATCAGGACAAAACCGAATGTGGCATCCATTTTGTCAACGGCAAGATGGTGCGAAGAGGAGTTTCCGCATGACCGTACTCGTCACCGACCGGGGCTTTGGCCCCGACGACTGGACCGCCCCCATCACCCCCTTGGCCGAGGCGGGCCCCGAGGCGACCGCCCTTGATCTGCCCAATGACACCAACCCCGCCACGCTGGCCGGGCGGCTGGACGGCATCGCGTTCATTCGCGTCGATTTCCCCTCCGCCGCTGACGGGCGCGGCTATTCCATCGCGCGGCAATTGCGCCTGATGGGCTATACCGGGCGGTTGCGCGCGCGCGGCCATGTCATCGCCGATCAATACGCGATGGCGCGCCGCTCCGGCTTTGACGAGGTGGAAATCTCTGACGCCCTCGCCACCCGTCAGCCCGAGGCGGATTGGCTCTTTCGGGCCGATTGGCAGGCGCATGACTATCAGGCGCGGCTGCGCGGCTGATTAACGCCTTCACCTGACTTGAATCAAAGATTAAGAAAGGATGTCGGTTTAAACGACCGGCAGATGTCCCCATGAATGAGATGACCGCCGTGACCCAAGCGAGCGCCAAAGCGCCTAAAACCCTTGCGATCCCCGATGCACAGACCGTGACAGAGGTGAAACACTGGACCGACCGGCTGTTTTCGTTCCGCGTGACCCGGCCGGCAAGCCTGCGCTTTCGCTCCGGTGAATTCGTGATGATCGGCCTCATGCAGACCGACGAGAAAACCGGCCGCGAAAAGCCGCTCCTGCGCGCCTATTCCATCGCCTCGCCCTCTTGGGATGACGAGTTGGAATTCTACTCGATCAAGGTTCAGGACGGCCCGCTCACCAGCCGCCTGCAACATATCAAACCCGGCGACGAAATCATCCTGCGTCCCAAACCCGTGGGCACGCTGGTGCATGACGCGCTCTTGCCAGGCAAACGGATCTGGTTCTTTGCCACCGGCACCGGCTTTGCGCCCTTTGCATCGCTCCTGCGCGATCCGCAGACCTATAGCGATTATGACGAGGTGATCATCACCCACACCTGCCGGGAAGTGGGCGAATTGCAATATGGTGCCGAGTTGATCGAGAGCATCCGCAAAGACGAGATGCTGGCCGAACTCATCGGCGAAGGCTTTGCCGACAAGCTGCGCTATTACCCGACCACCACACGCGAGGCGAGCCCCAAGATGGGCCGCATCACCGATCTCATGCGCTCGGGCGAAGTCTTTGCCGATTTGGGCGTGGCACCTTTGACTCCCGAAACCGACCGCGCCATGGTCTGCGGCAACCTCGCCTTCAACCTTGAAATCAAGGACATGCTCGAAGGCTACGGGCTGCGCGAAGGGGCCAATTCCGACCCCAAGGAATATGTCGTGGAAAAGGCGTTTCTGGACTGAGAATCCCAACCCTCAGAAATAAAAAAAACCGCGCAAGGCCAAAACCTTGCGCGGGTTTCCTCATGTAATCTCAGGGCTCAGTAGCCAAGCGCCGCACGCGCCGCCTCAAGGGCTGCTTTCAGCAACTCGGGATTGTTCTGCGCCGCCTTGACGCCTTCCAGCACCATAGTCTTTTCCAGCGCACCCATATCAGACCCTTCGATCAGGGTCTGAACTTCGGCCATGTCAAAGCCCTCGACCGTCAGCGCCTCGGGGGCCACCTCAGCCGCTGTCGCAGGCTGATCGACCGCCGCCGAAACCGCATCCGCGGCCGCTTCGCTGGCGGTGTCCTGCGCCGCTGTCGCCGCCTCGCTCGCACTTTCCGTTGCCGCTGTTGCCGCCTCGGTGGCGGCTGCCTCGGCTTCGGTCACGGCCTCTTGCGTGGATTGAACCGCCGCATCGGCGCTCTCTTGCGCGGCCCCTGCGGCCTCGGTGGCGGTCTCGGTCGTGGCCTCAACCGCTGCGCCTGCGGCCTCGGTGGCCTCGGTCGCGGTTCCCGTCACAGATTGCGTGGCGCTCTCGACCACCTCTGCCGCAGCTTCCCCTGCTTGGGTCGCGGTCTCTGCCACAGCCTCTGCCGCGTTGCCTGCCGCCTCGACCGTGGCCTCCACGGCCTCGGCTGCGGTATCCGCCGCTGCCTCTGCCGCATCGCCCACCGCTGCCGCCGCATCCTCCAGTGCCGCCGGAGCCTCGACCTCGGTCGCACCGGGGCTCACACTCTCGACCACCTCATCCACCGACTTGCCGGAAAAGAGCAGATACCCACCCCCCAGCACAACCGCCGCCACGAGAATCCAAATCAGGTTTTTCATACTCATCTCCTCAAAACTGTCCGGACCGCGCGCTCGTCGCGCCGCCCTTTTGCATCTCCCTTCCAGATGTGGGCATAAAAGGAAAGGCGCAAGGGGGAATTGACCGGCTTTCGGCTCAGATCAGCCGATTTGCAGCTTGAAAGCGCGCCGCGCCGCGTTTACCTTGCAGCGTCGAATTGAACCTACCCTAACAACGATCGAAGGAACAAAGCCATAGCCCGCAGACCCCATAACGCGCCCCCTCCGCGCGACACTGGCCCCCGTATCAACGACCGCATTCGCTGTGATGAAATCCGCCTGATCGGCGCAGATGGCGAAAACGTCGGGGTTGTTACCCCGCAACGTGCGATGGAAATGGCCGAAGAGGCAGGTCTTGATCTGGTCGAGATCTCGCCAAGCGCCACGCCGCCGGTCTGCAAGATCATGGATTTCGGAAAGTACAAATACGAGCAGCAGAAACGCGAGGCCGAGGCCCGCAAGAAGCAGCACATCATCGAGATCAAGGAAATCAAGTTCCGCCCCGGCACCGACACGCATGACTATGACGTCAAGATGCGCAGTGTCGTGAAATTCCTGCAAGGCGGCGACAAGGTCAAGATCACCCTGCGCTTCCGTGGCCGCGAGATGGCGCATCTGGACTTGGGCCGCCAGCTTCTCGAACGGATCGCCGAAGACATCAAGGAAGTGGGCCGGGTCGAGAATATGCCCAAGATGGAAGGTCGCCAGATGATCATGGTGATCGGACCGGGCCCCAAGTAACCAAGGCCGGTTTCTGGACCATCAAAGCCCCGGACCATCGGTCCGGGGTTTCGTGTTTCGCTTGCACCCCCGGACCAGTCGCGTAAGGTATGGCGCCTGCATCAGACCGGAGCCACCATGCCCCTTTACGAATACAAGGTCCTGCCCGCCCCCACCCGTGGCCGCAAGGCCCCCGGCGTCAAGACCCCCGAGGCGCGCTTTGCCCTTGGCGTCGAGGATTTGCTCAACGACATGGGGCGCGCAGGCTGGGAATACCTGCGCACCGATATCCTGCCCAGCGAAGAGCGGCAGGGCCTGACCTCGACCCATACCGTCTATCGCTCTGTCGCGGTCTTTCGCCGCGAGGTGGTGATCCCCGGCACGACACAGACCACCGCCACCGATACAGCGCCCGACACCGCCCCCCTGACGCCGCGATCACCGGATGTGATCGAGACCGACTAACCACCGCTCGCCCTCGTGCAGAGGCCCGCTGTCAAGCCCCGAATAGCCGCCCCGACACGGAATATTTTACCCCCCGCCCCTTCAATTCCCCGCGTTTTGGCATACACTCTCGTCTCCGACTCGCAAAGGTTAGCCCCATGTCCAAATCAGATCCCTTCGGTTTCGATATGTCCGTCTCCTCGGCCAAGAAGAAGAATCCGCGCGGTCGGCGGGGCATGTCGGGCGCTTCCGAGACCTCGACCCGCGTCTGCGATCACGAGGGCTGCGAAGAGGCGGGCAAATATCGCGCGCCCAAGGCCCCCGATGTGCTTGATGATTACTTCTGGTTCTGCCAGCAGCATGTGCGCGATTATAACCTGAAATGGAATTTCTTTGACGGCACCACCGAGGCCGAATTGAACGCGCAGCTTTCCAAGGACAAGGTGTGGGAGCGTGAAACCCGCCGCATCACCGACCCCGAGGCGCGGGCTTGGGCGCGTCTGGGCATCGAAGACCCGCATCAGGTGCTGGGCGTCAACGCCACTCAGAACCCCGGCAAGAAAAAGGGCGGCACCCGCAAACTGCCCCCCACCGAACGCCGCGCCATCGAAATTCTCGAGGCCGAGGATACCTGGACCAAGGCCGAATTGCGCAAGGCTTATAAATCGCTGATCAAGGTTCTGCACCCCGACATCAACGGTGGCGACCGCAGTCAGGAAGAGCAACTGCAACAGGTCGTCTGGGCCTGGGAGCAGATCAAGGAAAGCCGCAACTTCAAATAAGGTCGCGAGGTCAGAGGTAGCGCCCCTCACCCCGCCTCTTGCGTCACGTCATGGCCATAGAGCCAATCAAACTGCCGCAGCATCCGGTCGGGTGCCAACGCCCCCCCGGCCCGCAGCACGCCATGCGCCGCCCAGCGGAGCGGCGGAAAACTCAGATGGTATTTCCACGCATTGCGATTGGCCGCTTCGACCACCCGCCGCACCCGCGCCTCGCGCCGCCCCTGATAGGCCGCCAGCCCCTCGGCAAGGCCCTCTGAAGCACTCAGCGCATCGACCAGCACCCACGCATCCTCCAGCGCCATCGACGCCCCCTGCGCCATGAAGGGCAAGGTGGGATGTGCCGCATCGCCCAAGAGCGCCAGCCCGTCCCGCTGCCAGACCCGCGCCACCGGATGCCGGAAGAGCCCCCAGAGATGCACCTCCTCGACCGCCGCCAGCATCTCCTGCACCTCTGGCCCGAAATCGCCAAAGGCCGCGCGCAGCGCCATCGGATCATCCCTCTGGCTCCAGCTTTCCTCGGTCCAGGCGGCGCGCTCTTGCACCGCCACCAGATTGAGCAACGTGCCGCCGCGCAACGGATAGCTCACCACATGGCGCATCGGCCCCATATGCACCTGCGCCTCGGGGCCGCGCGCCCATTGATTGGGCACCACCGCCCGCCACGCCACCTGCCGGGTAAAGAACGGCGCCAGCGTCCCGTTGAGCGCGCGCCGCACCACCGAATGAAGCCCATCCGCCCCGATCACCAAATCCGCATCAAACCGCGAGTCATTGGCCATCCGAACGCACGGGCGCACGCCGCCCGTCACCGCGCTCACCTTCTGCATCAGGCGCAGCTTGACGCCGACCTCGCGCGCGCCCTCTGCCAGCACCTCGATCAGGTCCGCGCGGTGGATGAAATGATAGTCGCGGTCCTGTAGTCCGCTCAGGTCCAGCCGCAGCACCTCGCCCCGCCGGTAATCGCGCAGGCTGACCGCCTCGGCCTGCACCGAGCGCGCCGCAAGCGTTGGCCCAAGCCCAAGCGCGCGCAGCACGGCAAAGCCATTGGGGCTGATCTGCAACCCGGCCCCTACCTCGGAAATCTCGGGGGCCTGTTCCAAGAGCGTCACATCGGCACCGCGCAGGCAGAGCGCACGCGCCACAGCCAGCCCGCCAATTCCGGCCCCGATGACCGCGATGTTCAGCCCATCCAGTGTCATGGCACCCCTCTTGATACGAAACGCGCCGGGAGGAAAGTCCCGGCGCGTGCTGTCGTGTTAATTTCGCTATTGAGTCTCGGCCTCAATCGTCGCGATGCACCTTTTCGCGCCGCTCGTGGCGCTCCTGCGCCTCCAGCGTCATGGTGGCGATGGGCCGCGCGTCCAGCCGCTTGAGGCTGATGGGCTCGCCCGTCATTTCGCAATAGCCAAACTCGCCATCCTCGATCCGCCGCAAGGCAGCGTCGATCTTTCCCACCAGCTTGCGCTGACGGTCGCGCGTGCGCAGCTCCAGCGCGCGGTCGGTCTCTTCGCTGGCCCGGTCGGCCACGTCGGGAATGGCCCGCGTGCCATCCTGCAATCCTTCAATCGTCTCCCGGCTGCCCTCCAGCAACTCCAACCGCCAGGCAATCAGCTTGCGCCGGAAATACTCCAGCTGCCGCTCGTTCATGAACGGCTCATCCTCGGCGGGTTGGTAGTCTTCGGGCAGAAACACTTCCGCTTTCATCTCGATCCCCTCATCAAGGCCAGTGTCTGGCATAATGAACTCCTCAGACAGTCGGCGCCCCATGCGCGGTCATCTACACGCCACATTCAGGATTGTCACTAGCCAATCACGCGGCATTGATGTGAATTGTCGAACGGTCTAGGTTGCCCGCGAACACAGCGCCGCTGACCCCTGACAGGATTGAAAAACCGATGAAATTCCAAGGCACCGAGGCCTATGTCGCCACCGAAGACCTGACCGTCGCGGTCAATGCCGCCGTGACGTTGGAACGCCCCCTTCTGGTCAAGGGCGAACCGGGCACAGGCAAGACCGAACTGGCCCGGCAGGTGGCGGGCGCGCTTGGGTTGCGGCTCATCGAATGGAATATCAAGTCCACCACCAAGGCGCAACAAGGCCTCTATGAATACGATGCCGTCAGCCGCCTGCGCGACAGCCAGTTGGGCGAGGCACGGGTGCATGACGTGGGCAATTACATCAAACGCGGCAAGCTCTGGGAGGCGTTCGCGTCCGATGAAAAGGTCGTGCTTCTGATCGACGAGATCGACAAGGCCGACATCGAGTTTCCCAATGACCTGCTTCAGGAACTCGACCGCATGGAATTCCACGTCTACGAGACCGGCGAGACCATCCGTGCCCGCCACCGTCCCGTCATCATCATCACCTCGAACAATGAAAAGGAACTGCCCGACGCCTTTCTGCGCCGCTGTTTCTTTCACTATATCCGCTTTCCCGATCCCGAAACCCTGCGGCGCATCGTCGAAGTGCATCATCCCGGCATCAAGGACGCGCTCCTGTCGACCGCCCTCACCCAGTTTTTCGAGATCCGCGAGCAACCGGGGCTCAAGAAAAAGCCCTCCACCTCCGAGGTGCTGGACTGGCTCAAACTGATCCTCGCCGAGGATCTGACACCCGAGGATCTGCGCCGCGACGGGGCCGATGCTCTGCCGAAACTGCACGGCGCTTTGCTCAAGAACGAACAGGATGTGCATCTCTTTGAGCGTCTGGCCTTCATGGCCCGCCGTCAGAGATAAAGTTCACAATGGATAAACCACTGTTATAAAACGAAATTCAACCATGGCCTGTGCCCTGTTCCGTGCTAAGATGCAATTGCCACAATTTTGCCGCAAATGCTCCTTACGCGGGACAGGATGAAAATGAATTCTACCCCCGACCCGGCAAAGGCCGTGGCAGGGAAACGCTGCGCAGGGCCGATGGGTCTTGCACGCCCCCGGCCCGCCCCCGTCGGCGACTGGACCCGCGCCACAGCGGCGGCGGGCTCCTTGGTTTCGATTTAGGTTACGGGGGTCTTATGCGTCGTGTCATCCTGCCGATCTGCCTGATGCTGGGGGCCTGTGTGCCCGGCAATTACAGCTATCACGAACCGGCCAGCCGCGCCGCCATGCCCGAAGAAACCGGCATGCCGCCGATGAAGGCATTTTCCGCGCCCCGCCCCCTGCCGCCAGCGCGCTCGAACCGCGACATCCAGCGCGACATCCTCGATCTGGGCTTTCAGCTTGAATCAGGTCGGATGCTGCAACAGTTCTCGCGATTCGAGGGGCCCATTACCCTGCGCGTGACCGGCGAGCCGCCGATCACCCTGATCTCGGACCTCAACCGCCTATTGCACCGCCTGCAAACCGAGGCGGGGATCAACATCACCCGCGTCTCCGACGGCCCCGCGAATATCACCATCGAGGCCGTCAGCCGCGACGCCATTCAGCGCAGCCTGCCCAAGGCCGCCTGTTTCGTCGTGCCCAATATCTCGCGTCTGTCGCAATACCGCGCCGCCCGCAATTCCCGCGCGACGGATTGGAGCCAGCTTCGCCAACGCGAGAAAATCGCCATCTTCGTGCCCAATGACACCAGCCCGCAAGAAGTGCGCGATTGCCTGCACGAGGAATTGGCGCAGGCCCTTGGCCCCCTCAACGACCTTTACCGCCTCTCGGACAGCGTGTTCAACGATGACAACGTGCATGCCGTGCTGACCGGGTTCGACATGCTGGTGCTCAAGGTGTTCTACGCCCCCGAATTGCGCGCGGGCATGTCCCGCCGCGAGGTGGAAGAGCGTCTGCCCGCCATCCTCTCGCGCCTCAATCCCGCCGGGGATGGGCTTGCGCCCCGCTTTGCCGGCTCGACGCCCCGCGCGTGGATCGACGCCATCCAAACGGCCCTTGGGCCGGGGGCCCGCCCGATGGAGAGGCGCGCCGCCGCCACGGACGCCGTGCGCATCGCGCAGGCCGTGGGCTGGACCGATCATCGCCGCGCCTTCAGCCATTTCGCCCTTGGCCGGATCACCCAGGCCTCTGATCCCGATTTCGCGCAGGATCAATTCGTCCTTGCCGAACGCTTCTACGAGGCCAACCCCGGCACCGAATTGCACCGCGCCTTTGCTGCCGCCCAACTGGCCGCCTATGCCATCTCGCAGGGGCGCGGCGAGGATGCGCTGATGCTCATCAGCCCGCATCTGGCCACGGCAGAGCGCGCCGAAAACGCGGCCCTCTTGGCCACGCTGATGATGCTGCGCGCCGAGGCGCTCGATCTCTCGGGTCGCGTGTCCGAGGCACAGGCCGTCAGGCTGGACAGTCTGGGCTGGGCGCGTTACGGGTATGGCGCGGATTGGGCCGTGCGTGCCAAACTGCGCGAAGTTGGCGCGCTCAGCCCGCTCAAAGGACCGAACGGGTAAGGCATGATCGTAATCATCGGGGCACTACTGGGCGCGCTCACCGGCGCGCTCCTGGCACGGCGGCGCAAGGGCAAGCTGGCAGATATTCTGCAATACGCCTTTGTTTTCGCGCTTATTTTCGCCCTCCTTGGTCTCTTCGCGACACTGATCATCCACCGCAGCGCGCTCTGATCCGCGATGTTCCTGCCGTTCTTCGAGAACCTCAGACGCGCGGGCCTGCCGGTCAGTTTGCGCGAATACCTGACCTTTCTCGAGGCGATGGGGCGCGGCCTTGTCACCTATGACGTCGAGGGGTTCTATTACCTCGCCCGCACCGCCATGGTCAAAGACGAGCGCCATATCGACCGCTTCGATCAGGCCTTTTCCGCCAGCTTTTCCGGGCTCGAGGCGATCACCGCCCAAGACGTGCTCGACGCCGTCGACCTGCCCGCCGAATGGCTGCAAAAACTCGCCGAAAAACATCTGACGGCGCAAGAGCGCGCCGAAATCGAGGCCCTTGGTGGCTTCGACAAGCTGATGGAAACCCTGCGCGAGCGCCTCAAGGACCAGCAAGGCCGCCATCAGGGTGGCTCGAAATGGATTGGCACCGCCGGCACCTCGCCCTTTGGCGCCTATGGCTACAACCCCGAAGGTGTCAGGATTGGCCAAGACCAGAGCCGCCACCGCCGCGCGGTCAAGGTCTGGGACAAGCGTGAATTCCGCAATCTCGACGACTCGGTCGAACTTGGCACCCGCAACATCAAGGTGGCGCTCAAACGCCTGCGAAAATGGGCGCGCGACGGGGCGGCCGAAGAACTCGATCTCGACGGCACCATCCGCGCCACCGCCGAACACGGTTATCTCGACGTGCAAACCCGGCCAGAGCGGCGCAATGCGGTCAAGGTGCTGCTCTTTCTCGATGTCGGCGGCTCGATGGACCCGCATATCAAGGTGGTGGAAGAGCTGTTCAGCGCCGCCCGCGCCGAATTCAAACATCTCGAATATTACTACTTCCACAACTGCCTGTATGAGGGCGTCTGGCGCGACAATTCCCGCCGTTGGAATGCCCAAACCCCGACGCAGGACGTCTTGCGCACCTATGGCCCGGATTACAAATGCATCTTCGTGGGCGATGCCAGCATGTCGCCTTATGAAATTGCCTTTCCCGGTGGCGCCAATGAACATTGGAACGCCGAAGCCGGGCAAGTCTGGCTCTCCCGCGCCCGGAGCCAATGGCCACATCACCTCTGGATCAACCCGGTGCCGCGCGCCGAGTGGGACTATACCCAGTCCATCGCCATGATCCGCGAGATTTTCGAGGATCGCATGGTGCCCATGACCCTCGCAGGGCTCGATCAAGGCATGCGCACGCTTCTGCGTTAAGTCTCGATCGCAACCAGCCCCCGCGCGCACATCTGCCCCAAGAGGTCCGACAGATCATCGGCAATTGTCTCTTGCGGCGTGCCCAGAAACACCTCCGCCAGCACATCGGCAATCTCATGGCCGCGACACGGCTCTTGCAAGAGCGCCCAGACCGCCCCCGCCACCGGGTTGAGGCGAAAGAAATTGCGCCCCGCCATCTGCCAGAGAAACACATCCTGCCCAATCTCGCGCGCGCTCACCTCTGCGGCGCGACAAAACACCTGCGCCAGATCAACCGGCACCGCCGGGGCCTCGACCGGCTCAGGCGGCAGCACCGGACCAATCTGCACGCGGCGCCCCGGCAGCGTCGGCGCGGCACAAAGATCACTCACCAGGCGCACCGCCTCCTCCAGATCACTGTAAACCAGCGTCGCACAGAAGAGCCGCGCGCCAAGGGCCGCCAGCCGGTCATAATGCGCCTCGGTCTCGCCCGGATCGGCGATGTTCTGGCGGATCATATGCGCCACCGCATCCGCCACCCGCATCCGGTGCAGCCGCGCCGGCCCCGACGCCTCGCGCCGCAGCACGATCAATCCGGCCAGAGGCGCCCGCGTGCCCAGACCCGCCTGCCCGTCAGCGCGCACATAGCCATAGCGCCGGTCTTGGACCGTCAAATGCGCCGCAACATGCGCACGAAACGCGGCCACGACCCCCTCGGGCAAGGGCAGGCGCAACCGCGGCTGAATCCCAAGTGCCACCCCCTGCCCGTCCGGCAGAACCGGCAGCACATCATCGCAGAAAAGCCGCACACCCGGCTCTGCCGCCAGCCGTGTGACCAGCGTCGTCTTGCCCGCGCGGAACGGCCCGGTAAAGGCCAGAAGATGCCCGCCCACCTCGACCGCCCCACAATGCAGGCCAATCATCTCGGGGCGCGCATCGCAATAGCTCTGCACCAGATCGGCCACCACGCCACAGGTCGCCCCGGCCAGCCCCAGATCGGTCAGGGGCGCGTTAGACCACCACGACTGATAGGCATAGCGCCCCGGCTCTTCTTGCGTCACCCGCGTGACCGGCCCCGCCTCTGAGGGTGTCCCCGAAACCTGCCGGACGCCCCAGCCCGGCATCACCTCTGCCAATGCCCCGGCCACCGCCTCGGCCCCGCTCAGCACCACTTCCTGTGGCACGGGGTCGAATCGCATGAGGCCCTGCGCCGCGTCCGGTGACGCCCGCAGACGGCCTACGATCTGTTTCACCGAGTGCAACATGGCGTGTCTCTCACTGCAACCGCCCCAGATTGTCCAGCGTGCCGATGATCTGATCGACCACCTGCCCCGTGGTCACAGGCCGATAGCGGCCCCGGCCCGATGGCCCCGATCCATAAGAGCCCCGGCTAGACCCGCGCTCGTAATAATACCCATTGCGGTAATACCCGCCGCCCGAGCCGCGCGATCCGCGTGATCCTCGCGATCCACGTCCGCTCGCCTCCGAGGCATGTGCCGCCCCCAGATGCAGCATCACAGGCGCCACATAGGCCAGCCCGCTCGCCAGCCCCAACCGGGCCAGCATCCGCCGCCGCGTCAGCTTGGTGTCATCTTGTGCCATATCCATCTCCTTCACTTGTCTTGCCAGCAGGGCACGAGCGCCCCCAGGCGTGTTCTGCCGTAAAACCTAGGCCTCCCGCCCGCAAAATCCCGATTGGCGCTCTCTTGCGCGGGCTTTTGCCGATCTGGCCTCAGGGCATGAAAGGCGCACATTCGGGATCACAGCGCCCCGCGCCATGATCCCGCGCCGGTCTCAGCGCCCCGAAGGTCCGGAACTGTTGCTCGACCCGCGTCCCGAAGGACCGGACCCGCGCCCATTGCCAGCCCCGCCACCAGAGCCGCCGGGGCCCGACCCGCCGCCGCCCGAGGCACCGCCGCCCGAACCGCCGCCGCCATCGCCGCCGCCACCGTCACCACCCGCACCCGAGGCATGCGCCGCCCCCAGATGCATCATCACCGGAGCCACATAGGCCAGCCCGCTTGCCAGCCCGAACCGGGCCAGCAACCGTCGCCGCGTCAGCGGTGTGTCATTGTCCTGTGTCATGGTTTTCTCCTCTCGTGATCCACGCCCCACCCAAGGGACGGACAAGAGAGAAACGCCGCAGCGCGGGGATTATTCCCCACACCCGGCAAAAATTTCAGCCCGCAATCAGGCCGCGCCCAGCGCCTTGGCCAATCGCGGCAGCTTTGCCTTTTTCAAGAGTGCTCGCATCTCCCACGTGCCCGTGGACAGCGCCCGCGCCTTTTCCAGCACGCCCTCGGCCACCCCGGCCACCAGCCCCGGTTGTGCCTGCCAGATGCCATGCAGGAACCCATCCGGATCGGCCCGCCACAGCCCTTCTTCGGCCAGCGTGTGACGCGGGAAATCGCGGGCGTTCAGTGTGAGGATACCATCGGCAGACCCGGCAATCGCTGCCGCCAGCACGTGCCGATCCGCCGGATCAGGCAGCCACAACCGCGCCTCCAACGACGGTGGATAGCTCACACGCGCCCGCGGCCAGCGCGCGTTCATCAGCGCCGCCTCGCCCGCCGCCTGCGCCTCGGCCCCCGGTCCCAGCTTGACCACCGCGCGCAGCCATTCAGCCAGAATCCGCTCCGACCAGAGCGGCTCGAATGCGCCCTCTGCCGCGACCCCCAGAATCATCTCCCGCATCACCGTGGGATAGATCACGCAGGTATCCAGCAGCACCTTCATAGGCGATAGAACAGCGCCTTGAGATACCCTGATTCCGCCAGATTGGGGTGCAGCGGATGATCCGGCCCGGCAAATCCGGTGTGGATCAACGGCCCCGACCGCCCAGCGCGCCCGATCCCGCGCGTGCAGGCCGCGCGAAACTTGCTCAGATCCGCCGCGTGCGAACAGGAACAAAGCCCGAGATATCCCCCCGGTACCACCAGCGGCGTCGCCAGCCGCGCCACCCGCTCATAGGCGCGCAGCCCCTTTTCCATCGCCTGCTTGCTCGGCGCAAAGGCGGGCGGATCGCAGATCACCACGTCGAATTGCGCGCCCTCGGCGGCCAGCGCCTCCATCACGTCGAACGCATCGCCGCGCCGCGTCTCGAACCGCTCGGCCAGCCCCATGCGCGCCGCGCCTTGCGCCGCAAGGCTCAACGCCGGTTCCGATCCATCGACCGCCAACGCATGCTTTGCCCCCGCCGCCAAGGCCGCCAGAGAAAACCCGCCGACATGGCTGAACATATCAAGCACCCGCGCGCCATTCGCCAACCGCGCCGCAAAGGCGTGATTGGGGCGTTGGTCATAGAAAAGCCCGGTCTTTTGCCCACCCAACAGATCAGCCATGTAAATGGCCCCGTTCATCGGCACCGGCAGCGGCCCCTCGGGCGCCACACCCGCCAGAACCGCGCTCTGATCGTCGAGCCCTTCCAGACCCCGCGCCCGGCCGCCAGCGTTCTTGAGCACGGTGCCCACGCCCGTCACCTCTTGGACCGCCGACACCAGATCGCCCAGCATCGCCTCGGCCCAGGCCGCATTGGGCTGAATGACCGCAATATCGTCAAACCGGTCGATCACCACACCGGGCAACCCATCGGCTTCGGCATGCACCAGCCGGTAATAGGGCGCGTCATGCAGCCGCGTCCGCATCTCATGGGCACGGGTCAGACGCGCCAAGAGCCAGGCGCGGTCAATGGCCACGTTCACATCGCGCTCCATCATCCGCGCCATGATCTTCGAGGCCATGTTGACCGCCACCAACCCCAGAGGCGCGCGGTCGGCATCCTCCAAGAGGGCGATGGTGCCCGCCGCCAGCGCCTTGGTGCGCCGGTCGGTCACGATTTCATTATCGAATACCCAAGGCGCACCATGACGGATGGCGCGCGGCTCGACATTCGGGCGGAGGCGGATCACAGGATAAGGGGGCGGTGTCATACCGCCCCCTTACGCCGATTACAGCCCATGGAAAAGATCAGATTTACTGGCTCACGCTCAGCGCCGCGACCAGATCAGCCGCAGGGCGCGCAGGCAGCCCCAATTCGCCCCGGATTACTTGCGCCAGATGGTCGGTAATCCGCACCTTCTGGGTCTGGCCACGCCGCTCTGCGTCAATCGCCGCCTGCCCACCATAGGCCTTGAAGCTGGCCTTGACCGGTCTTGCCGGACCATAGGGCGCGCCCGTCTCAGGGTTGCGCAGGGTCACGTTGAAATGGATCGAATGCATGCCGCCGATGGTATAGCGCGCCTTTTCGCTCAGCGCGTGAAACCGCGTCACTTGGACATCGAGCACCGCAGGCATCCCGCCCGGCACACCGTCTGCCACGCCGCGCGTCAGCCCGGCCTCGACAATCGCCTTGACCTGCGCATGGCGATCCCCCGGACCATCCTCGCGCCAGACGATATCGCCCATGGGATAATAGCTATTGGCCTCCGAGACCTTGAGCGATTTGGGCACCGTGACCCGAATCTCCTGCACATCCAGCGGCACTGCAGCGGCGCGCAAGGCAGGCGCCTCAAGCGGCGCGTTTCGGGTTGCCGTATCGACGCTGCCACAGGCCGACAGGCCCAAACCCAACATCGCCACAGCGATCACTCTCAAATAGCTCATGTCTTCCTCCATGGGCTGTGCTTCTTTTCGCACCCTATGGATGACGCCCGATTAGGGCGCATTTTAGACAATCTCGGAGTATTACGGTGTCATTCACCACCAAGACGGGAATTCCGCCCCGGCAAAACACGCGAGATCAGGGCTGCCCCCCGGTATCGCGGGGTCGGGATCGCCATCCCCCCCGCCTGCGCGCCGGGGCGGCAGTTACCATGCCCTCTCGCAAAACCCGCGTCATCGGATGCTCCGGGTGATCACCGCCGTAGCGCGCGACCATCTCGGCAATCGCCCCCTGCACCTCCTGCCCCACCGGCAGCGACAGCGCCCAGTCGAGGAACACCGACCGGCACTCCGGCTCGGTAATGCCTTCGATTCGGTAGGATTCGTAGATCAACCCCTTAGGGTCCATGGGATCACGCGTCATCTCTCACCGTCCCTTGGGCAGGCGCATCAGCGCCGCATCCATCACCTGCGCCGCGCGTTGGCACAGTGTTTCCAGCCGCTCTTGCAACATCACCAGCCCCTCCTGCCCGGTCTCGCGCAGCAAAAACGCGGCACCACCTTCGCCCATGCGCTCGGGCTCGAGTGGTTTGTCGCTGATCAACCGCGCCACCATCTGCACCCGCCAGCAAAGCGCATAAGCCTCGGACAGCGCTGCGCCATCCCCGTCACTCAGCCACCCGATTGCGACACCGCCCGCGATCCCCGCGCGCACATCGCGCGCCGCTTGCCCCGCCATCAGATTGCCCGCCTGCGACACCAGCTCCAATTCCAAGAGCCGCCCCGGTCCCAGCTTGGCATCCCATGGCCCGGCCGGTGCCTTGGCGCTTGCCACCCGCGCGCGCATCTCGGCCACCGCCTCGAGCACGTCCTCGGGCGCGCCCTTTTCGACGATCAAGCGCTCGCGGAACGCCTCCACATCGCGCGCCAACGCCGCCTCGCCGGTGATCACCCGCGCCCGCGTCAGCGCCAGATGCTCCCAGGTCCAGGCCTCCTCCAGCTGATAGCTCTGGAAACTCGGCCAACTTGTCGCCACCGGCCCCTGATTGCCCGACGGGCGCAGCCGCATATCGACCTCGTAAAGCCGCCCCTCGGCCATCGGGGCTGTCAACGCCGTGATCATCGCCTGCGTGAGGCGCGCATAATAGGGCCGCGCGGCCAAGGGCCTGCGCCCGTCCGAGCTTTCGGCCTCGCCCGCGTCATAGATCACAATCAGGTCAAGGTCAGACCCGGCATTGAGCCGCCCAGCGCCCAGCGATCCCATGCCCAGCACCACAGCGCCGCGTCCCGGCGGCGCGCCATGCTTTTCGGTAAATTGCGCCAGAACCATCGGCCAGACGCCCGCAATCGCCGCCCCCGCCAGATCGGCATATTGCGCCGCCGCCCGGTCGGCCCCCGTCAGCCCGCGCAGATGATGCACCCCGATGCGGAAATGCCACTCCTTGCGCCATCGCCGCGCGGCATCCAGCGCGCGCTCGTAGTCAGACTCCGCCGCCATCCGCGCCACGAGGTCCGCCTCGAGCGCCGCCTGCCCCGGCCAGTCGGCAAAGAAATCGCCCGCGATCACCGCGTCAAACACCCCCGCATTGCGCGACAGATGCGCCGCCAGCGCAGGGGCCGTGCCGACAATATCAACCAAGAGGTCGATCAACTGCGGATTGGCCTCAAAGAGCGAGAATACCTGCACCCCGGCCGGCAATCCCGCCAGAAACCCGTCAAAGGCCACAAGCGCCTCATTGGGATGCGCGGTGCGCGCCAGCCGCCCCAGAATATCCGGCTTCAGCCGCTTGAAAATCTGCACCGCCCGGTCAGACCGCAGCGCCGGATAACTCGGCCAGCGGGCAATCACATCACCATTCAGCGCCTCGGCCGCCTCGGGCGTCGCAGGTGCCTCTTCGGGGCGGAAAAACCCTTCGATCAGATCATGCACCTCGGTCAGCCGCGCCTTGATCTCGGCCCGCAACTCGCCCGTGTCGCGGCCCATAAAGGCCGCCAGCCGATCAAACTCCTCTGCCGAATTGGGCAGTAAATGCGTCTGCGCATCGCGCAGCATCTGCACCCGGTGTTCGACCTCGCGGTGAAAGCGGTAATGCCCGGTCAGCGTCTCGGCCGCCGACGGCGGCACCCAGCCCTTATCCGCCAGCCGCGCCAGCCCCGCGACCGTGCCGCGCACCCGCAGATCGGCATCGCGCCCGCCCGCAATCAACTGCCGGGTCTGGGTGAAAAATTCGATCTCGCGAATCCCCCCCCGCCCCAGCTTCATGTTATGCCCTTCAAGGCAGAGCGCACCGCCCAGCCCCTTATGCTCGCGTATCGCCAGCCGCATGTTATGGGCATCCTCGATGGCCGCAAAATCCAGATGCTTGCGCCAGACAAAGGGCTTGAGCGTGCGCAAGAACCGCTCTCCCGCCGCGATATCCCCCGCACAGGGCCGCGCCTTGATATAGGCCGCCCGCTCCCATGTGCGCCCGAGACTCTCATAATAGGTCTCTGCCGCCGCCATCGCCATGCAAACGGGCGTGACCCCCGAATCCGGGCGCAACCGCAGATCGGTGCGAAACACATAGCCCTCGGCGGTGCGGTCGTTCAGCATCGCCGACATCTTGCGCGTGGCGCGCACATAGGCGGCGCGCGCCTCGTGGAAATCCTCCCGCGCCAGCCGCGTTTCGTCAAAAAGGCAGATAAGGTCGATATCAGAGCTGTAATTCAGCTCATGCGCGCCCATCTTGCCCATCGCCAGCACCACCATCCCGGCACCCGTGGCAATATCCGCCTCGCTCATCCCCGGCAGCTTGCCGCGCTTGATCTCTGCCGCCAGCGCCGCTTTCAGCGCCAGATCGCAGGCCAGATCGGCAAACTCCGTCAGATGCCCCGTGACCTCTTCCAGCGGCCAGACGCCGCCCAGATCGGCCAGCCCGGTGATCAACGCCACCCGCCGCTTGCCCTCGCGCAGCGCAGACCCCAGCCGATCTGCCGGGGTTTCCCTCAACGCCGCAAAGAGCACCGCCAAGGCCCCCTCGGGATCGTCCAACGCGCCCGGCAGCCACCCCGCCTCTTGCAGGATCAGCGATTTCAGAAACGGGCTGCACCCCGCCGCCCCCGCCACCAGATCGGACAGCTTGGGGTCAAGCCCGGCCACCGCGGCACGCGCCTCCTCTCCCTCAGCAGGATCAAAGGCTCGTGGCAGGCGGGTCAGGCGATTGTGAAAACTCATGGTCCGAGTGATACAAGCCGCGCAAGGCTGGTCAATGCCCCACGCGCCTGAAATACTGTGAAAAAACCCGGAGAAGATCATGAGCAAGAGCCTCAGACGTGTGACCATGGCCCTGCACGCAGCAGGGCTCGACATCACCCCCGTTGAAATCGGCGACGCCACAACGGCGCAAATGGCGGCTGATCTCGTGGGCTGCGACATCGCGCAAATCGCCAAATCCATCATGTTTCGCGGCGAGACGCGCGGCGCGGCGCTGCTCTTTGTCACCTCCGGCGCAAACCGTGTCGACGATAGCCGCGCTTCGACGCTGGCAGGCGAACCCTTGGGCAAGGCCGATGCCGCCCTGATCCGCGCGCAAACCGGCTTTGCCATCGGTGGTGTGGCCCCTCTGGGCCATCTCACCCCGCCGCGCGCCTTCTTTGATCCGCATCTACTGACCTTTCCCACGGTCTGGGCCGCCGCTGGCACGCCCCGGCACCTCTTCGGCATTGATCCCGCGCGCCTCTTGCAGATTTCCGGGGCCACCCTCGCGGAATTCACCGCCTGAACCCTTGCAATGCCCGCCCGCACCCCCAACCTTGAGGGCGCAACAAGGACAATGATCATGACCGATACAAGCTGGCACCTGCCCAATCCCGACACCCAGCCAGAGTTTTACACCGATGTGCCGCTCAAGCGGCTGTTGGCCTTTGTCGTCGATACGGTCGTGATCATCGGCCTCAGCCTTGCCATCGTGCCCTTTACCGCCTTCACCGGCATTTTCTTCTTTCCCATCCTGATGACCGTGGTGGGCTTTGCCTACCGCGTCGTGACCCTCGCGCGCGGCTCGGCCACATGGGGCATGCGCCTCACCGCCATCGAATTCCGCGACGCGCAGGGCGCACGCTTTGACCTCTCTCAGGCGTTCTTGCACACGCTGGGCTTTACCATCTCGCTGACCATCCCGATCCTTCAGGTCCTCTCGATCGTGCTCATGCTCACCGGCGAGCGCGCGCAGGGCCTCACCGACCGGGTGATGGGATGCGTCGCGATCAACCGGCGCGCGGCCATGTAACGCCCCCGTGACAAGCCTCTTGGCGGGGCGCTTTTTCGTTGTTATCGTCCGCCGAGGAGAGAGATCGGATCACCATGCGGCATACCCTTCCCATAGCACCCCAGTTCTACGTGACGGCGCCGCAGCCCTGCCCCTATCTGCCGGGCCGGATGGAGCGCAAGCTTTTTACGGCCCTTCAGGGCGAAGGTGCGCAACGCCTCAATGACGGGTTGTCGAAACAGGGCTTCCGCCGCTCGCAAAACGTGCTTTACCGCCCCTCCTGCGCCGATTGCGCCGCCTGTCTTTCGGCCCGCATCAACGTGGCCGACTTTACCCCCTCCAAGGGCCAGCGCCGCACGATCCGCCGCAACGTGGGCCTCAAGCGCCGCGCCACCTCGCCTTGGGCCACCGAGGAACAATACAGCCTCTTCCGCCGCTATCTCGAAAGCCGCCACGCCACCGGCGGCATGGCCGATATGGACACATTCGAGTTCGCCGCCATGGTCGAGGAAACGCCCATCCGCACCCGCGTCGTGGAATATACCGACGCCGATACCGGCACGCTGATCGCCGTCTGCCTCACCGATATTCTCGATGACGGGGTCAGCATGGTCTATTCCTTCTACGACCCCGAATGCACCAGCGCATCGCTCGGCACCTATGTGATCCTCGATCACATCGCCATCGCGCGCGAGAATGGTCTGCCGTATGTCTATCTGGGCTATTGGGTGCCCGGCAGCCCCAAGATGGGCTACAAGGCCGGCTTTTCCGGGCTCGAAGTCTATGTCGGCAACTGCTGGCAGAAAATGCGCGACCCCGAAGACTTCCGCTCTCAGGCGCATCCGCTGGTCAACGATCCGATTTCCGAACAGGTGGCCAATATCTCGCTGCCCGACGGCCGCCCGCTCCGCGCCCGCTCGCTCTAAGGTCTGGCTGACTGACGTTCGCCGCTTGCAATCAGCCGCGCGGTCGCTGGGCCGGGGACGAGCGAGGCAACAGCCGTAGCTGCCACTTTATGCCAGCCAAGTCCGCGTGTCCTCACAGATAGGTGCTCCCTTGCAGCACACTTCGCGCAGTGAGTATTCCCCTAGCACCCCGCGTTAACCCGCCGGACAGCCCCGGATATCCACCGCATCGCCCGTGCTCAGGATCGTAAGGCGGAGCCCGCTGCGGTCGAGCATGAAGCCGCGCCCCTCGCCGTGGAAAATCTCGGCTTCAGCGCGCAGCCGGTTGCCCTGCCGCACACTCTCGGCCTGCGTGACCCAGAGCGCCGGATTGCCGGTCTCGACCACAACCATCTCTTTTGATCCCATCGCCGCCACATCGACCTCGGCCACCAGATGCACGCCGCCGCCCGCAATGGGCGACACCTTGCACACCACCCGCCCCACACCGGCCTCGGCCTGAGTATAGGGCCGCGCCGCCAATGCGGCGGCAATCTGCGGATCAGGCCTGTGCTCGGACACCTCCAGCGCCTGCGACACAGTCACCGACACCGGCACGCAAATATCGCTGCACACCCCGATTTCCATATCCACGCTCAGCGTGATCGGTTGGCCTGCGCGCTCGGGCGTCAGGCGCACGGGCAACACCAGAACATGCTCATAGCCGATGGTGCGCATGCCATTGGTCACAGTCTGCTTGGGGGTCGGCCATTCGATCTCGGCCCGCGCCAGATTGCGCGATCCGCGCCAATCGAACTGCGGCGGAATCCCCGCCTCGCCTGGCGCGCGCCAATAGGTTTTCCACCCGTCCGCCAACTCGAATTTCAGCGCCGCCACATGGCTGCCATCGGCCATCTGCCAGCCCGGCAGGATGCTGACCGACACCATATCCTCCTGCGCTCTTGCCCCCGAAACGGGCAAGAGAACCGAGAGAACCGCCAGAAAAAGGATGCGCCAGACCTGTATCATGCCGCTGACATGGGGCATTGCGCACCGATTGCCAACTCACAATCCGGCGAGAATTCTTGCGAATGGGTGAAGAGATGGCTTGCACCCCCGGCCCGCTCCCCCCATTTTCAAGTCAGAACAGCACAGGGACCGCCCGTGACCGAAATCAGCCAAGATATGGATCTGACTGGCAAATTGCTCATCGCCATGCCCGGCATGGGGGATCCGCGCTTTGCCCATTCGGTCGTGCTTCTGTGTGCCCATTCGCCCGATGGCGCGATGGGGCTGATCATCAACAAACCGACCAGCGATCTTCGGCTGCGTGACCTGCTTGAACAACTTTCGATTGCACCAACCGGCCAGACCCGCAATCTACCAGTGCATTTCGGCGGTCCGGTCGAGCATGGGCGCGGATTCGTGCTGCATGACCGGGGCTATCAATCGACCCTCACCTCGCTTGACGTCAACGCCGATTTCGCCATGACCGCCACCCTCGACATCCTCGAGGATCTGGCCCGTGGCACCGGCCCTGAACGCGCCCTGCTGGCGCTCGGCTATGCCGGATGGGGGCCGG
>NZ_JAGPVV010000087.1 GCF_018066915.1 Roseovarius sp.
ATGGCGTGGCTCGATGCGCATATTCCCGACGATGACGGGCAACGCACGCTGGTGCATGGCGACTACCGGCTCGACAATCTGCTCTTTGAACTCGAGGGCACCGCCTGTGTCGCTGTGCTCGACTGGGAGCTTTCCACGCTCGGCCACCCCTACGCCGACCTTGCCGCCGTGATCATGCAATGGTCGATGCCCGCCACCGCAGAGGGACGCGGTCTATCGGGTGTTGACCGCGCAGCACTTGGTCTCTGGTCAGATGCGGAGTTTATCGCCCGTTATTGCGACCGGCGCGGGATTGCCCCGATCGAGGGGTTCCATTTCTACCTCGCCTTCAGCTATTTCCGCATGGCGGCCATTCTGCAAGGCGTCAAGAAACGTGCGCTGGATGGCAATGCCTCTGACCCCGCACGCGGCCTGCGCCTCGGGGGCTATGTGCCCGAATTTGCCCGCGCGGGCCTACGCGCGACTAAGGACAAGACATGACCCAAGACCTTGACCCGAACCTGCTCGAAGCACCCTCGGCGTTGCAAACCCATCTTGGGTATCGCCTGATTGGCTGGTCCGAAGGCTTTGCGCGGCTGGACCTGCCGTTGGAGCCGTTCCTGATGAACCGTCAGGGCCTGCCACATGGCGGCATTCACGCCACCCTGCTCGATACCGCCATGGGCTTTGCCGGGTGTTACACTGGCGACCCGGCACGGCAGCAGATGGCGCTCACCCTGTCGCTGACGGTCAATTATCTGGGGCAGGCCACCGGCGCGCGGCTGATTGCCGAGGCGCGGCGCACGGGCGGCGGCAAATCCACCTATTTCGCAGAAGGCGTGGTGCGCGATGATAATGGAACCCTCATCGCCACCGGCACCGGCGTATTTCGCCTGCGGCGGGATCACGCACAATAACCATGGGTTATGGTTACGTTTAGTAAATCCAATTATTAATTATTGAAAACATCTGTTAGACCGCCCGAGGATAACGCGCGTGGCCCATGGAATCGGTCGCATTCTCAGCGGCGCATCCAGACCACCCACCAACGACAACGCATCAGGTAGGAGACGAAAATGGACGGCAACAACATTGGCAAATGCCCAGTCATGCACGGCAGCGTGACCGAAACTGGCACCAGCGTCATGGATTGGTGGCCCAAATCCCTCAATCTCGACATCCTGCATCAGCATGACCAGAAAACCAATCCGCTCGGCGCAGACTTCAACTATGCCGAAGAGGTCAAGACCCTCGACTTCGAGGCCGTCAAGGCCGACGTCAAGGCGCTGATGACCGACAGCCAAGAGTGGTGGCCTGCCGACTGGGGCCATTACGGCGGTCTGATGATCCGTCTGGCATGGCACTCGGCCGGCTCTTATCGTCTGGCCGATGGGCGTGGTGGCGGTGGTCATGGCAACATCCGCTTTGCGCCCCTGAACAGCTGGCCGGACAATGGCAACCTCGACAAGGCGCGTCGCCTGCTCTGGCCGGTCAAGAAGAAATACGGCAACAAGCTGAGCTGGGCCGACCTGATCCTGCTCGCGGGCAACATGGCTTATGAGTCGATGGGCCTGAAAACCTTTGGCTTCTCGTTCGGTCGCGAAGACATCTGGCATCCCGAGAAAGACACCTACTGGGGCGCGGAGAAGGAATGGCTGGCCCCTTCGGACAGCCGCTATGAGAGCGTCGAGAACCCGGCCACCATGGAGAACCCCCTTGCCGCCGTGCAAATGGGCCTGATCTATGTGAATCCCGAAGGCGTCAACGGCAAACCCGACCCGCTGGCGACCGCCGGTCAGGTGCGCGAAACCTTTGCCCGCATGGCCATGAATGACGAAGAAACCGCAGCCCTGACCTGCGGCGGCCACACAGTCGGCAAGGCGCATGGCAATGGCGACGCTTCCGCCTTGGGCGCAGAGCCGGAAGCGGCAGATGTGGAAAATCAGGGCTTTGGCTGGGTCAACCCCAACCTCGGCGGCAAGGCTACCAATGCCGTGACCTCGGGCATCGAGGGCGCGTGGACCACACACCCGACCAAATGGGACATGGGCTATTTCAAGCTGCTGTTCGGCTATGACTGGGAACTCACCAAATCCCCGGCTGGCGCGCAGCAATGGCGGCCCATCGACATCAAGGAAGAGGACATGCCGGTCGATCCGACCGACCAGACCAAGCGCGTCATGCCGATGATGACCGATGCCGACATGGCGATGAAGATGGACCCGACCTATCGCGCCATCTGCGAAAAGTTCATGGCGGACCAGGCCTATTTCGAGGATTGCTTTGGTCGCGCATGGTTCAAGCTGACCCACCGTGATCTGGGCCCCCGGACCCGCTACATTGGCCCGGATGCCCCGCAAGAGGATCTGATCTGGCAAGACCCGATCCCGGCGGGCACGACCGGCTACGATGTCGCCGCCGTCAAGGCCAAGATCGCCGCAAGCGGTCTGAGCCTGTCCGACATGGTCGCGACGGCATGGGACAGTGCACGCACTTTCCGCAACTCCGACCTGCGTGGCGGTGCCAATGGCGCACGCATCCGTCTGGCCCCGCAAAAGGATTGGGAGGGCAACGAGCCTGCCCGTCTGGCGCAGGTGCTGGCCGCGCTCGAGCCCATCGCGGCAGAGACCGGCGCAAGCGTGGCTGATGTGATCGTTCTGGCGGGCAATGTCGGGATCGAACAGGCGGTCAAAGCCGCAGGTTTCGATATCGAGGTGCCCTTTGCTCCCGGTCGCGGCGACGCGACTGCGGAGATGACCGATGCAGAGTCCTTCGGCCCGTTGGAACCGCTGGCCGATGGTTTCCGCAACTGGCTCAAGAAAGATTACATCGTCGCTCCCGAGGAAATGCTGCTCGACCGAGCACAGCTCATGGGCCTCAGCGCACATGAGATGACCTGCCTCATCGGCGGCATGCGGGTTTTGGGTACCAACCACGGCGGCACGGCGCATGGCGTCTTTACCAACAAGGTAGGCGCACTGACGACCGACTTCTTCACCACGCTCACCGACATGAGCTACAAGTGGGAGCCGAATGGCGATGGCACCTACAACATCGTGGATCGCAAGTCGGGCGCGGTGAAACACACCGCCACCCGCGTCGATCTGGTGTTCGGGTCCAACTCCATCCTGCGCGCCTATGCCGAGATCTATGCACAGGACGACGCCCCCGAAAAATTCGTGCGCGATTTCGTCGCCGCATGGACCAAGGTGATGAACGCGGACCGCTTCGATCTGGCCTGATCCCGTTTGACACGACGACCACGGAGGCGCGGCGAGACATCGCCGCGCCTTTTCCTTTTGCAGCCGGGAAATCGGCAATCCGGCGCGCGCGCGCCCCGAGATCGCTTTTGATTCGGAAACAATCGGGCTATTCTAGGGCGAGAGCCACACAACAAAGGGGCCGGGCCATGCGAGCGGTATATCTAGGACTATTGAGCTTTCTGATCGGGGCACAGCCGGTGCTGGCCGGGGCGGTCGAGCAATCGTTGCGTCCTCAGATGCGGCCCGGTTCGGGTCTCATCACGGCGGCGGTGATTGTTGCCATCGACGTGCCGGTGCGCAGCCTCCGGCCCCAGATGCGCCCTGCTGGTGTGTCAGAGACCGCCATCGTGCCGGTCAACGCCAATCCCCGGTTCGACACTTGGGTTGCAGGTTTCCGGGGCCGCGCCTTGTCGCAGGGGATCAGCGGTCAGGTGTTTGACCGCGCCTTTCGCGGCGTGACCTTTAATGCCGAGATCGTGTCCAAGGACCGTAACCAGTCGGAATTCAAACGCGAGATCTGGGATTACCTCGACAGCGCTGTCTCGCCCGTCCGGGTCAACAACGGGCAAGAGGCGCTGCGCAAGCAGCGCCGCGCACTCGAGCGGATCGAGGCGCATTACGGCGTGGAGAAAGAGGTGGTCGCCGCCGTCTGGGGGATGGAGAGCACCTATGGCGAACGGCTGGGCGATCTGCCGCTGATTCAGTCGCTGGCAACGCTGGCCTATGACGGGCGGCGCGGTGCGTTCTTTGAAAAACAGCTCATCGCCGCCTTGCAGATTCTGCAATCGGGCGATGTGACGCCAGAGAACATGAAAGGGTCATGGGCGGGGGCCATGGGGCATACGCAGTTCATGCCCACCTCTTACCTTGCCTATGCGGTGGATTTCACCGGTGATGGCAAGCGCGACATCTGGTCGGACGACCCCACTGATGCCCTCGCCTCGACCGCCGCCTATCTGAAACGCTTTGGCTGGACCAAGGGCCAGCCTTGGGGTGTCGAAGTGCAAGTGCCGCGTGGCTTCAGCGCCGGGGCGGCCAAGGCCAAGCGCCTGCCGTCACAATGGGCGGCACAAGGCGTGGTCGGCATGGATGGCCGTGCGGTGCGCGATTACGGCAATGCCTCGATCCTGCTTCCTGCAGGGCTTCAGGGTCCGGCCTTCATGGTCTTTGACAATTTCGGCGTGATCAAGCGCTACAACAATTCCGATGCCTACGCGCTTGGCGTGGGGCATCTGTCGGACCGGATCGGTGGCGGGCCTGAAATCCGGGGGGCCTGGCCGCGCGGCTATAACCCGCTGTCCTTTGACGAAAGAATGGAAATGCAGCGCCGCCTGCAGCGCAAGGGTTTCGCCATCGAAAAGATCGACGGCATCATGGGCCCCAACACGATCAACGCAATTCGCGCCTTTCAGCAATCCGTGGGGGTGACGCCAGACGGCCTGCCGTCGCAGGAACTGCTGGCGCTGCTCAAACGCTCGTGAGCGTGCAGGCCGAGGCACAGCACGATCTGGCGGGCCTCATCTGCTGCCCGACCTGCGATCTGGTCTATACAGCGCCCAAGGTGGCGATGCGGCAACGCGCCATCTGCGCGCGCTGCCACAGGGTTCTGATCGCGCCCCGGCGCAAGGCGGGCAAGCAGTTGATCGCCCTGGCGATGACGGTGCTGATCCTGATCGTGGCGGCGGTGCTCTTTCCGTTTCTGTCCATCGGGGCGGGCGGGATGCACCATGACGCGTCGATCCTGCAAGCGGCGTTCGTGTTCGAGGGTGGGCTGTCGGTGCTGGCGGTGGCGGTGCTTTTCTTTATCGTGGTGATCCCGGCGCTGCGCCTGCTCTTGCTGATCTATGTGCTGGTGCCCATCATCCGTGACCGCCCGCCTGCGCCCTTGGCGCGGCCTGCCTTTCGCCTCTCCGAGGGGCTCGTGCCGTGGTCCATGGCCGAGATTTTCGCCATCGGCTGCGCCGTTGCCTTGGTCAAGCTGAGCGATCTGGCCGATGTGGCCTTTGGTCCGGCGGCGTGGATGTTCGCGGTGCTGGTGGTGCTGGTGGTGGCGACCGATAGCCTGATGTGCCGCTATTCGATCTGGGCCTCGCTGGATCAATGAGAACCGCGCGCGACATGGGGCTGGTAGGTTGCACCCGCTGCATGGTCGTGGCCCCTCTTGGCACGCCGCTCTGTCCGCGCTGTGGCAGCGCCTTGCATTCCCGCGATCCCATGGCCTTGCAAAAGGTCTGGGCGTGGTGGCTCTTGGGTCTTGGGTGTTATATCCCCGCCAATCTCTACCCGATGCTCGAGACGCGCACGCTGGTCAGCACGCAGTCCGACACCATCGTGGGCGGTGCCGTGACATTGGCACAGCATGGCAACTGGGGGGTCGCGTTCATCATTCTGGTGGCCAGCGTGGTGATCCCGGTTGCCAAGTTCATCGTGCTGGCCGGTCTGGCCTTTGGTGTCTGGCGCGGCTCGCGCCTGTCGCAGGCGCGGCGACATCTGCTTTACGAGGTGGTGGAATATATCGGCCGCTGGTCGATGATCGACGTATTCGTCGTGGCGATCCTGTCGTCATTGGTGCAATTACAGGCGTTGGCCACGATCACACCGGGGCGCGCCAGCCTGTTTTTTGCCCTTTCGGTGATTTTCACCATGCTTTCAGCCCAGAGTTTTGATAGCCGCATGATCTGGGACAGCGCCCGCCCGCCTGACGACCAAGAGGACCGCCAACTGTGACCCAAACCGAAATGCCGCCGCCAGAGCCCCCCATCACCCCTGCCGGGCGCAGCCTGATCGACCGCGTTTCGGTGATCTGGCTCGTGCCCTTGGCAGCGCTGCTTGTGGTGTTGGGCGTCGCATGGCAGGCCTATGCCGAACGTGGGCCGCTCCTTGAGATTTCGTTTGAGAACGCGTCGGGCGTGCGGGCGGGGACAACCGAATTGCGCTATCGCGATGTCACCGTCGGGATGGTCGAAGACGTGAGCTTTGCGCCCGAGTTGGACCGCGTGCTGGTCAAGGTCCGCGTGGATCAAGAGGTGGCCCCCTATATCGACCGCGACGCGCAATTTTGGGTGGTTCGCCCCCAAGTCACGGCGCGCGGCGTGACTGGCCTTGGGACGGTGCTGTCGGGCGTTTATATCGAAGGGCTGTGGGACAACAGCCCCGGTGCAGCGGTCACGCAGATTACCGGCCTGCCCGATGCCCCGCTGGAGCGTGTGGGACAGGACGGTCTGCGCCTGATGCTGCGCGCGCAGGGACGTGCCTCGTTGGTCGAGGGTGCGCCGGTGGTCTATCGCGGGATCGAAGTGGGACGCATCGGGCGGCCACGCATCACCGCCGATGGGGCCTCGGCAGAGGCCGAAGCGCTGATCTTTGCGCCGCATGATCGGCTGATCAACAGCGCCACGCGGTTCTGGGACACGTCCGGGTTTTCCTTTTCGCTGGGGCCTGCGGGCGCGCAGCTCGATTTTTCATCCGTGGCGGCCCTCGTATCGGGTGGCGTCACCTTCGAGACGATGATTTCCGGCGGCACCGCAGCACAGGCTGGGGACGACTATACGGTCTACCCCGAGGAATCCGCCGCCCGTGCCAGCCTTTTTCGCGGGGACGACAGCGAAATCCTGACGCTTTCCGCCGTGTTCGAGGATAATATTGCCGGCCTCAGCGTCGATGCCCCGGTGGAATGGAATGGGCTGCGCATCGGTCAAGTGAGCGCACTCAATGGGGTGGTGGATGAGGATAGATTTGGCGACGGGCGCGTGCGGCTTTTGGTTGATCTGGCGATACGCCCCGGACGGCTGGGGCTCGAGGGCGGCGCAGGGCGCGAAACGGCTTTGGAGTATCTGCACGAAAGCGTCGCAGGAGGGCTGCGCGCGCGCTTGGCCTCGGCCTCGCTTCTGACGGGCGGGCTCAAGATCGAACTGGTCGACGTCCCCGATGCCCCCCCGGCCCAGATCGAAACGATGGAGGATGGCGGCCTGCTGCTGCCCACCACCGAAAGCGAGATCGCCGATGTGTCCGCCACCGCGACTGGCGTCTTCGAGCGGATCAACGCCCTGCCCATCGAGGACGTGATGGCCGAAGCGATCACGCTCATGCAGAACGCCAATGCCCTTGTCTCGAGCAGCGATACCCGCGCCGTGCCGGGCAATGTCAACGCTTTGCTGGACGAGGCGCGCGGCGTGATCGGCGCGCCAGAGGTTCAGGCCCTGCCCGCGCGGCTTGATGCGGTGCTGACCGAGATGGAAACGCTGGTCGCGCAAATCGCACAAGAGGCACTGGCAACCAAGCTGAGTGCCGCGCTCAGCGATGCCTCTGCGGCCTCGCAAGGGGTGAGCGATGCGGTCAGTGGCGTGCCAGACCTTGTCGCGCGGCTGGATGCCGTGGCGCAAAAGGCCGAGAGCGTCGAGATTGACGCCTTGGCGGCAGAGTTGACCGCGCTCATTCGCAGCGCGGACGCGCTGATCGCCGGAGAGGGCGCGCAGGCGCTACCCGGCACACTGAACGCCACCCTTGACGAATTGCGCAGCGTGCTGGCGCAATTGCGCGAAGGCGGCGTGGTCGAGAATGCGACCGCGGCCCTTGGCTCTGCCCGCGACGCGGCGGATACCTTTGCCGAGGCAGGGCGTGATCTGCCGGGTCTTATCGCCGAGGCCGAGGCCGTGCTGGCACAGGCGCGCGGCACGCTGGCGGGCTATGCCGCCGACAATGGCGTGGGCCGCGATGCCCGCGCTGCGATGCGCGAGGTTGAACGCGCCGCCCGTGCCGTGTCATCCTTGGCGCGTGCGATTGAACGCAATCCGAATTCCTTGCTGTTGGGAAGATGATGAGAATGAAGAGATTTTCCGCCCTCCTGCTGCTGGCTGCCCTTGCCGCCTGCACCTCTGTCCCCGAACAGCGCCTGACCGTGCCGCGCGCACCGGTCGAGACCAAACAGCGGATCGCCTTTGCCTCGGTCGCGCTGCGCGAGGTGTCCTTGCCGGGTTACGCGGCGGGCGAGGACATCTATCTCTCGGATGCTTTGGGCGTCTTGCGCACCCAACCGGGCCTCTTCTGGGCCGATGATCCGGCGCGCGCGATTACGCTCGAACTCAGCCGCCATCTGGCGCAAATCACGGGCGCAAGGGTCGCGTCAGAGCCTTGGCCCTTTGGCGGCTTTCCCGAGGCGCAGGTCGAGGTGCGGGTCGAAGAAATGCTGGCGCAAGAGGGCGGCATATTCCGCCTTGCGGGGCAATATTTCGTGTCGTCCGAGACTGGTCGGGCGCGGGCGCAACTCTTTGATCTGAGCGTGCCGGTGCCTCTAGATTCGGGTGCCACCGCCATCGCTGCCGCGCGCGGTCAGGCGGTGCGGGATCTTGCCTTGGCCATTGCCCGCGACGGGCTGCGCTGAGCGCGCCCGCTCCCGCTCTTCTAACGCCGCTTACGCTCGGCCTTGCGGCGATCAACCGCAGCCTTGCGCTTGGCGCTGCCCAGTTTGCGTTTGGGCGGTTTGCCGCGCCCCGCGCGCGGACCCTTTGGCAAAGTCTCGCCATCAAGGCTCACGAGTTCCAGCGCGATGCCCCCTGTCACGGGCGCGGCCTCGGCCAGCT
>NZ_JAGPVV010000088.1 GCF_018066915.1 Roseovarius sp.
GCGGATGCGCAGGCCACCTTGCTGGCCGAAATGTCGTGACCCTGCGCGAGGCCTTGTTGGAGGCTGCGCGGCGTCTGGAGGCGGCGGGCATTGATGGCTCTGCGGGGGACGCGCGTGCCCTTTTGGCCGAGGCGGTGGGGATTGCACGCGACCGGCTGACGCTGCATCTGGGTGAGGATCTGGAACCTGGGGCGGCGGTGCGGTTCGCGGCGCTGATCGCGCGGCGGGCGGCGCGGGAACCTGTGGCCAAGATCCTTGGGCGGCGGGTGTTCTGGGGGCGGGAGTTTGAGGTGACAGCGGATGTTCTCGATCCGCGCCCCGAGACGGAATGTCTGATCGCCGAGGCGTTGGCGGGACCCAAGCCCTTGACTTTGCTCGATCTTGGCACGGGGAGTGGTATCCTTGCGGTGACGCTCTTGGCGGAATGGCCCGAGGTGCGGGGCGTGGCCACGGACCTGTCAGACGC
The DNA here is from genome assembly GCF_018066915.1 of Roseovarius sp. Lineage (GTDB taxonomy): Bacteria > Pseudomonadota > Alphaproteobacteria > Rhodobacterales > Rhodobacteraceae > Roseovarius. Next base: position 467 of record NZ_JAGPVV010000088.1, read on the forward strand.
GGCGCTTGCGGTGGCGGCGCGCAATGCCGCGCGGGCGGGGGTGGCGGCGCGGCTGGATGTGATCCGGGCGGATTGGTTTGCAGGGGTTACGGGGCTCTTTGATCTGATCGTGTCGAACCCGCCCTATATCGGTGTGGATGAAATGGCCGGGCTGATGCCCGAGGTGCGGGACCACGATCCGCGCCTCGCATTGACCGATGAGGCGGATGGGCTGGCGGCCTATCGCGCGATTGCGGGCGGGGCGGGTGCACATCTGCGCCCCGGAGGGCGGCTGATGGTCGAAATCGGCTGGAGGCAGGGGGCGGCGGTGGCCGATATCCTGCGCGCGGCGGGATTCGAGGCGGTGGCGGTGCTGCCTGATCTGGAGGGGCGCGACCGGGTGGTGTGCGGGGTCTGGCCTGTCCTATCACGCGGAATTGCGCCATAATCCGCGAGATTTGCGGAAATATTCCGCTTTGCTCTTGTGTGACCGGGCGGCGCGTGCTTATTGGTGCGCAGTCAAGACGGAGGATGCCCATTCGGGCGGTCCCGCTTGACACCAAGCCAGAACATGTCCGATCCGGTTTTATTCGGCGCAAGGGGCGCCAGTCGGGTCAAGCGAACATTTTGAGCATCAGGGCTGGACAGCACCATATGAGATCATCGAAGTCACGTCAGCGGAACAAGCCGAACCGCAACCGCACCGTCGGGAATGTTGTCAACCGCGTGTTTGACAGCTCGGGTCCCGAGGGCAAGGTGCGCGGCACGCCACAGCAGATCATCGAGAAGTACAACCAGTTGGCGCGCGATGCGCAATTGGCGGGCGACCGGGTGGCGACCGAGAATTTCCAGCAGCATGCGGAGCACTATCTGCGTCTGCTGAGCGAAGCGCAGAAAGAGCAGGATGCGCGCCGCGAGGAGCAGGAACGCTTTAACCGCGACCGCCAGCAGGATCGTGACCGCGACCGGCCCGAGCGGTCCGGCGGGCGTGACAGTGACGAGGGCGAGCAGCCCAGTTCGCATGATCCCGCCGCACAAACGCAGCCCGATGTGATCGGTGGCTATGACGACCGCGAGATCGGTCTGGTCGAGACACCCGAGAGCAAGCCGCAACCCGAACCGTCGCGCCGCCGGTCGCATGCGCCCGAGCGGGGGCCACGCCGCGGCCATGACCGCGCAGGCGATCAGGGGGCTGCTGCCTCTGAGCCGCGCGGGGAGCCGGTGCAAGAGCCGAGCGCCCCAGAGGCGCAGGCCGCAGAGACCACGGAGGCTGCGGAGGGTGCCGCCAAGCGGCCGCGCAAGCCGCGCGCCAAGCGTCCGCCCAAGGCCGAAGGCGACGCTCCGGCGGGGGCTGCGGCGACCAAGGCAGCCGAGTGATACGGTGAACCGATCGGGCGGCGTCTTGTGGTCCGGGTTGATTTGAGTATTTGAAGAACGATGAACGAGGGGGCTTGCCGGTGGCGGGCCCCCTTGCATGACCAAGGAGTGAGACCCCCCATGCCGAGCGACCGTCCCCAGCCTGCCTTTGTCCTCGTGCGTCCGCAGATGGGCGAGAATATCGGGGCGGCGGCGCGGGCGATGTGGAACTTTGGCCTTGACCGGATGCGGATCGTGGCGCCGCGCGATGGCTGGCCCAATCCCAAGGCCGATGCCATGGCAAGCGGGGCGGGGCGGCTTCTTGATGAGGCGCTGTTGGTGGCGGATACTGCCGAGGCGGTGAGCGATTGTTCCTATGTGCTGGCCACGACCGCGCGGGCGCGGGGGCTGACCAAGCCGGTGTTGAGCCCCGAGCGTGCCATGGTGCTGGCGGTCGAGAAAATCGCGGCGGGTGAGAAGGTGGCGGTGCTTTTTGGTCCCGAGCGCGCAGGGTTGGAGAATGACGATATCGCCCGCGCCAATGCCATCATCAACGTGCCGGTCAATCCGGCGTTCGCCAGTCTCAATCTGGGTCAATGCGTGCTCTTGGTGGCCTATGAATGGCAGCGCGCAGCGGGGCAGGTGGTGCCTGAGCGGGTCGATCTGGCCAAGACCGACTGGGCCGCGCAGGTCGAGGTCGAAGCCTTGGCCGCGCATTACGAGGAACGGCTGGAGGAGGCCGGGTTTTTCTTTCCCGAGCACAAGGCCGACAGTATGAAGACCAACCTGCGCAACATGTGGAGCCGGATGCCGATGACGCGCGCCGATGTGCAGACCTTGCATGGGGTGATGCGGCAGATGGTCCGCTGGAAGGCGCGTGGTTGAAGCAGGCGGGGACGCGCTCTAGTGTCTCGCAGAGCCAAGGGACAAGAGGCGTAAGCATGAGCGGAAAACGCAGCATTTTCGAAGAGGTCGGACAAACGGGGGCCGTCAAGCCTGTGCCGCAAGGCGGCATGATCGACGCGGGCCGTCGCGGCGCGCGAGGGGCGATCCGGGTCTGGCTGATGATCCTTTTTGCCTTGGTCGTGGTGATGATCGCGGTGGGGGGCCTTACGCGCCTCACCGACAGTGGCCTCAGCATCACCGAATGGAAGCCGGTGACCGGGGCGCTGCCGCCGATGTCTGAGGCGCATTGGATGGAGGAGTTCGACAAATACCGCGCCATTCCGCAATATGAGTTGATGAACAAGGGCATGACCCTTGCGGAGTTTCAGGTCATCTATTGGTGGGAATGGGGGCACCGGCAATTGGGCCGTTTGATCGGGCTTGTCTGGGCCTTGGGCTTTTTCGGGTTTCTCATCGCGCGGCAGATCCCGAACGGGTGGACCGGGCGTTTGCTGCTCTTGGGGGCCTTGGGGGGCACGCAGGGGGCCATCGGCTGGTGGATGGTGTCCTCTGGTCTGACGGGGGAGATGGTGGCGGTGGCCTCTTACCGGTTGGCGACGCATCTGGGGCTGGCTTTTGTGATCCTTGGCGTGATCGCGTGGTTCGTGTTTCTCTTGGGGCGCGAGGAGCGGGAGCTGATGCAGGCGCGGCGGGGGCGCGAGGCGAAGCTCTATAGCCTCTCGACGGGGCTCATGCATTTTGCGTTTCTGCAAATCCTGCTGGGGGCGCTGGTAGCGGGGATTGATGCCGGGCGCAGCTATACCGACTGGCCGCTGATGGCGGGGGGATTTCTGCCACCCGACATGATGGAATTGCAGCCCTGGTGGCGCAACCTCTTTGAGAACCCCGGCACGGTGCAGTTCATTCACCGGATGAGCGGCTATCTCTTGCTGGTTTTTGCCGTGGTGGTTTGGCTGCGCGGGCGCAAGAGCGCGCATGAGCGCACGCGGGGGGCCTTTACCGCCGCCTTTGCTGTGCTGCTGCTCCAGATCGTGCTGGGCATCATGACGGTGCTTTATATCGCGCCTTGGCAACTGGCCATTGCGCATCAATTCGTGGGGGTGGTGCTCTGGGTGCTGATCCTGCGGGCGCGGTTCCTGAGCCAGTATCCGCGCGCCACATCCATTCGGGGGGCCTGAGCATGAGCGCCTATGACGATCTGATGGCGCGCGAGCGCGAGACGCAGGCCTTGGCGCAGGTGGCCGGGCGGCTGGGCTGGGATCAGGAAACCATGATGCCGCGCGGGGCCGCCGATCAGCGGGCCGAGGAATCGGGCGCGATGCAGGCGATGCTGCATGCGCGGCGGGTAGACCCTGCGCGGGGCGATGCGCTGGCGCAGGCCGAGGCGGAGGCGACCGAGCCTGTAGCGCGGGCGCAGTTGCGCCATATCCGGCGCGATTACGCGCGGGCGGTCAAGGTGCCGGGGGAATTGGCGGTGGCGCTGGCGCGGTTGACGAGCCGGGCGCAGGGGCAATGGGCCGAGGCGCGGGCGGCGGATGACTATGCCGCCTTTGCGCCCGTTCTGGCCGAAGTGGTGCGCCTCAAGCGCGAGGAGGCGGCGGCCCTGTCAGGGGGCGGCGCGCTCTATGATGCGCTGCTGGAGGATTATGAGCCGGGCATGGGCGCGGCCAAGCTCGATGCGATGTTCGCCGAGATGCGGCCGCGTCTGGTGGCGCTGCGTGGGGCGGCGCTGGAGGTGGACTGGCCCAAGCTGACGGGGCGGTTTGACCCTGCCGCGCAACTGGCGCTGTCGCGGGAATTGGCAGAGGTCTTTGGCTATGACCTGAGCCGGGGGCGGCTTGATCTGGCGGTGCATCCCTTCAGTTCCGGCAGCGGCGATGATGTGCGGATCACCACGCGGGTGAGCGAGGCGGACCCGTTCAACTGTTTCTATTCCACCATCCACGAGGTCGGGCATGCCTGTTACGAGCAGGGGATTGATCCGGCCTATCGCCTGACGCCCTTGGGGCAAGGGGTGTCGATGGGGGTGCATGAGAGCCAGAGCCGGATTTACGAAAACCAGTTGGGGCGCAGCCGGGCATTCTGTGGCTGGCTCTATGGGCGGATGCGGGATGGGTTTGGCGATTTCGGCATTGCCGATGAAGAGACATTCTATCGCGCCGTGAACCGGGTCCATCGTGGCCATATCCGGACAGAGGCCGACGAGGTGCAGTATAACCTGCATGTCATGCTGCGCTATGATCTGGAGCGGGCGTTGATCGCGGGGGATCTGGGCGTGGCCGATCTAGAGGCCGCGTGGAACGACCGCTTTGCTGCAGATTTCGGATATCAGGTGGATCGCGCGTCCAATGGCGTCTTGCAGGATGTGCATTGGTCGGTGGGGCTGTTTGGCTATTTCCCGACCTATAGTCTGGGCAATCTCTATGCCGGGTGCCTCTTTGCCGCGTTGCAGGCGGCAGTGCCGGAGCTTGAGGCGCAATTGGCGCGGGGGGATTTGGCCCCCGCGACCGCATGGTTGCGCGGGGCGGTGCAGCGTCATGGTGGGCTTTATGAGCCGGCAGAGGTGATTGCGCGGGCCTCTGGGGGCGAGCCCACGGCGGGGCCGCTTTTGGCCTATCTGGAGGCCAAGTTCGGCGCGCTGGCGGGCTGACGGTTACTGATTTACGGTTGCGTCGGGGCGCTCTTCGATCTGCTCGATCCACTGGGCCAGCACGCTGCGCAGGAGTGCCACGTCGCGGGTCTCGATCGCCTCGGAGAGCGATTTGAGCGCCTTGGCGAGTTCGATTTCCGACAGGTGGCCTTCTTGGGCGCGCAGGATTTTGGGGTGCGGCGTGGTCAGCATGTCGGAGCCGATCAAGAGTTCTTCATAGAGCTTTTCGCCGGGGCGCAGGCCGGTGATCCGGATTTCGATGTCGCCATGGGGGTTTTGCGCATCGCGCACGGTGAGGCCTGAGCCTTCGATCATCTTGCGCGCCACGTCGCGCACCGCGACGGGTTTGCCCATGTCGAGCACAAAGACATCCCCGCCCCGCGCGAAGGACCCGGCCAAGAGCACGAGGCGCGCGGCCTCGGGGATGGTCATGAAATAGCGGGTGACATCGGCATGAGTGAGCGTGACCGGACCGCCGCGTGCGATCTGTTCGGCAAAGAGCGGAATGACCGAGCCGGATGATCCCAGCACATTGCCGAACCGCACCATGGAAAAGCGCGTGCTGCTGCTGCGGGTGGCGAGGTCCTGCACGATCATTTCGGCAAAGCGTTTGGAGGCCCCCATCACGCTCACCGGGCGCACGGCCTTGTCGGTGGAGACGAGGATGAAGCGTTCGACGCCCGCATCCCGCGCCGCCTGTGCCACGGTGCGCGTGCCGATGACATTGTTGCGCATGCCTTCGATGGCGTTCGATTCGACCATCGGCACGTGTTTGTAGGCGGCGGCGTGCAGCACGATTTCGACCTTGCGCGAGCGCATCAGCACGTTGACGAGGGATTTTTCGCAGACGGACCCAAGCACCGGGGAAATCCGCAGGGTGGGGGCGAGGCTGCGCAATTCGCGCTCGATCTCGAACAGGGCATGTTCGGCGTGGTCGAGCAGGATCAGATGGCCGGGATCGCAGGTGATCAGCTGGCGGCAGAGTTCCGAGCCGATGGAGCCACCCGCGCCGGTGACAAGGATGCAGCGCCCCCGGTAGGTGTCGCGCGAGCCGGGCAATTTGTCCTCGAGTCCGTCGCGCCCCAAGAGTTCGTTGAGATCGACCGGGCGGCTTTGATAGAGGCTGTGGGCATCGTTCGAAATCAGGTCGGCAAAGGAGGGCAGGGCATGCACCTCGACGCCGTGTTCGGCGATGCGCCGCGTCAAAAGCGCGCGTTTCGCGGGCGGGGCGCTCGGCATGGCGAGGATCACGCGCTGGATGTCGTAGCGTTTGACCAATTCGGGGAGGTCTTCGGATTTGTGGACCTTGAGCCCGGCGATGGTCAGCGATTGCAGGCGCGGCTCGTCATCGACAAAGACCATGGGCAACACGGCATCGTCGGTCGCGAGGGCTGTGGCAAGCTGTTGGCCGGTCTGACCCGCCCCGTAGATGAGCACGCGCAGGCGGCTGTTGCCGTTGCGGTAAATGCGCAAAAGCGCGGTGCGCAGCACCAGTCGCGAGGTCGCGGACAGGGTCAGGAACATCACGCCCGTGACGATATAGACCGTCGCCGGGGCTGCGACGCTCGTGTCGAAGGCCGCGAAGGCAAGCCCGCTGGCGGTGATGGCCAAGGCCACCCAACCCGAACTGAGCATCCCCTGCATTTCGTAGGATTTCAGCTTGACCTTGTGCAGGCCGAAATAGGTGGCGAGGGCCGCCGCGATGCACATCATCGCGAAGAGGTCATTCGAGGCCGCGCCGAGATTTGACCAAAGCGCCGAGGGCCCGAGATAAAGAATGACGGAGATTACATAGGAGACCACGACAATCAGCATGTCGAGTGTCAGGAAAAACGCCTGTTTCTGGCCTTGTTTCAGCGAGGTGACGATTTTGTAAAGCACGGCACGGACCCCTGAGATAAAGCGCTTTCGGATCAATTTCGTTGTAGGCGCTTACGCCCTGAATAGAAATCCAACTTAACAGTGATTTGAAAGTTTGAGAACGGACTCTGAGCAATTTTTAGCCGATTGGGCTAAAACTTGTGCAAAGCCGTGCTCTCCGCCGCGTGGATCAGCCTCGATCAACGCGGTAGCTGCGCCGCCGGGAAAAGACTCGAATCACGGTCTGGAAGATCAGGCGAATGTCGTAGCAGAGGCTCTGATGACGCGCCCAGATCAGGTCGAGCCGCGCCTTGCGGGGGATGCAACGGGTGACATAGGTGGTCTCGCCGCTTTCAGGACAGGTGCAGGCCGAGAGCAGTTTTTCCTCGGTGCGGTGGTAGATGAGCGTGGCCAGACCCGTGACGCCGGGGCGTCTTTCGAGCACGCGGGCATAGATTTCGGGGCAGCTTTCGACATAGCAGCGCAGCGGCGGGCGGGGGCCGACAAAGCTCATGTCGCCGCGCAACACGTTGAGAAGTTGCGGCAGTTCGTCAAGCCGGGTGGCGCGCAGGCGGCGGCCGAGCGGGGTGATGCGGTGTCGCTTGTAGCCGGTGGAAACGCCAGCATCGTTCTCGACAACGCGCATGGTGCGGAATTTCCACAGGCAGAACGGGGTATCGGGCGTCTTCATGCGCTCGGACAGGTAGAACACCGGCCGCCCGTCCAGAAAGGCGATGAGAAGCGCGATCACAACCATGATCGGAAACAGGATCACGATGAGCAGGAGTGCAAATCCCACGTCAAAGGCCCGTTTGGCTGGGGTCATGGTGCCATCTCCAGGCTGTGCCAGTCGTCGATCATCTGCTGCGCTGTCTGCGTCAGATACAGAAACGGAAGCAGACCGGCAAGAGAGCTGCCATCGAGGGTCACGGCCTGAACCGCATTTTCCGGGGCCGGTTGCCATAGAAGTGGGCGACCGGCGGCGCGCACGAGGCTTTCCATCGTCACAGGTGCTGGGGCGGTCACGTTGAGCACGCCGGGCAAATGGTCCGGGGGAAGCTCTGAGAGTGCGCGCAGCACCTGCGCGAGGTCGCCGGGCGCAATATAGCTGCGCAAGGGGCCGGTGCCATCCGAGAAACGGTCGAGCCGCACCGGACCGCTCTGGGCGCGCAGGGCCGGGGCGAGGCTATCGGCGCCGACCACATTGGCGAGCCGCAAGCAGCAATGGCGCGTGGCACCGCGGGGCAGGGCGCGCACCGCCGCCTCCATCGCCAGCTTGGCGCGGCCATAGGCGCTGGTGGGAGTGGGCGGGGTGTCTTCTGTCAGGGCCGTGCCGGGGCCGTAAACGGCGGCGGAGGAGAGATGCAGCATGCGCCGCGCGCCACAGGCCCGCGCCAGAACCGCCCCGTGACGCACAAGCGAGATATTGGCGACCAGATCCTCGGGCGTGCCTGTGACCTGTCCCCAGAGGGCAATCACCGTGTCGCAGCGGGGGAGATCAGGCGGCAGCGGCTCGCCCGGAGACCACAGGATATCCGCCGGGCCCCGACGTGCCAGCCAGAGGGGGCGCAGGCCCACCGGAGCGCGCCAAGCCGCACGCAAAAGCGTGCCGATGCGGCCAGAGGCGCCGGTGATCAGCACGGTTGGGTCATGGCGCATTTCGGCCAACATGCGGCTTTGCCTGTCGTTGAGGGGCAGATTATGATTGTCTAGCACGGCAGGACCGGGGTAGGAACCGAGGCGATGCTGAAGAAACGAGGGAGTCGGAGAGTGACGCGCACAATCAGGATGGTCCTCGGGTTTATGATCTTGGCCGCGGTGGCGGCCTGCAGTTTGCCCCGTGGTGCCGCCCTGCAAAGCGAGGTTCTGGCAGAACAGGACAACAAGTCGCCGACATTCCAGGTGGTCGAAGTGACGCGCCGCTCGACACCGGCGCTGGCGCTCTGGCCTGCGTCGGGCTGGAAGGGCAGCTATCGCTGGTTGTCGGCAAGCCGGGGGCCGGACTCCACCACCATCCAGACTGGCGATACGCTCAATGTGATCGTCTGGGACAATCAGGAAAATTCTTTGCTAGCCAGCGAGGCGTCGCGCTCGACCCCCGTCGCGGGGCTGACGGTGTCGCCATCGGGCACCGTGTTCATGCCCTATATCGGCGAAATCGCCCTGCGCGGCATGACCGAATCCGAAGCGCGCGCCACCTTGCAGGAGCGGATGCTGGAAATCGCGCCCTCGGCGCAGGTGCAGTTGAACGTGGAGCCGGGGCGCAACAATGCCGTCGATGTGGTGGGCGGTGTGGCCGCACCGGGCAACTATCCGCTCTTGTCGCGCAACACGCGCATCCTGAGCGTGCTGGCGAGTGCGGGCGGTATTTCCTCCGCGATGGTCAATCCGCTGGTGATTCTGCAACGCGGCGGAGAAGTGTATGAGACGCGGGCAGAGAGCCTGTATGCCGAGCCGGGACGCAATGCGCTGGTGCGCGGCGGCGACCAGATTGTCGTGACCGAGGATGATCGCACGTTCAACGTGCTGGGGGCTGCGGGCACCCAGAAGGTGATTGCCTTTGAGGATGAGCAGGTGACGGCGATGGAAGCGGTCTCGATGATGGGCGGGCTGAGTGCGGCGCGCGCCGATCCCAAGGGTTTGTTGGTGCTGCGGGAATACGAGCCGCAGCATATCAACCCCGACAAGCCCGGCCCCGAGATGCGTCAGGTGATTTTCTCGCTGGATTTCACCAATGCGGATGGGCTCTTTGCCGCGCGGCAGTTCCAGATCAATCCGGGCGATACGCTGCTTGCGACCGAATCGCCGGTCACGCGCGTGCAGACCATTCTTGGGCTCTTTGGCACAGTCGTTGGCTTTGCCTCGACCGCGAACAACGTCGCGAACTGAGCCGCGCGCCTGAGGCGGGCGGGCAGGCAGGGGACGCTGTTCCCCGGACCCCCAGAGGTATTTAGGGCCAGATGAACGTCGGGTTCAGATCAGGGACATGCGGTCGACCCGTTCGGCATCGGGGAAGGGGCGGTAGAGGGCAAAGCGCGCCTCAGCAATCTGGGCATGCACGCGGTCATGCAGCACGGTTGTCACCTCGTCCTGTGCGCCGGTGAGGCGAAAGGCGCGGTCAAGCTGGGCCAGATCATCAACCTCGATCTCCAACAGGAAATCGCCATAGGCATCGGCCGCGAGATTGAGCTTGCGCCGCAAAAGGCGCCAGGGACCGATGGTGCCGTGGTGGTGCAGATGCGTGAGCCAGGCGTCGAGAGCGGCGGCGAAGGCCAGTGCCTTGGCATCCTGCTTGAGGTCGATCATGCAGCAATAAAGGTTCATCGGCGGGCATCCGGCGCAAGGAAAATCGCGCCCAGTCTGCGCCGGAAGGGTTGAGGTTGGGTTAAGCGGCGCGTGCCCGGTCAGATATTCGCAAAGATATTGTCGGGTGCGTCCTCGTCCTGCGAGGCGGGACGATGTGGAATCTTGGCGGCGGCAAGAGCGCTGCGGATTTCCTGTTGGACGGGGCGCTTCTGGGCCGGTTGCGGTGTGATGCGGCGCGGGTTGACGGCCCGTTGTGCCATGGCGCGGCGCAGGCGGGCGCGGTGGGCCAGCACCGAGGCACGGCGCAGCGCGCCGGGGCCAAGGGTGAGATAGGTCAGCAAGACCGCCGTGGCCAAGGTCAGATCGCGCCAGAAGGCCGAGAGGCTGTCGGGGGTGACGGTGATGAGGTTCTGCACAAGGCTGGAGCAGAACACCAAAAGCGCGAGGCTCAGCGCCGCTAGGCGCAGGTGCAGCCCCGCCATCAACGCCGCGCTGAGGCAAAAGAGCAGCATCGAGCCGATCAGATCCGCCGCCGCATGGGGCATGAGGGCGGCAAAGAGCGTGGCCGCATCGAGCCCAGACACGAGATCGAGCGAGAGCGCGAGGAAATAAGAGCCGATCACGATCCGGATCAGGTTGAGGCCGGTTTGGTCCATGCTGGCGCGCGGGGGCTTGGCCATGGGAGTATCCGCTATGAGAGGAGCCGGGAACCGAAGGAGACCAATACAACCATGCCGCGAAGCGACTAGGGTATCATCATGGTAAATTCGGCGAAAATGGGGCCGGAGCGTGATGATACCCTGTCACGGCGTCGATGGTTCAGCCTTCGGCGGTCTCGTCCTCTTCGGCCTGTTCGGCGATCCAGGCTACGGAAACCACCTCTTCGCCGGTGCCGGTGTTGAACACCTTGACCCCGCCTGCGCTGCGCGAGCGGAAGGAGATTCCCATGACCGGCACGCGGATTGACTGGCCCTTGGAAGTGGCGAGCATGATCTGGTCCTCGAGCGTGACCGGGAAGGAGGCCACGACCGCGCCGCCGCGCATGGATTTGTCCATCGCCTGCACGCCCATGCCGCCGCGCCCGCGCACGGGGTAATCGTGGCTCGAGCTCAACTTGCCAGTGCCGCGCGCGGTGATGGTCAGGATCAGGTTTTCTGCCGTCTGCATTTCCTCGAACCGCTCGGGGCTTAGGGCGGCGTCGGCATTGCCTTCGTCATCGCTGGTGCCTTCGTCTTCGGCCCCGGCCATTTGGCGGCGCATCTTGAGATAGGCGGCGCGGTCATCGGCGGTGGCGTCGAAATGGCTGATGACGGACATCGACACCACGCGGTCATCGCCGAGCAGGCGAATGCCGCGCACGCCGGTGGATTTGCGGCCCTTGAAGACGCGCACCTCGGTGGTGGGGAAGCGGATGGCCCGACCGGAATCCGTGACCAGCATCACGTCATCCTCGGGGCCGCAGATGCGCGCGTTGACCAATTCAATGCCCTCGGGCAGGTCCATCGCGATCTTGCCGTTGCGCATGACATTGGTGAAATCCGACAGCGCATTGCGCCGCACATCGCCTGCCGAGGTGGCAAAGACGATTTGCAGGTCTTCCCAGTCTTCCTCGGGGCGGTCGACGGGCATGATCGCCGCGATGGAGACCCCGGTGGGAATGGGCAGGATATTGACGATGGCCTTGCCCTTGGACGTGCGCCCGCCAAGGGGCAAGCGCCAGCACTTGAGCTTGTAGACCATGCCGGAGGTGGTGAAGAAGAGAAGCTGCGTGTGGGTATTGGCGACAAAGAGGGTGGTAACGACATCCTCGTCCTTGGTGGCCATGCCCGAGAGCCCCTTGCCGCCGCGTTTTTGCGCGCGGAAATCGGCCAGAGCCGTGCGCTTGATATAGCCGCCGCTGGTGACGGTCACGACCATATCCTCGCGCTCGATGAGGTCTTCGTCCTCCATATCGCCGGACCAATCCACAATCTCGGTGCGGCGGGGGACGGCGAAGAGTTCACGCACTTCGCGCAATTCGTCGGCGATGATCTGCATGATCCGCTCGCGGGAGGCGAGGATGGCAAGGTATTCCTTGATCTTGCCGGCGAGGTCTTGGAGTTCGTCGGTGACTTCCTTGACGCCCAGTTGCGTGAGGCGCTGCAGGCGTAGATCGAGAATGGCGCGGGCCTGCACCTCGGAGAGGTTATAGGTGCCGTCGGCATTGGCCGGGTGGCTGGGATCGTCGATCAGCGCGATATAGGGCAGGATGTCGCCTGCGGGCCAGCGGCGCTCCATCAGCTTTTGCCGGGCTTCGGCGGCGTCGGCGGAGGCGCGGATGGTGGCCACCACCTCATCGACGTTGGACACCGCCACCGCCAGACCGCAGAGCACATGCGCGCGCTCGCGCGCCTTGCGCAGGTCATAGGCGGTGCGGCGCGCGACCACCTCTTCGCGGAAGGTGATGAAGAGCGACAGGAACCGGTGCAGCGTCAATTGCTCGGGCTTGCCGCCATTGAGAGCCAGCATGTTGCAGCCGAAATAGGTCTGCATCGGGGTAAACCGGTAGAGTTGATTGAGCACCACCTCGGCGGTGGCGTCGCGTTTGAGCTCGATCACCACGCGCACGCCGTTGCGGTCGGATTCGTCCTGCACATGACTGATGCCTTCGATCCGCTTGTCGCGGGCGGCCTCGGCGATGCGTTCGATCATCGTCGCCTTGTTCACCTGATAGGGAATCTGGTCGATAACGATGGCAAAGCGGTCCTTGCGGATTTCCTCGATGCGGGTTTTGGCGCGGATGATGACAGAGCCGCGCCCCTCGAGATAGGCCTTGCGCGCGCCGGAGCGCCCGAGCATCAGGCCGCCGGTGGGGAAATCGGGGCCGGGGATATACTGGATCAGATCCTCGCTCTCGAGATCGGGATTTTCGATCAGCGCCAGCGTGGCATCAATCACCTCGCCCAGATTGTGCGGCGGGATATTGGTGGCCATGCCGACCGCGATGCCGCCCGCGCCATTGACCAGCATGTTTGGAAAGCGGGCGGGCAGGACGGTCGGCTCGCGGTCCTTGCCGTCGTAATTGTCCTGAAAGTTGACGGTCTCTTTTTCGATATCGGCCAAGAGATAGGCGGCCGGTTTGTCCATGCGCACTTCTGTGTAGCGCATGGCGGCGGCGTTATCGCCATCCATCGAGCCGAAGTTGCCCTGACCATCGAGGAGCGGCAGGGACATCGAGAAATCCTGCGCCATGCGCACGAGGGCGTCATAGATCGCGCTGTCGCCATGGGGGTGGTATTTGCCCATCACGTCGCCCACGGCGCGGGCGGATTTGCGGTAGGGTTTGTCGTGGGTATTGCCGCTTTCGTGCATGGCATAGAGGATGCGGCGATGCACGGGTTTGAGGCCGTCGCGCAGATCGGGAATCGCGCGGCTGACGATCACGCTCATGGCGTAATCGAGATAGGACGTCTTCATCTCATGGGTGATCGAGACCGAGGGGCCGCTGTAGGCGGGCCGCTCGGGCGGGGTTTCATCCATGTTTTCAGGGGGTTGAGGCGTATCGCTCACGTTTGGGACCGTCCAGTGATCGTTCTCTATATGTTGTTGAGCGGACTATATCAGAGGCAGGATATGGGGTGCAATGGGGCTGGGTCATTGCCTTTGTCAGCCAGCAATCATGAGTGCTAACATACTGTTTTTATTGAAAAGTAATTTATTTCTGGCAACATGATTCTGTCAGGCAGGGACAGGAGAGACACATGCAGATGTCTGAGACGGAAATGATGCTCAAGGGATACGGGCTGACCACGGCGGAATTTTTCTATCGGATGCCCGATTATCGCAACGTGCTGAACAGTTATCTGTGGCAGGATTATGATCTGGCCCCCGATCATCCCAAGCTTTTTGGCTTCATCGAATTCTGGCAGCGCGAACTTGAAGGCCCGCTTCATTCGGTGCGGTTTACCCATCGCAAGCTGATCTCGCCGGGCGAGTGGCGCAACGTGGTGGGCGAATTCACGCTGCACTGACGCCGGGGGGCGCTTGAAGCGCCCGCAGGTCCGTGATCTTGTGTTGGGCTGTCGTTCTTGATCCGAGGATAGCCCTATGACGCCTGAGCAGATGATGATCCTCGGCGTGCTCGCGCTGACGATGGGGCTGTTTCTGTGGGGGCGTTTGCGGCATGACGTGGTCGCGCTGGCCTCGCTCATGGCGTGCGTGGTGACAGGGCTGGTGCCCGCCGCAGAGGCCTTTGCCGGGTTTGGTCATCCGGCGGTGATCACCGTGGCCTCTGTGCTGGTGCTGAGCCAAGGGTTGCAGAATACCGGCGCGGTCGATGCGCTGGCGCGGGCCGTGCTGCCGCGTCAGGCGGGGCGACTGGTGAGCATGGCGGCGCTCTTGAGCCTTGGGGCGGCGCTGTCTGGGTTCATGAACAATGTGGGGGCGATGGCGCTCTTGATGCCGGTGGCAGTGCAACTGGCCAAGCGGCTCGAGATGCCGCCGGGGCAGGTTTTGATGCCCTTGGCGTTTGGCACCATTCTGGGGGGTATGACGACGCTGGTTGGCACGCCGCCCAATCTGATTGTGTCGGGCTTTCGCGAGGATGCCGGGCGCGGGGCCTTTGCGATGTTCGATTTTGCCCCGGTTGGAGTGGCGGTGGCGGCGCTGGGCATTGCGGCGATTGCTGTGATTGGCTGGCGGCTGGTGCCCGCGCGCAAGGCGGCGAGCGCGTCTGAGTTTGACGCAGGCGCCTATATGACCGAGGTGCGGGTGGGCGACAAAAGCAAGGCTATCGGCCTCACGCTGCGCGCCTTTGAGCGGGAGATTGAAAGCTCTGACGCGCAGGTGGTGGCGCTGGTGCGCAATGAGGTGCGGCTCTTGGCCCCGCATGGCGGGCGGCGTATCCGGGCACAGGATGTGCTGGTGCTCGAGGCGGATGTCGAAGCGGTGGCGGAAACGCTGTCGGTGTTCGATCTGACGCTGGAGGAGGATGTGAAACGCGCCAAGGCGGAGGAGACCGAGACCGACACGGAGGCGGGCGAAGACGCCAAGACGATGGATGAGCGCGACACCGTGCTGCGCGAGGTGGCGGTGCTGCCCTCGGCGTCGATTGTGGGGCTCTCGGCCAGTGATCTGCATTTGCGCACGCGCTATGGGCTCAACCTCTTGGCGGTGGCGCGGGACGGGCAATCGCCGCGCGCGCGGCTGCGCTCGGTCAAGCTCAAGTCGGGGGATCTCTTGCTGATGCAGGGACCGGCGGAATCGCTGTCGGAATTTATCCATGACATGGGCTGTGTGCCGCTTGGGGCGCGCGATCTGCGCCTGCCCAGCCGCCGGATGGCGATCACGGCGGCGGCGATCATGGTGGGCGCGATCCTCTTGGTCACGTTCGGTGTGCTGCCTGCGGCGGCGAGTTTCGCGCTGGGCGTGCTGGCCTCGATGCTGTTTCGCACGGTGCCGCCACGGCAGGTCTATACCGCGATTGACTGGCCGGTGATCGTGCTCCTTGCGGCGCTCATCCCGGTGGCGGGGGCGATGCAGGCCACGGGCGCTGCCAGTGTGCTGGCGGAATTTCTGGTGATGGAGGTGGCGCAGGGGCAGGCGGTGGCGGCGCTGGCGGTGATCCTGATCACCACGATGTTCCTGTCGGATGTGATGAACAATGCTGCGACCGCCGCCGTGATGTGCCCCATCGCGCTGGGTATCGCGGGCACGCTGGGGGTGAGCCCGGACAGTTTTCTGATGGCGGTGGCGATTGGGGCATCTTGTGCGTTTCTGACCCCGATCGGGCATCAGAACAATACGCTCATCCTAGGCCCCGGCGGGTTTCGCTTTGGCGATTACTGGAAACTGGGATTGCCGCTGGAGGTGCTGGTCACGGCGATCAGCCTGCCGCTTTTGCTGATCGTCTGGCCTCTCTGACGCCGCAGCGTGCGCGCGCGGCGTCAGGAAACGATAGGTCTCAGGGAATGATGCGGGTGTATTTCATGCCTTCGAGCGAGACGCCCGCCAAGGCCCCGGCCTGACCGAAGATCACGGCGACAACGGGGCTGGCGGAGGTTGTCGTTTCGGCGCGCATGTTCTCGCCCCGGTCGTTGAAGACATATTCGACATCCGCGCCTGCCGCCCAACCGGACGAGCGGCGGAATTTCTCGAGCGCGTCGGGGGTCATGAAAAACAGCACATGCGCGAATTGCTGTGCGCCGATCTGAAGCCCGACGCTGCCCTTGGTGGCGGAATAGTAATCGACCGTCACATTGTTGATGCGCAGCGCGCCGCGGCCAAAGCCGCCCCCGACGAGAAAGCCCGCCTCGGTCACGACCGGCATGATGAGCATGCCGTTGGATTTATCCGCGAGATCCCGCGTGTTGGGATAACGATTATACATCTGGTTCAGAGTGGCATCGACACGCGCGTCGATGGTGGCTGCGCCGGAACTGCCCACGCCATTGCCGCAGGCCGCAAGAAGCGGCGTGCCAGCCATCAGGCCGAGGGTGAAAGTGCGTCTGGTCAGAATGCTCATGGGATCGCCTGTCTGTTGCCTCGTTTCGAGCCGGTCTTTTGTCTCATACCGGTCTGACACTCAGTATAGGGGCAAGGTGCGCAGATGTCACCATGGATTGAGGTGATGCGCGGGATGCTGCGCGTAGCTGCTATCCTTTCGCCAATATCCGGGCCACTTCGGGGGCAAAATAGGTCAGCACCCCGTCACAACCGGCGCGTTTGAAGCACATGAGGCTCTCCAGCATGGCGCGTTCGCGGTCGATCCAGCCGTTCTGTGCGGCGGCCATGATCATCGCGTATTCGCCCGACACCTGATAGGCAAAGGTGGGCGCGCCAAAGGTTTCCTTGGCCCGCCGGCAAATGTCGAGATAAGGCATCCCCGGCTTGACCATCACCATATCAGCCCCCTCGCTCAGGTCACGCTCGATCAGGCGCAGCGCCTCGTCGGTGTTGGCGGGGTTCATCTGATAGGTTTTCTTGTCGCCCTTGAGCGCGTTCGCCGCCCCCACCGCATCGCGGAACGGGCCATAGAAGGCAGAGGCGTATTTGGCGGCATAGGACATGATCATCACATTGGGATAGCCATGCGCCTCGAGGGCTGCGCGGATGGCCCCGATGCGCCCGTCCATCATGTCGGAGGGGCCGATGATGTCGACGCCTGCTGCGGCCTGTGAGAGCGCCTGTTTCACAAGCGCCTCGACGGTGGCGTCATTGACGATCTCGCCATCCACGACAAAGCCGTCATGGCCGGTGTCGGAATAGGGATCGAGCGCCACATCGGTCATCACAGTGATGCCGGGCACGGCGGCCTTGATCGCGCGGGTGGCGCGGTTGCTGAGGTTCTCGGGGTTCCAAGCCTCGGCGCAATCGGCGGTGCGGTTTTCGGAGGAGGTATAGGGAAAGAGGCAGATGGCCGGGATGCCCAGATCGGCGGCCTCTTGGGCGGCGGCGACCACGCGGTCGATGGAGCGGCGCATGACACCGGGCATGGAGGGCACCGGTTCCTCGATCCCATCGCCATCGCGCACGAAGAGCGGCCAGATCAGATCGCCCGCTGTCAGCGTATTTTCGGCCACAAGGGCGCGGATGCTGGGGGTTGCGCGGGTGCGGCGCAGGCGGGTGGCGGGAAAGGCGGCTTGAGTCGGGCGCATGG
>NZ_JAGPVV010000095.1 GCF_018066915.1 Roseovarius sp.
ACGGAAGCCTCAATCCCCGTCAGAAAATCGGCAATGTGCTGATGGAACCTCTGGTGATCAATACCGATATGCCTGCCTCTGAACGGCGCGACCGGGCCGAGGCGATGATCAAGAAGGTCGGCTTGCAGCCCGAGCATTTCAACCGCTACCCACATATGTTCTCGGGCGGGCAGCGGCAGCGCATTGCGATTGCCCGCGCGCTGATGCTGAATCCTTCGCTGCTGGTGCTCGATGAGCCGGTGTCGGCGCTCGATCTTTCGGTGCAGGCGCAGGTGCTCAACCTCTTGGCCGATTTGCAGGACGAGTTCGAGCTGACCTATGTCTTTGTCAGCCATGACCTATCTGTCGTGCGCTATATCGCAGACGAGGTGATGGTCATCTCCAAGGGTGAGGCGGTCGAGCAGGGCAGTCGCGAGGCGCTCTTTGCCGACCCGCAACACCCCTACACCCGCGCGCTCTTTGCTGCGACACCTGTGACTGATGTCGCGGCCATCCGCGCGCGGGTTGAGCGCCGCAAGGCTGCGAGAGGCGGCTAAGCCGTCTCGACCTGTGCCATCTCTCGTGCCTGTTCCCGCAACAGGAACTTTTGAATTTTGCCCGTTGATGTGCGTGGGATCGTGCTGAATACAAACTGCCCCGGCACCTTGTAGGGGGCCAGATGGTCGCGGCACCATGCACGCAGGGCTGCGGCATCCGCTACCTGCCCCTCGGCCAGTTCGACAAAGGCGCAAGGGGTCTCTCCCCATTTCTCATGCGGCATGGCGACAACGGCCGTGACCGCGACTGCCGGATGACCATAGAGCGTCTCTTCCACCTCGATGGAAGAGATGTTTTCGCCCCCAGAGATGATGACATCCTTGGAGCGATCCTTGAGCTGGATATAGCCATCGGGATGTCGCACACCCAGATCGCCAGAGTGGAACCAGCCGCCAGCAAAGGCCTTTTGCGTGGCCTGCGGATTGCGGAAATACCCCTTCATCACGACATTGCCGCGAAACATGACTTCGCCCATGGTCTGCCCGTCGCGCGGCACCGGGATCATGGTCTCGGGGTCCATCACGTCGAGCCCCTCGAGCGCCAGATAGCGCACACCTTGCCGCGCCTTGAGCGTGGCCTGCTCTGCGGGGGGCAAAGCGGACCAATCGTCATGCCAGTCATTGACGACCGCCGGGCCATAGGTTTCCGTCAACCCATAGAGATGGGTCACGTCAAAGCCAGCGTGCTTCATATCCGCCAAGAGTTTTTCGGGGGGCGGTGCTGCGGCGGTGAAGAATTGCACCGTGTGATCAAGCGCACGTTTCACAGTCTCGGAGGCCGAGATCATCAGCGACATGACAATCGGCGCGCCGCAGAGATGCGTGACCCGCTCTTGCGCAAGCGTCTGCCAGATCGGTTCCGCGCGCACTTGGCGCAGGCAGACATTCGTGCCGACGATGGCCGAGAGCGTCCATGGAAAACACCAGCCGTTGCAATGGAACATCGGCAGGGTCCAGAGATAGACCGCATGTTTGGCCATCGAGGTGGTCAGCGCATTGCCCTGCGCCAAGAGATAGGCCCCCCGGTGGTGCGACACCACGCCCTTGGGATCACCGGTGGTGCCAGAGGTGTAATTGATCGAAATCGCGTCCCATTCATCCTCTGGCATCAGCCAGTCGAACGCCGGATCGCCCGCCGACAGGAAGGTCTCGTAGTCTTCTGCGTCGGTCGCGATGGCCGGACCGGTGAACTCTGGATCGTCATACTGGAGAAGGAGCGGGGCGACTGAGGCCAATGCCAGAGCCTCTTGCATCAGGGGCATGAATTCACGGTCTACGATCACCACGCGGGACAGGGCGTGATCCAATTGAAACGCGATGATGCCCGCGTCGAGCCGCGTGTTGATCGAATGCAGCACCGCGCCGCACATCGGCACTCCGTAATGACATTCCAGCATCGCGGGCGTGTTCGCCAGCATCACCGACACGGTATCGCCGCGCCCGATCCCTCGCGTGCTCAGCGCCGAGGCAAGCTGCCGCGCGCGTGCGTAGAACGCGGCATAGCTGCGCCGCAGGGGGCCGTGAACAATGGCGGTATGCTCGGGGAACACACTCGCCGCACGCTCCAGAAAGCCGAGCGGTGTGAGGGGCTGATGGTTCGCCGGGGTGCGGTCGAGATCGGTGTTATAGGGGTTCGTCGTCATGGCTCAGGCATCCTGCCACTGGGGGCTTCGTTTTTCGAGAAAGGCACCGATGCCCTCTTGAGCATCGCGCGCCAGCATATTGTCCACCATCACGGCTGAGGCGTAGGCATAGGCATCCGAAAGGGTCATCTCGCGTTGCGCGTAAAAGGCGCGTTTGCCGGTGGCGAGCGTCATACTCGATTTCGACGCAATCTTGCGGGCCATGGCCATCGTAGCGGCCTGCAAGTCCTCAGGGGAAACCGCATGGTTGATGAGGCCCATTTCCGCTGCACGCGCGGCCGGGATCATATCGCCGGTGAGCAGCATCTCCATCGCGTGCTTGTCCGCCACATTGCGCGACAGGGCCACCATGGGGGTCGAGCAGAAGAGGCCGATGTGCACCCCCGGTGTGCTGAACTGCGCCGTTTCCGCCGCGATTGCCAGATCACAGCTTGCCACCAACTGACAGCCTGCTGCGGTTGCAATGCCTGTGACTTCGGCGATCACCGGCTTGGGGCAGTTCACGATGGATTGCATCACACCGGAACAGAGCGCCATGATCTTGGTGAAATAGGCCCGGCCCCGGTCCGCACCGGCACGCCCTGCGGTCATTTCCTTGAGGTCGTGGCCCGCGCAGAACGCAGGACCGTTGGCTGCCAGAACGACCACCCGCACCGCCGGATCATTCCCAGCTTCGGCAAAGGCCAAGGCAAGCCTTGCCAGCATCGCCTCAGACAGTGCGTTGCGACGGCCCGCGTCATTCAGTGTCAGGCGCAGGATGCCGTCCCCGTCGAGATCACGCAGAAGGATATCGTTCTTTTGCACGGGAACAGGCCCTTTTTTTGAGGTCAGAGAATGTTGATCTCCACGCTCTCGGCGAGCGTGTTGGCGATAAAGCAGTAGCGATGCGCGCGGTCCTGCATCTCGGCCAGCGTGGCGTCCCCGACCGCAAATCCGGTGTCAAACCGCACCACCGGATGCAGATCAATGCGCGTCACCGACATCTGCCCCTTGGGGTTCTTGCCCAGATGGGCGACCGCGTAGTCGTGATAGCTGGCAACCGGCCACTCCGCCTTGGCCGCGAGCGCGAGAAAGGTCATCATGTGGCAACTGGAGAGCGCCGAGGCGAGCGCCTGTTCGGGATTGGTGTGGGCGGGATCACCGCCCCAATCCGGGGCGGCGTCCACTTGGACATCTTGGCGGTTGTTGAACTGCACGGTATGGGCATTGGAATATTTGCCGGTTTGCAGCACAGGTTCGGCGCGCTGCCAATGCAGCTCGATTGCGAGGTCGGACATGGATCAAGTCTCGTTTCGGGCCAACGCTCAGGCGGCGGCGATTTTCTTGTTGGGGTCGTAGAACGGACGCTCTGCGGTCACGGCGCGCACTGGCCCCTGACCGGTCACAACCTCGACCTCGGCCCCGATATTGGCATGCTCTGCCGCGACCATCGCCAATGCGATATTCCGCTCCAGACGTGGGGAATAGACCGCCGATGTGACCTTGCCGATCTGCTCGCCTGCGACATTGATCGCCCAAAAGGTGGTGTTCGGCCCCTTGAGCGGTGCGCCGTCAATGATCAAGCCGATCTGCTTGCGGCGCGGGCCCTCTTCACGGATGCGGCGCAGCGCGGCTTTGCCGATGAATTCGGCCTCGATATCGAGATTGACCAGCCGGTCCAAACCCAGCTCATAAGGGTTTGTGTTGATGTCGGCATCGGCATGATACGACAGCATACCCCCTTCGATCCGGCGGATTGACGAGGTGTGACCGGGCTTGAGACCAAAGGGCATCCCCGCCGCCATGATCCGCTCCCAGAGCGCATCGCCATGGGCGCTGTCCCGCAGATAGATCTCATAACCCAATTCACTCGACCAGCCGGTGCGCGACACGAGGAGCGGAATTCCGTCTAACTCAAGTTCACGCAGCCAGTAGTATTTCAGATCGAGGATGCTATCGCCAAAAAGCTCTTGCATGATCAGGCCCGATTTCGGCCCCTGCAATTGCAGCGGTGACACGTCCGGCTCCTTGATCGTGACATCCAGCC
>NZ_JAGPVV010000110.1 GCF_018066915.1 Roseovarius sp.
CTCATGTTCCACCTCAATGAGATTTTCGCCCTCTGGCCGCCGCGCGGCACGCCCGACAGCGGCCCGAGCAAGGCCATCTCGCTGCGTGATTTCTACCACAGCGACGGGCAGCGCTTTGGTACGGTGCAGTCGATGGGCATCGCGGCGGGCTATGGCGAGATTGTGCATACCTTGAACGGCATGTTCGACCGCTCCGCGCTGCGCCATCTGCGCCCCTTGCGCCACCTCACCCGCCTGCCTGCGGCCCTTGCGGCGCGGATATTGGGGCGGGCGCAGGTCTTTGTCGGGCTGATGGAGGATCTGGGATACTCTGAGAACCGCGTCACCTACGACCGCACCGCGCCGGACGCCATCGACATCACCTACACGCTCCACCCCGAACTCCTGAACCGTCGCCGTGCCTTTCGCCGCGCCATCCGCGCGGGGCTGCGCGGGCATCGGCGGCTTTTCCTCACCCATACGCCAGAGTTGAACTTTGGCCATCCCTGCGGCACGCTGCGGTTCGGCACCGATCCCGCGACCAGCGTGCTTGACCCCGAGTGTCGGGCGCATGGGCTGGACAATCTCTATGTGGTGGATGCCTCCTTCATGCCCTCGTCCATGGGCGTCAACCCAAGCCTCACCATCGCCGCCAACGCGCTGCGCGTGGCCGAGGCCATTGCTCGCCGCAGAAAGGCCATGACATGAGGCTCTCGGACGGTATAGCCATTGTCACCGGGGCAGGGGGTGGGCTAGGGCGCGCGCTGGCTCTAGAACTCGCGGCGCGCGATCAGCGCGTCGTGGCCCTTGGCCGCGCCCCCGAGGGGATTGCCGCGACCGCCGCGCTGGACCCAAGCGGCCGGATCACGCCCGTCACCGCCGATGTCGCGGACCCCGAGGCGCTGCGCACGGCCTTTGCCCAGATCACCCAAACCGCGCCGGTGACGCTGCTGATCAACAACGCCGCCATCTACCCGCGCCGCGACTTTCTCGCGGAAACACCCGAGAGCTTCGCCGAAACCATGGCAATCAATCTCGGTGGCACGGTCGCCTGCACCCGGCTTGCTCTCGACAGCATGGTCGAGACCGGCTTTGGCCGCATCCTCAATGTCTCGACCTTTGCCGATCTGGCGCCCTTGCCCGCCTCTTCCGCCTATGCGGTGTCCAAAGGGGCCGGGCGCATCCTCACCCGCGCGCTGATGGCCGACCTTGCCGACCGCTTTCCGGGCATTGTGATCACCGACTGGATGCCTGGCATGCTCGCCACCCGCATGGGCGTGGCCCATGGGCTTGACCCGGCTCAGGCCGCGCGGTGGGGGGCGGCGCTCGCGCTCTGGCACGATCCCACGCTCAATGGCGCGGTGTTCGAGCAGGATCGCGAAATCCTGCCCGCGCGCGGTCTCAAAGGTCGGATCAAGGATGCGCTCCTCTCGCGCCGCCGCCACCCGCGCGTGATCCAAGCCTGACCGTTACCGGCAATAGGGCCCGTTGCCATGCTTGGCGGTGTCGAAATGCAGATGGTCCCGATGATGCCGGTCTGAATTTGGCCCCAGCACCGTGCCGAATGTCCCGCAGGCCTCGCCATGCACCCGCTTGAGGATGCGCCCCTCATGGCCCCGGTCCCAATCCTTGAGCACCGAGATTTCCGAGCCATCCTTGAGCAGCAGCGCCGAAATGTCGATGGCCTTGCCGCGCCCATGCTCGGAAATCCGTGCGCCGGGCTGGCTGTTGCGCGTGCGGCAGACGTAATGCGCCGGCACCTGCAACCCCGTCAGCCCGCCGCCCATACGCCCGACCGCCGGCTTGGCGCTCCGGTCCACCCACTTCCCAAGCGCCCGCGCAGTTGGGCAATCCAGCGTCGCCGCTTGGCTCAGCCGCACGCCATGTACGGATTCAAGCCGCACCGCGCGGTCAACGCCACAGCCATTCACCTCGTGATGCTGAAACCCCGAGACAGACCCGATCAGCCCCGGATCACCGCAGAGCCCGCCGCCCCGGCTGACCTCGTCATTGTCGCTGCGCCCACAGCCCGACGCGATCAGGCTCAGCCCCGCCGCGATGCCCAGAACCGCCCGCCTCATGCCTTCTTGACCCGGCCAAAATCCGGCGCGGCGGTGTCTTGCCCGGCCTCGATGATGCCGCGCCGAATGGCACGGGTGCGGGTGAAATAGGCGTGCAGGTGATCGCCATCGCCGATGCGAATGGCGCGCTGCAGCGCAAACAACTCCTCGGTAAAGCGGCCCAGAATTTCCAATGTCGCCTCCTTGTTGTTGAGAAACACATCGCGCCACATGGTCGGATCACTCGCGGCAATCCGAGTGAAATCCCGGAACCCGGCGGCGGAATACTTGATCACCTCGCTGTCGGTGACACGGCGCAGATCGTCGGCCACGCCGACCATCGTATAGGCGATGAGGTGCGGTGCATGGCTTGTCACTGCCAGCACCAGATCGTGATGCTCGGCGTCCATCTCATCGGTGTTCGAGCCAAGCGCCTGCCAGAACCGCTCCAGCCGCTCCACCGCCGCCAGGTCGCTGCCCGCCTGCGGCACGATCAGGCACCAGCGGTTGTCAAAGAGTTCCGCAAAGCCCGAGCGCGGCCCCGAATGTTCGGTCCCCGCCAGCGGATGCGCAGGCACGAAATGCACGCCCGCCGGAATATGGGGGGCGACCGCCTCGATCACCGCCTTCTTGACCGATCCGACATCGCTCACCGTCGCACCGGGCTTGAGCGCGCCCGCAATTTCGGCGGCAACCGCCCCCATCGCCCCCACCGGCACGCAGAGCACCACCAGATCAGCGCCCGCGCAGGCCTCTGCCGCGCTGTCGCAGACGCGATCACACAGACCGATCTCGCGCGCCACATCCCGTGTTTGGGGCGAGCGCGCATAGCCCGTGACCTCTCCGGCCACGCCCGCGCGCTTCATCGCCCAAAACATCGACGACGCGATAAGCCCCAGCCCGATCAGCGCCACCCGGTCATAGATCTGCGCCATCATCGAACTCCCTTGAACTGTCCGATCACATGCGCCACCCGGCGGCAGGCGGATTCCTCGCCCACCGTGATCCTCAACCCGTTGGGAAAGCCATAGCCCCCCACCCGGCGTACGATGATCCCATCGGCGCGCAGCGCCGCATCACAGGCCGCCGCCTCGTCCTCCGTGTCAAACCGCGCCAGCACGAAATTGGCGTGGCTCTCGTCCACCGCCACGCCGCTCTCGCGCAGCGCCTCGGTCAGCCATGCGCGATTGCGCATCGTGTCCGTCACCACCCGAGTCAGCCACTCGCGATCCCGCACCGCCGCCTCGGCGGTGGCCAGTTGCGTGGGCGACAGGTTAAAGGGCTGGCGAATACGGTTCAGCACCTCGATCATCGTGGTCTGCGCATAGCCCCAGCCGATCCGCAGCCCGCCCAAACCGTAAGCCTTGGAAAAGGTGCGCGTCATGATGACATTGTCGCGCGCCTCGACCAGCGCCACACCGCCGTCATAGCCTTTGGCAAACTCGGTATAGGCCCCGTCCAACACCAGAATGGCCCCCTCGGGCAGACCATCGGCCAACCGCGCCAATTCCGCCTCGGGCAGGATGGTGCCCGTGGGATTGCCGGGATTGGCGATAAAGACAATCCGCGTCCGCGCGGTGCAGGCCGCCAAAATGGCGTCCACATCGACCACACGCTCGCGCTCGGCCACACAGACCGGCGTCGCCCCCACCGCATGCGCCAGAATGGGATACATGGCAAAGCCGTGCGCGGTGTGGATCACCTCATCGCCCGCCCCGGCATAGGCCTGCGCCACGAATTGCAACACCTCATCCGATCCCACGCCACAGATCACACGCTCGGGGTCGAGCCCATGCGCTTCGGCAATCGCGCTGCGCAACTCGGCATGGTCGGTGCCGGGATAGCGATGCAGCGTCGCGGCAGAGCGGGCAAAGGCCGCCTTGGCCTTGTCCGACGGGCCATAAGGGCTCTCGTTGGCCGAGAGTTTCAGTATCTCGGATTTGCCCGCGATCACGGCCTCGCCACTCTTGTAGAGCGCGATTTCCATGATGCCCGGTTGCGGCGTGATCTTGGTCATGTCATTCCCCGTCTGTCGCAAGAGGTTCTAGCTTTGGTGCCCCGGCTTGACCAGCACCAAAAGGAAAAGGCCGCGGCGGTTTCCCGTCGCGGCCTCTTCGCTGCATGTCAGAACGCTTAGTTCTGCGCGTAGAATTCGATCACGAGGTTCGGTTCCATCATCACCGGATAGGGCACATCCGACAGGCCGGGCTGACGGACAAAGGTGGCCTTCATCTTGGAATGATCCGCCTCGATGTAATCGGGCACGTCG
>NZ_JAGPVV010000113.1 GCF_018066915.1 Roseovarius sp.
ACGGACTATTGAGGGCGCCTGCGGCCAGGATGACCTCGCCGTTGGTGCCGAATGATGTGCTTGCGCCATTAAGGGCACCCGCAACGCCGCACGCCCGCAGGCCATCGAATAAAACGTGATCGGCCTCGAATCCGGTTACAATCCGCAGGTTGCTGTACTTCTTGAGTTGGTCGAGAAAGGCATGGGCGGAACTGGAGCGAACGCCGCCACGGATCGTTTGCGGTGCATAGCCTACACCGTGCAACTCCGGATTGTTTAGGTCGTGAACACGCGGCACACCCATCTGGGTGCCCGCTTCAATGAATCCCTCGATCAGCGGATCTCCGCTCTCTGGAATGGAAATCTTCAGCGGTCCATCAACCCCTCGCCCGTCAGCACCGCCCGAAGCATGGTCTTCCATCTCGCGGAAAACCCGCATCATTTCGTCGCCATCCCAGCCGGTTGCTCCCGCCTCGGCCCAATCATCATAGTCGGCTTTCTGTCCGCGAAAATACATCATCCCGTTGACCGCGCTTGAACCGCCCAGAAGCCGCCCTCGCACCCAATGTTCCGGAGTGCCGCTTGCTTCATTGTCAATTTCATATTGCCACGTGCGCCGCTCGCTGCCGAGGATCTTGCCTATACCCTTGGGCATGGACACAAAGGGGTGCCGGTGACTCGGCCCTGCCTCCAGCAACAGGACCTTGCTGCGTCCGTCCTTGGCAAGCTGATAGGCCAGACCGGCACCGGCCGAACCGGCACCGACAATGATATAGTCAGGATTCTGCATTGGTCACGATCTCGCCTATCTGGATCAAAGGTGCAGGTCGCATGCGACCTGGGGCCCGGAGGCAAAGCGGATTGGCATGGTTTCCCAGCCGTTGATCGTGCCAACCGAGCGATATCGTCGCGCTTCGGTATAATCGATCTCGAATTCCGGGATTCGCTCAAAAATCTGAGTCATCATTTCCTCGAACATCATGCGCGCGAAGGACGAACCAATACAACGGTGGATGCCTGATCCGAAGGCAACATGACGATTGGATGTCCGGTGAAAATCGATCTTGTCAGGCTCCGGGAAGACCTCCGGATCGCGATTTGCAGCCGCCCAGGCCAGCAGCACACGATCTCGATGCTCCATCTCGACCCCTTTGAACCGTGTATCCTCCGAGACGTTGCGCGCCAGGCAGTGGATGGGGGTAAAATAGCGAAGAAATTCTTCGCGTGCGAACGGCAGCAGCGACCGATCCTCCATGAGTTCCCGCTTCGCTTCCGGATGGTCATGGAGGTAGGCCAGCGCATGCGCAGTGAGCGCCGTCGTGGTATCGACACCGCCGATAATGATGTTGTTCGACAAGGACAGCACTTCATCGAGCGTGACCTTGCGCCCGTTTGTCTCGTTATGCGCGAAATAGGACAACAGATTATCCTGCTCCGGCTCTTGCTGATAGCGCACGAATTCCTGTGCGCAACGCTGGAAAATCCACTCGACGCCAGCGATGACCTGCGGATATTCAGGAGCCTCTTTCGGTGTGAAGACCATGGTGTGGAGGGGATCTGCGAACTGTCTCCATTCCTTGAGTGGCAGGCCCATCAATTCCATGGTGACCATCGCCGGCACTGGTCCGGTAAAATCGTTGACGAGATCCATTTCGCCGCTCTCGATCACGCGGTTGAGCAGCGCGGTTGCAAACTGGCGCGCGTTGGCCCGGAAAGTCTCAACCGCCTTGGGCGCGAACTTGCGATTGATGAGGCCGCGCAGCGAATCCCATTCGGGTCGGTCTGCTTCCACCGGCAATCCGCGGGGGATCGGGGTGAACGGAATGGTTATCCCGCCCGTCCCCGTGCCGGTCGCCGCGTCAAATGTCTTTTCGCTGGAAAACAGCTTGGCGTCGCGCGCCACGCCGACCACAGCCTCGTAGCTGGTTGCGACCCAGTATCCGCCATGGTGGCCGGTCCAGGCGACCGGACAGCTTTCGCGCATTTGCGCGAACTCTTCTGGCCAGGCTTGCGCGTGAGCGGCCGACTCGTGGTCAAAATCTATTGGACATGCTTTAGTTCCTGCCGGGCCTTCCATGTGCCTCTCCATATTATCTGCTCAATTATTCGGTGATCGATATCGCCTGCTCCGGACAGGCTTGCATCGCCTGGCGTACCGCATCCTCGTGATCTGCCTGAACCAACTGCTGCGGCACCTGCGCGCGCCCATCGTCATCGCTGAGAGTGAATATCTCGGGTGCATAGAGCACGCACATGCCCTGTCCGACGCATTTGTTCGGATCGACGGAGACTTTCATCACGCTGCGCTCGCGGCGAAGGCGTCCAGCGATTCATGGTCGTCAATCGCCGTCAGCAATCGGTTCAGGAATACGCGTGTTGTGCGCAGCGGCTGCATGTCGGGCATCCCTTCCGCCGGGTGCAGGGTGATGGTCCAGAATGCCAAGGCCGTCATCAACTGCTGGCGCAAGCTCAGCCAGACCTGATCGGCCGGTTCGCGCGGAACGCCGCGCTCTTCCATAAGGTCGAGGTAGAGCTTCACCAAATCCTGCTCCCATGCCCTCCTGTTCTCAACGGTGAGTGCGGTCGTGATCGTATAGATCAGATCTCGTGACCAGTGCCCCACCGAGGTGATCTGCCAGTCGCTCAGGCCCATCGCCCCGGAGTCAGAATGGTACCAGTTCTTGAGATGAACATCGCCGTGGATCAGGGTTTGGGGCAACCGGTTGTGACGCTCGACCGACTCCATTGTTACACCCCATATTTCATGACGGCGTGCAAGCAGCCGTGGGGCCATGTTATCTTCGCTCTCACCGAAGGCGGCGTCGCAACAGTCGGCGAAATCTGGCGAAGCCGCCATCATGCGTGCCCACCATTTGGGCCAGGTTAGAAATGGCAGACTTTTGCTTCCCAGTTCTTCGGATTCGTAAAACCGCGAGTGCAGGTTGGCGAGCGT
>NZ_JAGPVV010000115.1 GCF_018066915.1 Roseovarius sp.
CCGGACCGGCGTTATAGCCCACCGACACCAGCACGATATTACCGCCAAACCGCGCACCCAACCCCGCCAGATAGGCAGAGCCCAGCCGTGCGTTATAAACCCAGTCATTCAGCACATCCGACGGCACATAAAGCAGGCCCAAATCGCGCGCCACGTCCCGCGCTGTGCCGGGCATGAGCTGCATCAACCCCTGCGCGCCCGCACCGCTGACAACCACATGGTTGAATTCGCTCTCACGCCGGGCAATGGCAAGGGCCAGTTCCATCGGCGTGGGAAGGTCCATATCCGCCATCGGATGCAGGGCGTAATAGGGGCGCTCTACGATCACCCCCCGCTCTGCCGCCGTCTTGCCCAGCATCACCTGAAGATGAGGCTGCTCGAGGTCTTCGAGCATATGGCCCATCTGCATCAGGCCCGTGCGATCTTGGGATTCGGCCAGATGCAGAAAAAACCGCCGCGCAAGGCTCAGATCATTCATGCGCAGGGCGAGCGTGCCGATCTCATGCAGGTCGGTTTGGGCAAACGCGGCGCTGCGCCACTCTGGCGTTGCCTCATTCCCCGCAAGGCGCAGATCAAAGGGCAGCCCGCCCGCCTCGGCGGCCAATAGCCCGTAAAAGCTGGTCTGATAGGCGGCCCCTTCTGCATAGGCCAATTGCGCCGCCTCGGGATCGCCCAATGCTTCTTGGGTGCGGCCAATCCAATAGCCCGCGCGCCCCAGCGAAATCGGCGTGGCGACCGCAGCGCGAAAGCGCTGGAAATGGTCAAGCGCAAGGTCAGGAGCCTTGAGATAGGTCAGCGCGAGATAGCCCGAGAGCCATTCGAGATCGGCGTAATTCGACCCCTCGACCAACTGATGCACAGACGCGATGTCATAGGCCAGTTGCGCCTTGCCCGCGCGCATGCTCTGGCGCGCAAGGGTGCGCCGCCAACTGGCCCAGCGTTCCGGCTCTCCCAGCCCCGCCTTGATGCGGCTCTGACGCAAGAGGACGGCAATGGCGTCCTCGGGCGCGTTGCTCAGGTGGCGGGTAAAGAGTTCGAACGCGATACCGGGATTGCGCGCCTCGGCCTCGGTCAGCCCCTTGCCGCCGTCACGCTTCACAGTCTCGCGCAACTTCGCCAAACGGCGCGCCTCCTCCGGGACCAAGGGCAGCATGTCCGTCACGTCACCCAAGCCGCGCCAGAGTGCCATTTCCAACCGGGCCTCGTGATGAGGGGCCAAGAGCGTCCCGAATTCGCGCAGGAAATCGTCATGTTCGGCGCGACTCAGGTCCAGCGTGCGCCATGCGAGCACAAGGCCAATCTCGGCCTCGCCCTGCCGCCCGCGTGCCATGAGCGCCCGCGCTAGGCTGAGCGCGCCGGTGCCGGTCTGCGGCGTGTAGCCCTCATAAAAGGCCAGCACATCGTCAAAATCGGCGTGTGTCATTGGCTCTTCGCTCTGCTGACGCAGATGATCGAGACCGGGCCAATGGGCGTTGCGGCCCAGAAAATCGAGGATCGCACGCGGTTCGCCCAACCCCGCGCGCAGGCGGTGCCATTCGATCAGGTCCGCGGCGGCGATGCCATCACGCCGCGCCAGACTCGCCGCCACCTCCCAACGCCCGCCCTGCATGGCATCAAGCGCACTGGCCAGAGGGCGCGGTGCCTTGCGTGGCAGATCAGACGCATACCCCGTCGAAACCGACAGACTCAGCCCCAAAACCATGATCAGCGCGCGCAACATCTCTTGCATTTTCCGCTTTTGCGAAGGATAGACAACGCCAGCCTAAGCGGCCCGCGCGCCCGCGTCCATGCACGATGCCGGTGGCGATGTGCGAACTGCCGCCGATGGCCCGAAATCACAGCGGGTCCCGCCCAAACGTCAGCAAGAGGAGCGTGTCATGTTCAGAGGATCTTTTCCTGCCCTGGTCACGCCGTTCAAGAACGGCGCAGTGGATGTGGAAACGCTCAAGAAACTGGTGGAGTGGCATATCGGCGAAGGCAGCCATGGCCTTGTCCCCGTGGGCACCACGGGCGAGAGCCCGACACTCACCCATCAGGAACATGAGATGGTCGTCGAAGAGGTGGTGCGCGCCGCCGCAGGCCGGATTCCGGTGATCGCGGGCGCAGGGTCCAACAACACGCTGGAAGGCATCCGGTTGATGCAGCACGCCCACAAGGTCGGGGCAGATGCAGCATTGGTCGTGACCCCCTATTACAACAAGCCGACGCAGGCCGGGCTGATCGCGCATTTCACCGCGCTGCATGATTGCTGCGATCTGCCGATCATCATCTACAATAGTCCCGGCCGCTCTGTCGTGGACATGACGCCTGATACGATGGGCAAGCTGGCGCAATTGCCGCGCATCATCGGGGTCAAGGACGCAACGGGCGATCTGGCGCGGGTCTGTGCGCAGCGCATCACGTGCGGCAAGGATTTCCTCCAGATTTCCGGCGAAGATGCCACCGCCCATGGGTTCAACGCCCAAGGCGGGCTTGGCGTGATCTCCGTCACCGCCAATGTCGCGCCCAAGCTGGTGGCCCAAGTGCAAGAGGCAACGCTGGCGGGCGACTATGCCAAGGCGCTCGAGTTGCAGGACCGTCTGATGCCGCTGCATCGCGCGATCTTTGTCGAACCGGGGCTGGTGGGTGTCAAATACGCGATGTCACGGCTTGGGCTCTGCAGCGAAGAAGTCCGCTCGCCCCTGGTTGGCCTTAGCGATCCGACCAAGGCGCTGGTCGAGGATGGCATGCGCCACGCCGGTCTGATCAACTGAGGCGGATTGATCTATCGCATAACGCGTTCCATTTGCGCGTGACGTTCGCCAGATCAGGCATTACAAATTCCGATGTTCGCCATCGGCGTCTTTTCGCGTCATTTTTGCCTCAAATACACGCGCAATGCCGCTATGCCTTGATTTCCGGCCCCCTCCGGGTCTAAGCCGCGCCGCAGCACGTTGCCTCTGCAACAACTCTGAAAACGCCATTATCCGAGGATTCCAATGTCATTGCCCAATCTCGCCCCCGTGCCCGAACTCTATGTCTCGTACGAGAGTGCACAAAAGCTCAAAGTCGAGGCCGCGAGCCTCACAAGCTGGGATCTGAGCCCGCGCCAGATCTGCGATCTGGAACTCTTGATGAACGGTGGCTTCAACCCGCTCAAGGGGTTTCTCAGCGAGGCCGATTATGACGGTGTGGTCGAGAACATGCGGCTGGCCGATGGCACGCTCTGGCCGATGCCCATCACCCTCGATGTAAACGAGAAATTCGCGGACACGCTGGAAATCGGCCAGGATATCGCCCTGCGCGACCAAGAGGGCGTGATCCTCGCCACCATGACTGTCACCGACCGCTGGACACCCAACAAGGCGCGCGAGGCCGAGCATGTATTCGGTGCCGATGATCTGGCACACCCTGCAGTGAACTACCTGCATCACACGGCGGGCAAGGTCTATCTGGGCGGTCCCGTCACCGGTATTCAACAGCCCGTGCATTACGATTTCCGTGGCCGCCGCGACACGCCCAATGAATTGCGCGCGCTCTTTCGCAAGCTGGGTTGGCGCCGCGTTGTGGCCTTCCAGACCCGCAATCCGCTGCACCGCGCGCATCAGGAACTGACCTTCCGCGCCGCCCGCGAGGCGCAGGCCAACCTGCTCATTCACCCTGTTGTCGGCATGACCAAACCGGGCGATGTCGATCACTTTACCCGCGTGCGCTGCTACGAGGCGGTTCTGGACAAATATCCGGGTGCCACCACCACGATGAGCCTGCTCAATCTCGCGA
Source organism: Roseovarius sp. (assembly GCF_018066915.1). Classification (GTDB taxonomy): domain Bacteria; phylum Pseudomonadota; class Alphaproteobacteria; order Rhodobacterales; family Rhodobacteraceae; genus Roseovarius. The sequence continues at coordinate 3,760 of NZ_JAGPVV010000115.1, forward strand.
TGCGTATGGCTGGCCCGCGGGAGGCGGTCTGGCACGGCCTGATCCGCAAGAACCATGGCTGCACGCATTTCATCGTCGGTCGCGATCACGCCGGTCCGGGCAAGAACTCTGCCGGCAAGGATTTCTACGGCCCCTATGATGCACAAGAGCTGTTCAAGCAGTATCAGGACGAAATCGGCCTCGAGATGGTCGATTTCAAACACATGGTCTATGTGCAGGAAAAAGCGCAGTATTACCCGATTTCCGAAGTGCCGGAGGGATCGACCGTGCTCGACATTTCGGGCACCGAACTGCGCCGCCGTCTGGCCGAAGGTCTTGAAATCCCCGAGTGGTTCTCGTTCCCCGAAGTGGTGCGCGAACTGCGTCGCACCCGGCCGCCCCGTTCCAAGCAGGGCTTTACCGTGTTCTTCACCGGCTTTTCCGGCTCGGGCAAATCCACCATTGCCAACGCCCTTATGGTCAAACTGATGGAGATGGGCGGACGCCCTGTGACCCTGCTTGACGGCGATCTTGTGCGCAAGAACCTCAGCTCCGAGCTTGGGTTTTCCAAGGAACATCGCGACCTCAACATTCGCCGCATCGGCTATGTCGCCTCCGAGATCACCAAGAACGGCGGTATTGCCATCTGTGCGCCCATCGCGCCCTATGCCGCGACCCGCCGCGCTGTGCGCGAGGATGTCGAGCAATTCGGCGCCTTCGTCGAGGTGCATGTGTCGACCTCGCTCGAGGAATGTGAACGCCGCGACCGCAAGGGGCTCTACAAACTCGCGCGCGAAGGCAAGATCAAGGAGTTCACCGGCATTTCCGATCCCTATGACGTGCCCGAGAATCCCGAGCTGCGCGTCGAGACCGAGAATGTGGATGTCGACAACTGCGCGCATCAGGTCATTCTCAAGCTTGAAAGCCTCGGCTTGATCGCAGGCTGAGCGCCTCCTCGCCTTTCATCAAAAAGGGCCGTCCCTTGCGGGGCGGCCCTTTGTCATTCCGACACCGGCGCTGTCGCGCCTCAGTGGACCGTGACCGGCTCCATGTTGTTCTGACGCGCCAGAAGAAATGCCAGCTTTCGGTCACGCACAAGCGCAAGACGCTCACCCTCGGCGGTATGCACCGCATAAAGCGTCGTCAGATCGCCCACCTGATCGCGCATGTCGGCGGGCAGATCGCCCACCTTGACCGCGCGCACATAGACGATGGGATGATCAGTCTCCTGTCCGAAATCATATCGCGTGTCCATGATCGCTTACCCCTTGTTTATCTTGATCCGTTGCACGACCGGTTCGGGCTGCGCCCGCGTCAGATCGACATGCAAGAGACCGTTTTCCATGATCGCTTCGCCCACCTCGACCCCGTCCGCCAAAACGAAAGAGCGCTGAAATTGACGCGCCGCAATCCCGCGATGCAGATAGAGCCTGTCTTCGGCCTCGTCGCTCTGACGGCCCCGGATCACCAGTTGGCGATCCTCGACAGTGATCGCCAGATTCTCCTCCGAGAACCCTGCCACAGCCAGCGTGATGCGATAGGAATTCTGCGAGGTCTGTTCGATATTGAAGGGCGGATAACCCTCGTTTCCGGATTTCGCGCTGCGTTCCAGCATGCGTTCCAGTTGTTCAAACCCCAGCATATAGGGGTGTGACCCCAGAGTAAGCTTTGTCATCGACACGTCCTTGAGCGTAAGCGACCGTCCATTGTGCAGGCCCCGTTTCGGCGGCCTCCGACCGAATATGGGGTTTGGTCCGCATGCGTGCAAGGGCTTTGCGAACGCGCTGCGTTTCGGTATCTTATGCGCCTACGACCCAAGAGGAATCGCGTGCCATGAATGCCTTTAGCGACCTGTCGATGAAATCCGAGGATGTGTTGCGCGTCGAATTGGAGGAATTCCGCCGCGAACATCGCGATCTCGACGAGGCCATTCGCGCGTTGCAGGACAAGGGCACGGCGGATCAGTTGATGATCCAGCGGCTCAAGAAGAAAAAGCTCTGGCTGCGCGACATGATCGCCCGGATCGAGGATCGGCTTTATCCGGACATCATTGCGTAGCCGCCGATGATCAGTATAGTGCGCGCTTCGACACGAGGGGCGTTATATGGCAGGCGTGAAAATCGGCATCATCATGGGCAGTCAATCCGACTGGCCCACCATGCGCGAGGCAGCGCAAATTCTGGATGAATTGGGCGTGGCCTATGAAACCCGCATTGTCTCGGCGCATCGCACGCCGGATCGGCTCTGGGATTATGGCAAATCGGCGGTCGAGCGCGGCTTGCAGGTGATCATCGCGGGTGCGGGTGGCGCTGCGCATCTGCCGGGGATGATGGCGTCCAAGACGCGTGTGCCGGTGATCGGCGTGCCGGTGCAAACGCGGGCGCTGTCGGGCGTGGATAGTCTCTATTCGATCGTGCAAATGCCCAAGGGTTTCCCGGTGGCCACCATGGCCATAGGGGCAGCGGGGGCGGCCAATGCCGGGCTGATGGCGGCAGCAATTCTTGCCAACTCCGATACCGACCTCGCGCAGCGCCTCGACGATTGGCGCGCGGCTCTCTCGGCCTCTATTCCTGATGAGCCTGCCGATGACTGATACGCTTGCCACAGGAGCGACCATCGGAATCCTCGGTGGTGGTCAATTGGGCCGCATGCTCTCGGTCGCCGCCGCGCGGCTGGGGTTCAAGACCGTGATCTTTGAGCCGGGTGGCGATTGCCCCGCGAGCCATGTGGCAGAGTGCCATATTCAGGCCGAGTATACGGACGAAGATGCGCTGCGCCGGTTTGCCGACGCCGTCGATGTCATCACCTACGAATTCGAGAATATCCCCACCGCAGCCCTCGATCTGCTGGAGAGGTTGCGCCCCGTGCGCCCCGACCGCCGCGCGCTCAAGGTCAGTCAGGATCGGCTGTTGGAAAAGTCATTTCTGAGCGATCTGGGGCTGATGACCGCACCCTTTGCGGCTGTGGATGATGCCGTGGACCTGGCCGAGGCGATGGCCGAAATCGGCACGCCTGCCATCCTCAAGACCCGACGCTTTGGCTATGACGGCAAAGGGCAGGCGCGGATCATGTCCCCTGCCGATGCCGAACAGGCGCTGGCTGACATGGCCGGACAGCCCGCGATCTATGAGGGCTTTGTCACCTTCAGCCATGAGGTCTCCGTGATTGCCGCGCGCAACAGTGCGGGCGATTTGGCCTGCTATGATCCCGGTGAGAATGTGCATGAGGGCGGCATCCTGCGCACCACCACCGTGCCCGCGCGGCTCACGGCGGCGCAGCGCACGGATGCGGTGCTCTTGGCGGCCAAGATCCTAAACAGCCTGAAATATGTCGGTGTCATGGGGGTCGAGCTCTTCGTGACGCCCAAGGGCCTCATCGTCAACGAAATCGCGCCGCGCGTTCATAATTCGGGCCATTGGACGCAACAGGGCTGCGCCATCGACCAATTCGAACAGCATATCCGCGCGGTGGCGGGTTGGCCCTTGGGCGATGGCACCCGTTATGCCGATGTGGTGATGGAAAACCTGATCGGCGCTGACATGGACCGCGTGCCGGACCTCGCGCGCGCGCCCGGCGTCTCGCTGCACCTTTACGGCAAGTCAGAGGCCAAGCCGGGCCGCAAGATGGGCCATGTCAACCGGATCATCGCCAAGACCTGAGTCTGCGCTAATCGCCAGCAGCCAAGAGCGCCTGCAACCCGGATCGGTAATCAGGATAGATGAGGTCTATCCCCAACTCTTCCTTGATCCGGCGGTTCGAGACACGCTTTGATTCCGCATAGAACGACCGCGCCATCGGCGTCATCTCGGCCTCGTCATAGGCCACTTCTTCGGGCAGCGGCAGACCGAGCAATTCGGCAGCATGGCCGATCACATCCTGCGGCGGGGCAGGATCGTCATCGCAGAGGTTATAGACCGCGCCCGGATTGGGGCGCTTGATCGAGGCCTCCAGCACCTGCGCGATATCCTCCACATGGATGCGGCTAAAGACCTGACCGGGTTTGACAATCCGCCGCGCCGTGCCTTGGCGCACCTTCTCGAACGGGCCACGACCGGGGCCATAAATCCCCGCAAGGCGAAAGATATGCAGCGGAAGACCGGGAATGGCCTGCCACGCGGCCTCGGCCTCAACCCGCATCTGACCGCGTCTGGTGGACGGGGTGAGCGGTGTCGCCTCATCCACCCAACCGCCGGCGTGATCGCCGTAAACCCCGGTGGTCGAGAGATAGCCCACCCACTCCAGCCGCTGCGCCGCCTCGGCAATCGCCGCATGGTAGCGCGCCAGCACCGGATCGCCGCCCGTGTCCGGTGCGGCGGAAATCAACAGATGCGTCGCAGAGGCCAGAGCAGGCGCCAGATCCTCGTCAGGCCAGAGCGCGGGCGTCACCCCCTCGCACCGCAATTCCTCGGTCTTGTCGGGGCTGCGGGTGGTGCCAATGATGGCCCAACCCTGCGGCACGAGGCGGGCGGCAAGGGCGCGGGCGGAAAATCCGTGGCCAAAGGAAAGCAGGGTCTGGGTCATGGCCCTTACATGACGCGGGTGGCGGGATTTGGCAAGGTGGCGGGGTTTCGCCGGTCACACACAAGCCCTCTGGCGCGCCTTGCACGATCCGGGCATCTTGCGCGCAGCGTTTTTTCAGGAGCCGCCATGTCTTTCATCAGTCGCCGTCTTGTTCTGGGTTTCATCGCGGTTGCCCCGCTCGCCGCCTGTGCGCGTCCCGAACCCGAAGTTTCCAGCCGCAACGCCCCGTTCGAGCCGCCGCTTCATCCGAATGAAACACCAGAGTTGCGCCGCCTCATCAACAAATACGCCGATTACTACGAGGTGCCGCGCAGCCTTGTGCATCGTCTGGCAATCCGCGAGAGCAGGCATCGCCCCGGTGCGCGCAACGGGCCCTATTACGGCCTGCTGCAAATCCTGCCCCAGACCGCGCGCGGCATGGGGCACAAGGGGCCAGCCTCGGAACTCCTCGATGCCGAAACCAATCTGAAATACGGGGTCAAATACCTGCGCGGGGCCTATATCGTGGCGAATGGCGATCCCGATGCCGCGATCATGTGGTATGCGCGGGGCTATTATTACGAGGCCAAGCGCAAGGGGCTTCTGGTGGAAACCGGCCTGCGCTCGGCCTGAGCAGCGCGCGCGGGGCTATGGCCCCGTCGCAGCACCGTCAAATCATCAGGGTTCGAGGGTGGGCTGAAACCCACCCTGCGCTTACTTGACCGCTTTGCCCGCGATCACGGTGGCGTTCTTGCCACTGTTGGAATTCGCGGTGGCGAGAACCTTGGGCTTTTCCTTCTTGGGCTTCTTGGCCTCGCGGTTGCTCTGGCTTTTTCCTTTGGACATGGGAGTGTCTCCTGAAAGATCCCGGTCAGGCAGGGTGCCGGGCCGGGTCGTGCTCAGGGGATCAGGGGGCCTGACAGGGTCAGGGCGATGAGCCCTCGGGCGCAGCAGGCACGGCGCGGGGCCGGTGCTGCATCATGGAAGATAAGCGGGCCGAGGGGCGGCGACAAGGGGCGTGATGGGGGCCATCCCCCTTCCCCTGTCATCCTTGCGAAAGCGGACTCCTCGCCCCCTTTTCCCGTCATCCCCGCGAAGACGGGGATCTCATGCGGCCTGTCGCGCGTTGTCCTCGGGAGAGCCAGCCGTGCGGTCGACGGGCCGCGGTCTGGCGAAGCAACGGTTGTGGCTGCCACTTTATCCCCGCCAAATAAGTGTGACCCAAAGACGGAGTGCGACGCCTCAAAATCGCCAGGCCGGGGGGCAGCCCGGCGATCGCGTGGCAGCGCAGCACGCCTTGATTCCGCGCGTTATTGTAAACGACTTTCAACCAATGTCTTCTTTCCAGCAAACTTCATAGCGCCAGACTTCGAAGATCCCGCACTGCTTCG
>NZ_JAGPVV010000116.1 GCF_018066915.1 Roseovarius sp.
TTGGTAAAGGGTGGTCAGCAGACGCTTTGCGTTTTCGCCCGCAAGCGCATAGTGGATCGTCTGCCCATCCCGCCGCCCTTGCACCAACCCGTCGCGGCGCAAAAGCCCGAGATGCTGGGAAATCACGCTTTCGCGCACCCCAAGGGCCTTTGCGAGTGCGCCGACCGACCTTTCGCCTTCGACAAGCGTACACAAGATCATCAGGCGATTCCGGCTGGCCATCGCCTTGAGCAGCGCCTCAGCCTTGTCCGCGTTTTCTTGCATCTGCTTTACTTTCATATATTCGCATATGCGACGGTATGAATTTATTTTAAGCCCTGACCGGATTTTTCCAGCGCGCCTTGTTTGCTTTGACCCTACCTGCAAACGCGGTACGGTTCGTCATGGCGCAGCTGACCTCCATTGAAATCCTATTGCCTGAACTTCGGGCCTATGCGATAGCCATTTGCCATTCCCGCGAGGAGGCTGAAGATCTTGTTCAGGATGCTGTGGAACGGGGGCTGCGATCAGGTGGGAGGCCAGACCCGATCGGGGAACTACGGCCCTGGATGTTCCGTGTCATTCGCAACCTGCATTACGATGAGCTGAGAAAAAGGCGCGTGCGTCGGGAATATTTCGCGGCCGAAAAACGTCTATCCAATGAAGCGGGTGCGTCGGACACCGCGCGGGATGTGTTGATCCGGCTGGCCTTTAAGAAACTGCCGCCCGAGACCCGCGAGGTTCTGTGCCTCGTTGATATCATGGGGTTGAAGTACGCCGAGGCGGCGAAAGTGATGGATGTGCCGAACGGAACGGTGATGAGCCGGATCAGCCGTGCCCGCAAGGCGTTGCTGGAAATCGTCGATGGGGCCGAAACGGCAAAGCAGGAAGTGACGCGGAAGACATGAATGAACTGAACGACAAGGACTGGGAACAGGTCAACGCTTACCACGATGGTGAGTTGTGCGCGGCCGACATGCGCGCGTTCGAGGGGCGGCCTGCATCCGAGCCCGCGCTTGCCGCAGCGCTTGAGGACGTGCGGAACGTGTCCGTCAGCTTGGCGGCCTTGCGACCGGACCTTGTGCATTCGGAATCTATGCCGGAAACTAGTGCCGCAAATAGTAGCTGGCACCCCCGGCGCTGGCTGGCGGGCGGTGCTGTCGCTGCGGGAATTGCCTTGGCTGTGGTATTCGGACCCGCTTTTGTTGCCACCCCGACAGCTTTTGACATTCACGCTGAACTGGCCGCTGAGATGTATGACGTCGAAACCGTCGATCTGCGGCCCGCCGCGACAGGCGGTGCGGTGGGCGTACCCGACCTGTCCGTCGCAAACCTGACGGCTGTTGCCTTCCGCACATCGGACAACGGCGAAGTCATGCATTACGCGGGTCAGAATGGATGCAGGTTGACCTATTTTCGCGGCGCGTCCGTTTCCCCAGAGGGCAGCGACACACCCGGTCAGCAGATCGCAACCTGGCTGTCCGGGGATCACCTTCGTCATATAGTTGTCGCGACAGGGATGGACCGCACGCGGTTCGATGCCATCGCCAGTCATCTGATGCTTGAAACCCGCGAACGTGTTTCCGAAAGCGTGATGGCGTCGCTTTCGGAGGCAATCCGGACGGCACGGTCCTGCGTCGGCTAGGTCAGTTGGTTTTTGCGGTGTCCGTCAAGCTGTCAAGATAGGCAATGACATCGGCCTGATCCTGCGCCTTGAGCAGGCCACTGAACCCCATCTTGGTGCCACGCACTTCTTTCCGGGGATTTGCAAGAAACGCGGCAAGCCGATCAGGTGTCCAATCGCCCCCGTATCCAACCAGCGCGTCGGAATAGCGAAAGCCGTCGACCGCTGCCACGGGTGCTCCGACGATACCATAAAGGTTGGGACCGACACGATTGGACCCACCTTCGTCTACCGTATGGCAAGCCTTGCATTTCCTGAACGTCTTTTCGCCGGCAGCCGGGTCGCCCTGCGCAAGGATCTCAGCGCCGGGAGTTTCAACCTCCTCCGCATCTGCGGAATCTGTTGCTTCAGTAGCGGCATCTGTGCCGGTTGCAGTCTCCGGCCCTCCCGTAACCTCTGTCACGTATTTCGAAACCGTTTCGATTTCTTCCTTGGTCAGCGTTTCCGAAAAGGCTGGCATGACTCCGATTCCACTGGTCACGGCTGCGCGCACCTGATCGACTGTCGGTTTGAATTCATCGAGGTTGGGGCCGATCTCGGCCTCCGAACCCACATCTTTCAGCGCGTGGCAAAGGGCGCAGGCGGGTTGCGCGGTTTCAGTGAATATCTTACGGCCCGCATCCAGATCAGCCTCGGCGCTCGCAGCACCGGCCATCAAGGCAAGAAAAACTGCGCCGCCGAGTCGTGGCGTCGTTCGGGTGGTCATGTTCATATCTCCGGTTTTTTGTTGTCAAACCGGCGGCAGAGGATGCCGCCGGTCAGTCAGCTCAGCTGACGGTTACATCGACGGCATGGGCGCGCCAGCCGTTATTGCCATAACCCCGTTCGTTGGGCGGAAAAATCTCGGGTTGGGTATCGCCTGCTTCGTTGGTGGCACGGCTCGCCAGCATATGTGTGCCTTCGGACAGCTCCGTGATCAGCACGAATGGCCGCCATGCATAGGGGCCAAGGTCCGGGCCAAGGAACTGCGCTTCTGCCCAGTTTTGCCCCCCGTCGGTGGACACCTCGATCTTGTCCAGACCGCTGACACCGCCCATGGCGACGCCGTGGACCTGCACCTTGCCGGTCGCCGCATCCATCAGAGGGCCGGTGATCCAGGATTTGACGGCCATCTCGTACATCGACGGCTGAGAGGGATCGCCCTTTACCCCCACGGGGCGCACGCGATAGCCGGTTTGCTGGATTTTATTGGCCGATTCCTCGGCCGTCATTGCCAGACGTTTGAGATACTTGACGTTATTCACGCCATAATACCCCGGAATCACCAGCCGCAGGGGGCCTCCATGGGCGAGTGGCAAAGGCTCGCCGTTCATCTCCCACGCCAGGATAGCCTGATCCATCGCGGCCTTTGGAACCGACCGTTCGACCTGGATCGTCTCGGGTGGAAGACCTTGGGGGATCTCTTCGCCACCTGTACCGGTCAGGAACACGGCGCCCGCATTCGCACCGCCCATCGCGTCAATCACGGCGCGCACCGGCACGCCGGTCCACACCACGTTGCCCGCAGCACCAACCGACCACTGCGAGCCGCTGGTTTCATGATCAAAAAACGCGCGTCCATTGCCTGAACATTGCAGCACACAAACCACGGTTTCGACCGCGAGCGTCTTCATCTCGCCCACAGTCATCTTACCCGGGTTCGCGACCCCGTCGATCTCGACCTCCCAGGCATCGCGATCTGCGACGATCTCGTCGGGTGGGGCGGGCAGGTTATTGCGTATGAAAAGCTCGGTACTGGGCGTGATCAGCTCCGAACCTTGCGCGGCGCGCTTCGTCTCAAGCGTCTGCTTGGAATGGACGATCATGTCCTCGGCGTCTTTCCATGCGACGTAATCTGGCAACGGCTCCCCGTCTGATTGCGCCATCCCCGGTACCCCGACTGCAGCAGCCACCATCGTGCCCGCTGATCCGATCAGGAAATGCCGCCGCTTTACGTTTTCTATGATTTTCATGTCTTTCCTCCCGTGGTTCGAAGCATTTGCACTCCACGGTATGCAGCTGCTTCATGTGTGACTAACGTGTTGGGGATGCATTTTATTCCCGCGGAACGAAAAAATATTCGCGAAGCCCCAAATAAGTGGATGCACGTGGCCGGGTCGGCCGGCCAAAGGACGGTGCCCGCTTGTGCGGCCGCTCTGCTTGCCGGATAACCCATTTTGGTAATTGGGGTCGCGCGGTTCCGATGCTCAGTCAGTTGGATATGGGGGGCGCACGGCCCCTGGAGGCTGCGCCAACAGATCAGAGCCATAACCGGCAGGGTTGTCGGATGGAAAAGCGTAGGAGCCGTCGCGCAATACAAGAATAACCACTGCCGAAAGTCCCTGGGAAGACCCGTATATTGTATTCAACCGAGGGGCAGGGTCAGAACGTTGCGACGGATCAAGATCGATGGATGCGGTCAGGTGCCGTGTCAGCGCAGTCGGTGCCACGTAATTGAGAAACCGCACGGCTACGCGGTTTGTCCGGAAATAGATGCCCGCCATCGCGCGACTTCCAGATAGCTGAACCACGGCAGCAGCGCCTTCGACGCTGGCACCGTCCTATTTCTATATCTGAGAAACACGCCGCTGCGACCGCTCAGACGGTCGCCGCTCCGATGGCGAAAAGCTCACGAAAATAAAACTTCCGGGTCAGGAACAGGGCGCAGACCGTGAACCGGTGTTCGGCCTTGCGGGGAGGACTGAAGTCCGTTCGGCGTCACCGGGCAATCAGGGCTGTGTCATCAAGCGTCTCATGTTCCGAAAGTCCTTTAGGCCCCGGCTAAGCAGCGGGGCCTAAAGACAAAACGTCCAATCACGTTGGTTTATTCCGCATGTTGCGAAAGTTGTCGGATCAACCGCACTATCGCTGCCAGCCTTCGGTTGCCATGAGTTCCTGCGCTTCATCCGTGATGAGGAAGTCAAGGAAGGCTTGCGCCTCCGGATCGGCATCGGGCGAAAGCACGACATTCACGTCGCGGTAGATCACACGATCCTCAGACAGTTCGACCATGTCGAGGTCGTCCTTTGTGATCGGCCAATTGGGCCAGGTGATCCAAGCGTCGGCATCACCGTTTGAGATGACCCCATAGGAGGCACCCGATCCAAGCGCATAAGCCACGATATTGCGTCGCAGGCCGGAGATGTCATCGAGGCTGCCCAAACGGCCCGCTACGTCTTCCCATGTGCCGGTGCCGGAGGTGTTGTAGACCCCTGCGCCCTCGGTCACGACAACCCGCACCCCGTCGGCCAGAAGGTCATCGAAGTCATCAATGTTCAGCGGGTTGCCGGCCTTCACTGCGATCACGGTCGGCCGCAGGTAGATCGGCTCGACTTTCGCGGGATCGAAGGCCGTGTAGGTCAGCAGGAAGGCTGTCATCGACTGCTCGGATGTGCCCCAAAGAATGTCGGCGTCGGCCTGAGCGTCTGCGGTCCATTTCGATTCCGGGCCCGCGATTACTTCGACGGAGGTTCCCGTCTGCTCTTCAAAGACGGCTGCGACCTTGCGGAATGCCGTGTGCGGACCACCCGCGCCGTAAAGCTTTACGACGCCGTCTTGCGGCGCGTGTTCGATAGATGGATCGTTGAACGCGGTATCACCGCGGCGGTCGGCTGCGGTGTCGGCGAATGCCGGGGCTGCGGCAAGGATTGTGGTGGTGAAAAGCGTTGTCAGTCGCATGGTATCTCCTGTCAGGGTCGTGGATCGGCCTCCACCGATTGCGGGCGGCCTTCACAAGACTGACGCGCCGACATCCAAAACCCTTCCCGAATTTATGATCACGCTTCCGTGAGATCAGGTTGGCGCGCCTGTATCCTCGAACTGAGCCTGCAGCAAATGAGCGATTTCCAGAAGGTGCGCGCGCGGCAAAGCGCCGGTCAGGGCGTAGGCGAACTCGGTGTCGCTCCAGTAGAACGCCTGCGCGGTGGCCGTTTCGGCAAATCGGAAACTCGGATCGCCTTCGCTGCCGCGTCGCAGATAGAGCGTCAGGCGCTGACCGTTGCCGTCTTCGTACATCAATTGTGCCGCGGGTTCGGTGGGCGAGGGGAGGAGCCGCCCACCGACCAGCGACAGACCCACGACACGCAGGTCGGGGATAGCAAACGGACGATCCAGCCGATTGGTCAGCCAAGTGGCCAGATGGCCCTTGTTCTCGGCCCCGACCTCGACCGGGTGCGCGACCTCGACAACGAAGGTGCGATGTGCGGCGAAGGCTTCGGCCACAAGGCCCGACATCGGCTGCGGGGCTGTGTCGGGGCGCAGGACCCAACCTGCCGTACCGCCTATCATCAGCGCCATCGCAACTGACGCAACCCATGCCAACGGCATGGGCCTGCGCCGTTCAGCAACCGGAAGAGTTGCAATCGGATGATCGGCAACCAGCCCCGCAAAGGCACGGCGCAGATCGCGGGCGATGGCCATGTCGGCTTCCACCCGAAGGGCGGCTTCTGGTGTGTCATTCAGATAGGCTTCGACTTGTTTTCTCCGATCAGGCGGCAAGGCGTCGTCCACGTAGGCGACAAGATCCTCTTCACGAATATCCTTCGGCGCGCTTGTCATGTCACGCTCCTCAGTCTTGGGGCAGTCTCGGCCGTTGCCTCGCGCAAAGCGGCGCGGGCCCGGCTTACGCGGCTCAGAATCGTGCCTTCTGGTACGCCAAGCGTCTGAGCGGCCTCTCGGTAGGTGAAGCCTTCAACGCTGACCAGTATCAAAGCCGCACGCTGATCCTCGGGCAGAGACATGACGCGCGCCAAAAGCCGGTTCAACTCGACATGATTTTCCTGGGTCGGCGGTATCGCGGGCGGTGATGTCATGGTCTCAAGCGATTCCGTCTGACGTCGTTTCGCCTGCCGCCACCCATCAACATGCAGATTGCGCATCATCGTGAACAGCCAGGCCCGCAGGGGGACACCTGCGCGCCGCAGCGTCCACTTGCGCAAGGCTCGTTCCATGCAATCCTGCACCAGGTCATCGGCGGTGTGCACGTCGCGCGTCAGCGTGATCGCGTACCGCTTCATGGCGTCGGCCTCTTGGGCAAGGGCGTGATGGGTCGGCACGCTGCCTCCGTTTGCATGCATTCACATAAGTAACGCGCGCGGTCGCCGGATTATTCCCGGAAATCTTTTGAAAATTGTCGATCACGGGTTCGTGAACAAAAACTTGGGAAGGGTTCCAGGCTGTCGGTCGTGAACCTTGCAAGCTCCGCCCAAAGCGGCGCTCCAACCGAATTCAAAGGAGAGTT
>NZ_JAGPVV010000145.1 GCF_018066915.1 Roseovarius sp.
TGAATACCTACCAACTCCGACAGGCTGAAGTGCCTATCCCGCTGATTTCAATAGAATACAAGGGGGATTAGCGCAAATTTTCCATAGCGTGCAAAATGGCGTCGGCTGTGGGGGACAAGACCTCAGAGCTTCCCCCCCTCAATTATTCCCGCGCTCCGCTTCGATCTCGCGCCAGCGGGCGACGTTGCGGTTGTGCTCTTCCAACGTCTCGGCAAAGGCATGGCCCCCAGAGCCATCGGCCACGAAGAACACATAATCCGTGCTATCCGGGTTCACCGCCGCCTCGATGCTGGCGCGGCCCGGATTGGCGATGGGCGTGGGCGGCAGCCCCTCGATCACATAGGTATTCCACGGCGTCGCGCCGCGCAATTCGCTCTGCCGCAGACCACGGCCCAACACACCCTTACCCTCGGTCACGCCGTAAATCACCGTCGGGTCGGTCTGGAGCCGCATGCCGCGATTGAGCCGGTTGACGAACACGCTCGCCACCTGCCGCCGCTCATCCGCAACGCCGGTTTCCTTCTCGATGATCGACGCGAGGATCAGCGCCTCTTGCGCCGATTGCAGCGGCAGCCCCTCGGCGCGCCCCTCCCAGGCCGCTGCCAGAATGACCGCCTGCGCCTCGCTCATGCGGGTGAGCACGCTCTCGCGCGTATCACCGGCGCGCACCTCGTAGCTGTCAGGCGCCAGCGTGCCCTCGGGCGGCACCTCGGCCACCTCGCCGGTCAAGACATCGACCGCCTTCAGCCCCTCGACCACCTGCCAGCTTGTGACCCCTTCGGCCAAGGCCACGCGATACCGCGTATCGGCCTGCTCGCGCACTTGCGTAAACTCTGCCGGAACCTCGCCCTCGGCGGTGGGATCGAACTTGGCCCGCTCCTCATAGCGCCCGGTGGCGGCATCAAGCTCGCGCACCACCACCTCGGCGCTGGTCACGCCCAAGCGGTAAACAACCTCGGTGCCACAGGTGCTGGCGCCGCCCTTGGTGATGAGATCGGTAATCTCGGCCATGCTCGCCCCCTCGGGGATGAGCCAGCTTCCGGCCTTGAGCAGCGCGTCCTTTTCGGAATATTCCGCGCCGATGCGGAAAATCGCGCCGCTGCTGACCGCGCCCTCGGTCTCCAGTTTCGATGACACGCGCCGCATCGTGCTGCCGGGATCAACCCGCAGACAGATCGCATCCGACAAGGGACCGCGCGCCGAATATTGCTGCTGCCCCCAGAGGATCACGCCGCCAAGCAGAAACACCGCCACCACCAGCAGCGTCAGGAAATTTGAAACGATGTGTCGCCACATCAGCGCGGCTTCCCGACAATCAGCGCCGCATTGGTGCCGCCAAAGCCAAAGCTGTTCGAGAGCGCCACGTCGATCTTGCGCTCGCGTTTGACGTTCGGGGCCAGATCAAGCGGGGTTTCCACCGCGGGATTGTCGAGATTGATCGTCGGCGGGGCCACCTGATCGCGGATCGCCAGAATGCAAAAGATCGCCTCGACAGCGCCCGCAGCACCCAAGAGATGCCCAACCGAGGATTTCGTCGAACTCATCGTCACATTCGCCGCCGCATTGCCCAAGAGCCGCTCGACCGCCGCCAATTCGATGGTATCGGCCATGGTCGAGGTGCCATGCGCGTTGACGTAATCAATATCCGACGGGCTGAGCCCGGCACGGTTCAGCGCCGCCTGCATGGCGCGGAACCCGCCATCGCCATTCTCGGCCGGGGCGGTGATGTGATAGGCATCCCCCGACAGACCATAGCCCAGAATCTCGGCATAGATTTTCGCGCCCCGCGCCTTGGCATGCTCGTATTCCTCAAGTACGACGACGCCCGCGCCTTCGCCCATGACAAACCCGTCGCGGTCCACGTCATAGGGGCGGCTTGCGGCCTGCGGATCATCCGCGCGCTTGGTCGAGAGCGCCTTGCAGGCGTTGAACCCGGCAATCCCGATTTCGCAGATCGAGGCTTCGGCCCCGCCCGCCACCATCACATCCGCGTCGCCCCATTGAATGAGCCGCGCCGCATCGCCAATCGCATGCGCGCCGGTGGCGCAGGCGGTCACGACCGAATGGTTCGGGCCTTTGAAACCATAGCGAATGCTCACCTGACCCGAGATCAGGTTGATCAGCGCGCCGGGGATAAAGAACGGCGACACCCGCCGCACACCCTTTTCGCGGATGATGCCCGCTGTCTCTTCGATCGAGCGCAGCCCGCCGATGCCCGATCCCAGCATCACGCCGGTGCGCTCGCGCGCGGCCTCATCCTCGGGCATCCAGCCTGAATCCTCGACCGCCTGCTGGGCTGCGGCAATGCCATAGAGGATGAAATCGTCAACCTTGCGGCGCTCTTTCGGCTCCATGTACTTATCAGAGTGAAAGGTGCCATCGGTGCCATCACCCAAGGGGATCTGGCAGGCATATTTCGTCACCACATTAACCGGGTCAAAGCGGATGATGGTTCCCGCCCCGGATTTCCCCGCCAAAAGACGGCTCCAGGTCAGCTCAACCCCATCAGCCAGCGGGGTCACGAGACCCAGACCTGTGACAACGACACGCCGCATGATGCTGCCCTTCCCTTATTGCGCTTTTGCTGCTCTTACCCCGGCTTTGCCCCAAGGGGCAAGAGCATCGCACCGTTGTGCGCACGGGGACGCGCAAGGGCCTGCCACCGGCCCCGATTGCCCTCGGGCGTAACACCGTAATTTCGCCGGTTGATCCCGATCAAGGCGCAGGGGGCGCGCCGCATGTGATATAGAGGACCACGTCACTCAAACTGCCCAATCACGCAGCCCATTCACACAGCAAGGAGACCTCTCATGCGCGCGACATTCTCGATGGTGATATTGGCTAGTCTCATCCTGACCTCTCCCACCCAAGCCCAGGACATCCGGGCCGGAACCCAGACCTTTGAGCGCTATTGCGCCGCCTGCCACGGGATTGACGGCACCGGCTTTGGCCCGATGCGGGCGGTGCTGACGCTGCTGCCCACCGATCTCACGGCACTCAAATCCACCAATAACGGCCATTTCCCGGTCGAGCGGGTTGTGCGCCGCATCGACGGGCGTGATCCGCTGGTCTCGCACGGCAGTCCGATGCCGATCTATGGCAGCTTCTTCGAGGATCGCGACGTCGGCCTCCAGACCGAGCGCGGCCAGACCATCCTGACCAGCCAACCGGTTGTCGATCTGGTGGCCTATCTCGAAACGCTGCAAAAACCCTGATGGCTTGACGTAAGGGCAGAGGGGGCTAGCTTTCTCGCAGCGGGAGGTGTGCAATGCGCTCTATCATTCTGTCGTTGATCCTTATGCTTGGTCTTGCTGCCCCCCTGCGCGCCGATCAGGACGCGCAGGCCGTCATCGCAGCGCAGATCGAGGCGTTTCTGGCACAGGATGTGACCCGCGCCTATTCCTATGCCAGCCCTTTCATCCAGCAGAAATTCGGCACGCCCGAGCAATTTGGCGCCATGGTACGCGACGGCTATCCGATGGTCTGGCGCCCCTCCGATGTGACCTTTCTTGAAATGCGCGACATTGCCGGGCGGCTCTGGCAGGGGGTGCGCGTTATGGATGCAGCGGGGGCAGGCTGGATCGTGGATTACGAGATGATCGAGACACCCGAGGGCTGGCGCATCAACGGCGTGACGGTGCGCCCCGCGCCCGACGCCAGCGTCTGAGCCTGCACGCGGCCTTGACCGCAGAGGCGCGCCCGCTTACCTCCCCGGCCTGACCCTGCTCTGTCCCCGAGGCCGCCCATGCCCTATTACCGCCCCATCCCCCGCACCGATCCCGCACGCCCCGCCGGTGCGCTGACCCTCGCGGGCGGCTGGTGCTGGTTCGATACGGTCGAGGTGCTGGAACGGGATGCCCCGTCCTACCTCATGCCTGCCGCGGACCTGCCGACCGAGGCGCTGCATGCGCTCACCACGCCCCGCGCGCCGATTGCCACGCTCGATATGGCCGCGCCGCAGATCATGGGCATCCTCAACGTGACCCCCGACAGCTTTTCCGACGGTGGCCAGCATTTCGATCCCGAAGTGGCCCTTGCCCATGCCCGTCAGATGGCCGCCGACGGGGCCGCGATTTTGGACGTGGGCGGCGAATCCACCCGCCCCGGTGCCGCCCCCGTGCCGATCGAGGATGAAATCGCCCGCACCGCCCCGGTCATTTCGGCCCTGCGCGCCGGCATCACGACGCCCATTTCCATCGACACCCGCAAGGCCCCCGTGGCGCAGGCCGCCCATGCGGCGGGGGCCAATCTCATCAATGATGTGGCGGGCTTTACCTATGATCCTGCCCTTGGCCCCTATGCTGCCACCCATGCTCTGCCGGTCTGCGTGATGCACGCCCAAGGCTCGCCCGAAACCATGCAGCAAGACCCGCGCTATGATCATGTGCTGCTCGATGTCTACGACTGGCTCGCCGCGCGGATCGAGGCGCTTGTCGCCCTCGGCATCCCCCGCGCGCGCGTTGTGACCGACCCCGGCATAGGTTTCGGCAAGACGGTCGCGCATAACCTCACCCTCTTGCAAAACCTCTCGCTCTTTCACAGCCTCGGCTGTCCCGTCCTCCTTGGTGCCTCGCGCAAGCGCTTCATCGGCGACATCAGCCGCACCCCCGTGGCCGCCGACCGTATCCCCGGCTCTCTGGCCGTGGCCTTGGGCGGCGTGGCGCAGGGGGTGCAAATCCTGCGCGTGCATGACGTGGCTGAAACCCGCGCCGCGCTCGACCTCTGGCGTGCGACCCTTGCCGCGCCGCGATCCTAGGCTTGTCGAAACCGGCGTTTGGATCGTGACTTGTCCACAGATTGCGGCCAGTTTCTTACCAAATCCTGATTGAGCGGCACGATGGGGGAGGGACCTTACAAAATCCGGGGGGAATTCGTAAGCTTTGTAAGGGTCACCTTGCGCCAAAGACCCGCCGCAACGCCCCCCATTGGCTCAGACCGACACCCACCAGAATCAGCGTCATCGCCGCCAGCAAACTCGGCGGCAACGCCTCTGAGAGCACGAGCGCGCCAAGGATCACCGACCAGACCGGCACCATGTAATTGACAAGGCTAAAGAAACTCGGTCCCGCCTCGCGGTTGACCTGCACCAGCAGGATTTGCGCCACGCCGGTCGGCAGAATGCCAAGATAAAGCAACGCCAATAAGCTCTTTATATTCAAAGCACTAGGCAATCCCTCGACCGCCAGCGCCAAAGGCACAATGATCCCCGCCGCCAGCATCAACACGAGGGCAGAGAGCGATAACCGGTCCACCTCCGGCGACAATCTCGTGGCAATCGAGCCAATCGCATAGCCCCCAGCCGCCCCGAGGCAGGCCAATCTTGCCAAGGATTCCATATCCTTACCGGTCGATGTGAAGGCTTCTGGCCCGATCAACACCACAACGCCCACGGTCCCAAGGACAAATCCCACCAACCGCCGCAAACTCATCCGCTCTCCGGGGACCAGAAAATGCGCCAAGGGTAGGATCAAGAGCGGCACCGCCGCCATGCACACCCCGGCAAATCCCGACGCCACGGATTGCTGCGCCCATGACAAGAGGATGAAGGGAAATACATTTGAAAACAACGCCATAACCAAGGCGAATTGCCAGATGCGCCGCCCCTCGACACCGCCCAAAGGCGGCAATTTCCGCCCCTTCAACCGCAGCAGACAGAGCAGAAACCCCGCCCCCAAGACAATCCTCACAGCGGCCAGAAAGAACGGCCCCACCCCGGTCAAGGCGACCGAGACGAACATGAAGGACGCCCCCCAGATCATGCCCAAAGCACCGATCCTCAGCCAGTTGAGCGTGGAAATCTCTTGCATGGTTTGGCCCTCAGACAAAAAAGGGCACCCCAAAGGGATGCCCTTTCGCGTTAGATTTCAATGGGTTCAGTTCTTGCTTTGATCCACCAGCTTGCCTGCGGAAATCCACGGCATCATGGCGCGCAGCTTCTGGCCGACCTCTTCGATCTGATGCGCGTCGTTCATCCGGCGCGTCCCCTTGAAGAAGGGCTGGCCCACGGCATTCTCCTGCATGAAGTCACGCACGAACTTGCCGGTCTGAATGTCGCGCAGAATGGCCTTCATCTCTTTCTTGGTCTGCTCATAGGGCAGAACCCGCGGCCCGCTGACATACTCGCCATATTCCGCCGTGTTCGAGATCGAATAGTTCATGTTGGCGATGCCGCCTTCATAGATCAGATCGACGATCAGCTTCACTTCGTGCAAGCACTCAAAGTAAGCCATTTCAGGGGCATAGCCCGCCTCAACCAGCGTCTCAAAGCCCATGCGGATGAGTTCCACGAGGCCACCACAGAGCACCGCCTGCTCGCCGAAGAGGTCGGTTTCGCACTCTTCACGGAAGTTGGTCTCGATGATCCCCGAGCGACCGCCACCGATGGCCGAGCAGTAGGAAAGCCCGATTTCCAACGCCTTGCCAGACGCATCATTGTTGACCGCCACAAGGCAGGGCACGCCGCCGCCCTTGACATATTCACCGCGCACCGTGTGGCCGGGGCCCTTGGGTGCCATCATGATGACGTCCACGCCCTCTTTCGGCTCGATCAGGCCGAAATGGATGTTGAGGCCATGGGCAAAGGCAATCGCCGCACCGGGACGAATGTTGTCATGCACATATTTGCGATAGGTTTCGCCCTGCAATTCGTCGGGCATGGTGAACATCATCAGGTCGCACCAGGCCGCCGCTTCGGCGATGCCCATGACCTTGAGGCCTTCTGCCTCGGCCTTGCGTGCCGATTTCGACCCTTCGCGCAGCGCCACGACAAGGTTTTTTGCGCCTGAATCCCGCAGGTTAAGGGCGTGGGCATGGCCCTGGCTGCCATAGCCCAGAATGGCGACTTTCTTGTCCTTGATCAGGTTGATGTCGCAGTCACGATCGTAATAGACGCGCATGGCGTTCTCCTCTTCGGTTGATGGGGGCATCATAGGCAGGATGTGCAGAGAGAGACTGGTGATTTCGGTTTATTTCGTGGGATTTTCAGAGTAATCATTCTTGATATTCGAAAATATGGCAAAAATCATGCTCGACGATACCGACCGCCGCATCCTGCGCCACTATCAACATGCCCCCGCCCTCGGGGCCGCTGATCTGGCAGAGCGGGCAGGTGTGACCCCTGCCACCTGTGCCCGCCGTTTGGAGCGGATGCTGCAAGAGGGCGTGATCCGCGCCAACCGCGCCGTGATCGACTGGCGCGCGCTTGGCTATGAGGTCGAGGTGTCCTTGCGCATCACGCTGGACAAGACGCAGGCGCGCGCCTTTGACGAGTTCATCGACGCCGCAAGAAACGTGCCGGAAGTCATTGAAATTCAGACATTTCTAGGCCGTGTCGATCTGCGCCTCTCGGTCATTGCCCGTGACATGGCGCATTATCAACAGCTCTATCGCAGCGCCATCCTGACCCTGCCGCATATCGCCGATATCGAGGCGCTGATGCATGTGGCGCGGATCAAATCCGACGAGGTGTTGCCGCTGTGATCGAGCTTGATACCACCGACCGTCTGATCCTGCGCGAGCTGGTGCGCGACGCCACCCAATCGGCAAGCGCCATAGGCCGCGCCCTTGGCCTGTCACAGCCCGCCACATGGCGACGCCTGCAACGCCTGCGCGAGACCGGGGTGATCAAGGGGCAACGTCTTGAATTGGATCATGAAAAGCTGGGTTTCGGGGTCACGGTTTTCCTTGGTGTCAAGCTGGCCACCAAGGGCCGCGTCAGCCTTGAGGATTTCGAACGGGCCGTGAGCGCCATCCCCGAGGTGCAGACGGTCGAGCATATCCTGGGCCTTTACGACTATCGCCTGCGCGTCGTGGCCCGCGACATTTCCGATTTCGAGCGGGTTTTGCGCCGCCGGATCATGACCTTGCCGGGGGTGGGCGATGTCGAGGCCAATGTGCTCTTGAGCGAGGAACGCCGTCCGGGGCCAATCGGCTGACGTGACGCACTGGACTTATGGGCCGTCCCGCGCCATCTTGCCCGCAAGATAGAGGAGACATCCCATGACTGCCCTGCTCGACCATGTCGATCCCGATGGCCTGCTGGAATACTCGGTGGTGTTCACCGACCGCTCGCTCAACCATATGTCTGCCTCTTTTCAAGAGGTTATGCGCGACATTTCATCCATGTTACGGGATGTCTATGCCGCCGATGCCGTGGCGCTTGTGCCGGGTGGGGGCTCTTACGCGATGGAGTCCGTGGCGCGGCAATTCGGGCGCGGCGCGCATGCGCTGGTCGTGCGCAACGGCTGGTTTTCCTTTCGCTGGAGCCAGATATTCGACGCGGGTCAGTTCACCTCCGAGACCACGGTCTGCATGGCGCGGCAAACCGGCAATGGGGCGACCACGCCTTTTGCGCCTGCGCCCATCGAAGAGGTTGTGGAGAAAATTCATGAATCCAAGCCCGATGTGGTCTTTGCCCCGCATGTGGAAACCTCGGCCGGTCTGATCCTGCCGGATGACTATATCACGGCCTTGGCCGATGCCGCGCATGAGGTGGGCGCGCTCTTGGTGCTCGATTGCATCGCTTCGGGTTGTGCTTGGGTCGATATGCGCGCCACGGGCGTCGATGTGCTGATTTCCGCGCCGCAAAAGGGCTGGTCGGCCTCTCCCTCCGCCGGTCTGGTGATGCTCTCGGCCCGTGCAGTGGCGCGGTTGGAAGAAACGACGTCGGACAGTTTCGCGCTCGATCTCAAGAAATGGCGTGCGATCATGCAGGCTTATGAAAATGGCGGCCATGCCTATCACGCGACCATGCCGACCGATGCGCTGCGCGGGTTCCGGGATACGGTGATCGAGACCCGCGATTATGGGTTCGAGCGTCTGCGCGATGCACAATGGGAGTTGGGCAATGGTGTGCGCGCCATGCTGGCCGCGCGCGGCGTGATGTCAGTCGCCGCCGAGGGCTTTGGTGCGCCCGGCGTTGTGGTCAGCTATACCAGCGACCCCGACATTCAGAACGGCAAGAAATTCATGGCAGAGGGCATGCAGATTGCCGCAGGCGTGCCGCTGCAAGTGGGCGAGCCCGAGGGCTTTCGCACCTTCCGTCTCGGGCTCTTTGGTCTTGATAAGCTCTATGATGTGCCCGCCGCGCTCAAGCGGCTGGAAACGGTGCTTGATAAGGTGCTCTGAGCCTTACCCCCGCGCGCCAAGGCCCATCTGCATCAGGGTCTTGCGCACCGGGGCCAGCGAATAGATTGCGCTCAGCGCCTGTGCGCGCGCATCCCGCAGAGGCTGCGCGCTCAGCATCGAGGCGCGGTTGAGAAGGTCGATCCCCGTCACGCGCGCCTGCACCTCCAGATGCCTGCGGCGATGGTAGGTGTCGAGCATCTGGCGGTCGCCCAAGCGCTCCGGGTTCGCCTCGGCCAGTTCCAGCAATACCCGCATATCGCCCAATGACATGTTGAGGCCCTGCGCGCCAATCGGCGGCACCACATGCGCGGCCTCGGCCACAAGCGCCACACGCTCAGAAGTCATACGCGTGGCCACTTGGCTGATGATCGGCCAGACGGTTCGGCGCGAGGCCAGCGTCAGAGGGCCAAAGAGGTGGCAGGAGCGCGCGTTCATCATGGCCTCGAATTCGGGCACGGGCAGAGCCGCGAGGCGCGCCACCTCTGGCCCCTCTTCCATCCAGACGATCGCCGAAGAGGGCCGCCCCTCGTGATCGGGCAGCGGCACAAGGGTGAAAGGCCCGCCAGAGCGGTGAATTTCGGTCGAGACATTGTCATGCGGGATTGGGTGCGTCACGGCAAAGGCAAGCGCCTTTTGCCCATAACGTGTTGTTTTCACCTCAATCCCCGCTGCTACACGGATAGGAGAGTTGCGCCCGTCGGCGGCGATGACCAAGCGGCAGCGCACGCGGGTGCCATCACTTAGCCCCACGCGCGCCTCGGCCTCGCGGGTAAAGAGCGTGCGGGTGCCGGTGCCGGGCTTGAACGTGACCGAGGGCAGGCTGTCCAGATGCGCGACCATCTCGCGCCGCAAGAGCCAGTTGGGCAGGTTCCAACCAAAGGGACGCTCGGAAATGTCGCTGGCGTTGAACTCGCGCACGACCCGCGGTTCGGGGACCTCGCCGCCTGCATCGACGATCCGCATCACTTGCAAATCAGTGGCATGCGGGGCCAGCCGCGCCCAGAGACCGGCCCGATCCAAAAGCGCCTGCGCGGGCTGCAAGAACGCCGTTGTGCGCAGGTCCGAGCCATCCGCATCGCGGGCGGTGACAGGCGGGGCGGGATCGACGCAGAGCACGGAAAACCCCGCGCTGCCAAAAACCGCAGCCGCCGTCAGACCGGCCACACCGCCGCCCGAGACCACGATGTCATACTCCGCCTGCGCCATTCTCAGAGCCTCCGAAAGGGGCGAGCGCCTGCTCAGCCCCGTGAAATCAGGATCAGCATCACCCAGATCACCGGCACAAGGGCCAGTGCGGGGATATAAAGCCCCGGAATGCCCCAGAGCACAATGCTTGTGGCCCATCCGGCCAGAAAAACCGCCACGCTCAGCAGGATCGGGCCAACGGCGGCCGCGTCGGGATCATGGCTCTTGGCGGCGGCGTGTTTGGCATCGGCGGGGGCTGTGGTCGCGGTCATGTCGGGCCTCATGGATCAAAGATGAATCTTGCCCTGCATAAATATGTCCCGGTCCCCGCCTTCAAAGGGACGTAACGCCGCAGCGCTCAGACCAGCCGCATTAAAAACCCGCCCAGATCATCGGTGTGGTGGTGAATATGATCCGCCTCGATCCGGTCCGGGGCCACATGCACGGTGCGCATCCCCATGGCATGCGGGGCCGCGAGATTGCGCGGTTCATCCTCGAACATCGCCGCTGTCGTGGGGGCGCTCTGGTCCTGTGTCAGGATGGCTTGGAATGCTTCGGGTTCGGGCTTGGGGCGGTAGCCCGCATGTTCCACGCCGTACACCGCATCAAACGCCCCCGCCAGCCCGCGCGCTGCGATCACCCGCTCGGCATAGGGGGCAGAGCCGTTGGTATAAACGATCTTGCGCCCCGGCAGCGCGCGAATGGCGGTGTTGAGCGCGGCGTCCGGCACCAGTTGATCGAGCGAAATGTCATGCACCGCCGCAAGATAGGGACCGGGATCAAGATCATGCAGCCGCATTAGCCCCGCCAGCGTCGTGCCATGCTCGCGCCAGTAATGATGGCGCAACCGATCCGCCTCGGCATGGGTCACGCGCAGCATGTCCATCACGAACCGCGTCATCCGCGCCTCGATCTGATCGAAGAGACGCGCCGATGGCGGATAGAGCGTGTTGTCGAGGTCAAAGACCCAGGTGCGGATATGGGTGAAATCGGGCTTGGGCATGGCGCAGATATAGGCGGGCGCGACATCGCGTGCAATCGCCCAAGGCTTGATCCCGCGCCCAAAGCGCGTAAGGTTCCCCACCAATAGACATAAGAAACGGACATGCTGATGAAACCGCCCCCTACAGATGCCTATTCGCTCATTCTGGAAGCGATAGACGTTGGCATCTTCAAGCCCGGCGACCGTCTGGTCGAGAGCGATCTGGCCGAACGCTTTGGCGTGTCGCGCACGCCCATCCGCGAGGCTCTGCAACGGCTCGAGACGCAATCCATGCTCACCCGGGATGGGCGCAGCCTGATCGTGTCCTCGCTGGATTACAACCAGCTGGCAGAGCTTTACGTGGTGCGCGCCGAATTGGAGGGGCTGGCAGCAGAGCTGGCCGCGCGCCATGCTACGCCCGAAGAGGTGCGCGTGTTGCGTGATATGGTCGAGGATGATCGCGCACTCTTGGGCAAGCCGGTGGAACTCGCGCGCGCCAACCGGCGGTTTCACAAGCAGATTCACCTGGCTTCTCACAACCGCTTTCTGGTGCAGCAGCTTGATCTTGTGCATCGCTCGATGGCCCTCTTGGCAACCACGTCCTTGGCGGCGGTCGGTCGGGATGAGGATGCGCTGCGCGAACACGATGCGATCGTCGCAGCCATTGAATCGCATGACAGCGCAGGTGCGGCACAAGCCCTGCGCGACCACATCTCAAAGGCCTTTGTGACCCGGCTCAAGCTTGATTCCGGAGAGGTCAAATCCACCGTCTGAGATCCGCCGCCCTCGGGCCGCGACCGAGAGGCCATGGGTGGTCTTGTCCCAAAAGAACGGCTTGAAGACCAGCTCGTAAAGCGCCTTGTAGGCGGCAATCGCCCCGAGCGGCGTGTAGAAATGCATTGTCGGGGCCCAAGCCATCAGGTGCCGGTGGCGGGGCCCTGACACCGAGGCCATGTGGATGCAGATATTCAGAACCTCGACCATCAGAAAGAGGCTGCCCAACCCCACCAGCACCCCATGCGGCAGCACCGGGTCGAGCGGATGCGGCAGGCCAAACAGCACCAGCCAAAAGGACCACAGGAACGGCGCCAGCAGAAATTGCGAGAGCGCCGAGACAAAATGCGCCTGAAACCCCCAGAACTTGCGCGGCCCAAGTTGCTGATATAGCAATCTCGGTCGTCGCATATGCACCAGATAGGTGGTCATATAGCCCTTAAGCCAGCGGGAGCGCTGCTTGATCCAAGGCCAAGCGCGGCAATTGGCCTCTTCTTCGGTCACGGTATGGATCATCTCTGTTCGATACCCGTGCCGTGCAAGGCGAAAGCCCAGATCGGCATCCTCGGTCACGTTATGCGCATCCCACCCGCCCAATTCCTCGAGCACGTCGCGGCGGAAGTAGAGCGTGGTGCCCCCCAAGGGGATGGCCAGCCCCAACCGCGCCATGCCCGGCATCAGGGTGCGAAACCAAGTGGCGTATTCGATGGTGAAACACCGCGCGAGCCAATTCTGCGTGGGATTGTAATAGTCGAGAATGCCTTGAAGACAGGCCACCTCGCGCGGGACCTGTTGAAACCGGCGGGCGATGAGGGTGATCTGATCCGCCTCGGGCGCGTCTTCGGCATCGAAAATGCCGATGATGTCGCCCTGACAGAAATCGAGCGCGTAATTCATCGCGCGCGGCTTGGTGCGTGGTTTGCCATCGGGCACGATCACGGGCCGCACCCAAGGGGGCAGGTCAATGCCCGCCAGTGTCTGACGGGTCAGCGCATCCTCTTCCTCGAGCACGAGGATCACATCGAGCAGACATTTCGGATAGGTGAGACGGCTCAGCCGGGCAATCAGCGCATGAGCAATCTCGGTCTCGCGAAAGAGTGGCACGAGGATCGACACCTTGGGCAGGGGTTGTGCCGGGGCGGTGGTGGGTGGTGATATGGGCCGGGCAGAGGTCTGCGCCACATAGGCCGCGATCTTGAGCCCGGCAGAGACAACGAGTGTGAAACAGGCCCAAAAGGCAAAGACGCCGAATACCGCCACCGGAAAGGCGAGGCTCAGCGCCACGATGACCGCAAGGGCGATGAGCGTCAGCCGAAGGCGGCGGTTCATGGTGCCGCCCCAAGTGCGGCAACTCTCGATTTCGGGCACCCGCGCCTCGGCCATGGCACGCAGGAGGTCGCGGTGCTCTGCCGCGATGCGGTCTTGGATCGCATGGCGCGGGGCCATCACTGCGCGCGCGCGCTCGAGCGTATAGGGCAGGGCGGGGCGCAGCGCGGCAAGGCTCTCAGGCCCGCCCGTCGCCAGAACCGGTGCGCCCGATGCAGAGACGAGCGGCAGCACGCCATGTTTGAGCAGGAGACGCGGATCGACACCTGTCTCGGGTATCTCTGCGCGCGCCAGATCTTCGGCGCTGAGCCGCTTGCTTGCAAGGCGGCGGGCGTGGGCTTCGAGCAGGTCGTCTTCGGTGGCCAGCCCTTCGGCCTGAAGGATGCGATCAAGTGAGGTATCGCAATGCCGCCGCACCATTTCCGCGAGCGTCGCATCCCGGCGGCTGATCGCGCCGGCGCGCACCAATTCACGCCCCAGCGGGTTGATGGGCACGCGCGCACCAAGGCCACGTGCCCCCATGTGACGCAGTTCGGAAATCCCCATGTCGCGACCCTTCCCAGTGCGGTTGCGGGAAGGCTATCGCGCGCTTGGTTAACGATGTTTTAACGACAGGTTAACAGGTGCAGGATTCTTGGTGGTTATTTGGCCATCGAGGCCGCGAACCGCTCGAAGAGGTAGAAACTGTCCTGCGGACCGGGGCTTGCTTCGGGGTGGTGCTGGACCGAAAACACCGGGCGGTCCTTGATCCGGATGCCACAGTTCGACCCATCGAAGAGCGAGACATGCGTCTCGACCACACCGGCGGGCAGGGTCTGGCTATCGACGGCGAACCCATGGTTCATCGACGTGATCTCGACCTTGCCGGTCTCCAGATCCTTGACCGGATGATTGGCGCCGTGGTGACCGTGGTTCATCTTGATGGTCTGCGCCCCAAGGGCGAGCGCCAGCATCTGGTGCCCAAGGCAGATGCCAAAGACCGGCAGCCCCGCGTTCAGAACACCCTGAATCATCGGCACGGCATATTTGCCTGTCGCCGCCGGATCGCCGGGGCCGTTGGACAGGAACACGCCATCGGGCGAATGGGCCAGCACATCCTCGGCGGTGGCGCTTGCGGGCAGAACGGTCACATCGCAACCGGCACTGGCAAGGCAGCGCAGGATATTGCGCTTGGCACCGTAATCCACCGCGACAACCTTGTGCCGCGCATCGGTCTGGCGGACATAGCCTTCGGGCCAAGCCCACCGCATTTCATCCCAACGATAGGATTGCGCGCAGGTCACATCCTTGGCCAGATCCATGCCTTCGAGCCCGGCAAAGGCGCGCGCACGCGCCACCAGAGCCTCGACATCGAATTTGCCCTCGGGGTCATGGGCGAGGGCGACATGCGGCGCACCCTGCTGACGGATCGCGCGGGTCAGGCGGCGGGTGTCGATGCCACCAATCGCGATGCGGCCCCGCCGCGTCAGCCAGCTGATCAGATGTTCCTGCGCGCGCCAGCTGCTCGGCTCGGTCGGGTCCCATTTCACGACCATGCCTTCGGCCACCGGTTCGGCGGTTTCGTCATCCTCGATGTTGACGCCGGTGTTGCCGATATGCGGAAAGGTGAAGGTCACGATCTGCCCGGCATAGCTGGGATCGGTCATGATCTCTTGATAGCCGGTCATCGCGGTGTTGAAGCACAGCTCTGCGGTGGTCACGCCGACCGCGCCGAACCCGTAGCCATAGAACAGCGAGCCATCAGCAAGGGCAAGGCAGGCGGTCGGGCGGGGGGTGGACGCTTGGGCCATGGGGGCGAGTCTCCGGCTCGGGCAAATTTGCGCATACCTACGGGGGGGGCGGGGTCGGGTCAAGGGTCAGATCGCGGCAGCGGGCGGCTTGCACGGCGGTTGCCATCGCGGGCGCTTGGCGTTAGGCTCTCTCTCTTGTGAAGATCATGGGGATGAAACGGAATGGAACTGCGGTCACGGGTCGATCAGGCCCTCAAACAGGCGATGCGCGACAAGGCGGCGAGCCGGTTGGCGACCTTGCGTCTCATCAATGCGGCCATCAAGGATCAGGAGATTGCCGGGCGCAGCGCGGACGGGGCGACCCCAGTCGGTGACGCGGAAATCATGGCCATTCTCGCCAAGATGACCAAGCAGCGCAACGAGAGTGTGCGCGCCTATGAAGAGGGCGGACGGCTTGATCTGGCAGAGCGCGAACGCGACGAGATCCGCGTGATCGAGGAATTCCTGCCGCGTCAGTTGGCCGAAGACGAAATCGCTGCGGCCATCGACAAGGCGATTGCCGATGTCGGTGCCAGCACGATCCGCGACATGGGCAAGATCATGGGCAAGCTCAAGGAGCGGCACGCGGGCCAGATGGATTTCGGCGCAGTCGGACCGCAGGTCAAGGCCCGACTGGGCTGAAGGCCACCTAGGCTGAGGCCAGATGCACCACCTTTGCGCCCGCTATGGCGGCTTGGGTGGTTGCAATCTCTTCGGGCGACATCAGGCACATGGCGGTGCTGAGGGCGTCGGCGATGGCCGCGCTCTCGGCGGTGACGCTTATGAGGTGCCAGCGTGCCGTCGCGGGTTTGCCGGTCCGGGGATCGAGGATATGGCCTGCTGTGGCGTCTGCATCAAAGACGGTGCCCAAAGGCGCGGAGGAGGCCAGAGCGCGGTCGCGCAGCCCGATTTGCGGGCGGTCGGGCGCGTCGAGCGTCACCGGCCAGTCACCGCCCTGCGGATTGCCACCAAGGGCGCGCAATTCGCCGGTGTCGATCAGGATCTCGCTCAGGCCTTCGGCCTGCAAGAGATGGGCGATGCGGTCCGCGATATAGCCCTGTGCGATGCCATTGAGCGTGAGCGCCATGCCGGGGCGCAGGGAGATGGCATCGGCATCATAGCGCAGATCGGCCCATGTTCCATAGGCGCGGGCGGTGGCGATGTCAGCCTCTGCGGGGGCATGGCCCGCGCTGTAGCTGCGGGCGTAGAGATCCCAGAGCGGTTGCACGCTTGGGTCAAAGAGCCCAGCCGTGGCGCGGTGCGCGGCAGCGGCCAGAGACAGGCAATCCAGCAACTCGAAAGGCGGCGCGTCGAGATGACCGGTGGCGTTGAGTTGGCTGAGCGCAGAGGTCGCGCGATAGAGGCTGAAGACCTGTTCCAGCCGTTCAATCTCGGCGCGGGCGCTCTTGGTGATCCGCTCCGCCGCAGGATGGCTGAGCGTGATCGTGGCGCGCGCGCCAAGTGCGGTGCCCTGCCAGCGATAAAGTGGCGTGGCCTGAGCGGAAGGCGCAAAGGCGAGCGTTGCGGCGGAGATGCTCAGGAAACGGCGGCGAGAGAGGGTCATGTCAGTTCTGCCTTTCACGGGACAGTTGGTTGAGCCGTGCCTCGAAATCGTCCTCTTCGGCGCGGTCCGTGGTGCTGGTGACGATCGGCACGGCCGAGAGCACATCGGCATCCGCCACCTCTGCCAGCCTCAGGACATGCCCGCCGCGCGCCTCTGCAAATGCGGTGGCGTCTTGGGCGGTGAGGAAAGGCACCAGTTCCGGCGCGTCCATGCCGCCCGTCGCATCCGAGCCGATGACATAATGCGCCGCCGTGGCGTCGATCCAGTTCTCGGCGCCGGGATGCTCCCAACTGGCGGCGACGGCCATATCGTTGACGTAGATAGCGGTGATCGCGTGGCTCTGTTCGGGCATGCGCTGATAGGCGATGGCGTCGCGCACCTGACTGAAAAAGAGCGGGTGATCCAAGCCCTCAAGATGCACCTGCGCCTTGGGGCCGGGATGTTCGAGCAGGTCCATCTGACAGTAATGGCCAACGGCTTCGGCCGTGAGGGACACCGGGTCGGGGCGTGTCGCCACCTCTTCCTTGCAGGCCGCAAGGGCGATGGCCAAGAAGAGAAGGGGAAGCCATTTCATGGCGTGACCCTCCGCAAGGCTGCGACCGCCAGTCCAAAGGCTGCAATTGGCCAGAGCAGGACCGAGATCAGGGCATGCGCTGCCGGAATGGTCTGCGCCGCGCCACCAAGGCCAGAGGCCGCTGCTGTCGCCTCGGAGGCGGCAAGGTTATAGAGGCGAAAGGCGTCGGCGGGATTGGCCAAGAGGAGCCATGGCAGGGCGCGGGTGGTAAACGCCCCGCCGTTATCGGCCACCACGGCCGCCAAGAGGCCCAGATCGTAGAGCACCACGAGGGCAAGCCAGACGCCAATGGCAAGCCCTGCCGCTGTTCCCGGACGCCGCGCGATGGACGAGAGCGCATAGCCCAAGGCGAGAAACACCGCGCCCAAGAGGATCGAAGACCAGAAGAGCCGCAGGAGCGCGGGCAGGCCCGTCACCGCCTCGGGGTCGGTTGCAAGAGCTGTGATGGCAGCCAGCCCATAGCCTGCACCCACGGCAATCGTCAGCACCGCCAGATGCGCCGCGAACTTGCCCAAGAGGATGCCCGAGCGTGACACCGGATAGGTGAGCGTGAGCGAGAGCGTGCCGCGCTCGACCTCGCCCGCCACGGCGTCAAAGGCCATCAAAAGCGCCATCAGCGGCACCAGATAGACGCCAAGCGATGTGAGGCTGGCCACTGTGACCGAGAGCGCATCCACGCCCACATCGCCCGTGGGGGCGCTGCCTGCGGCGGAGAGGACGAGGGCAAAGAGCGCCATCAGCACCACGGTGATTGTGACCCACCGGTTGCGGAGAGCGATGCGGAATTCGGTGAACCCAAGGGCCAGAACGGGGCGGATAAGGGCGGTCATTGGTCATCTCTCCGACTGAAATGGCTGTAGAGGTCTTCGAGGCTGGGCGGGATGATCTCGACATCCGCGATCAGGTCCTGAATCGCGGCGATATGGCCAAGGCGCGTCAGTTTTTCGTCATGGGCGCAGGTCAGATCGACCATCACACCATTGCGCCGCCCGCCTGCGAGGTGCGCCGCCACCTCATCCGCCGCCCCCGGACGCGCCGAGACCTGAAGCCGGATGGGCAGGGCAGCCTGACGGCGCAAGGCGTGGAGCGTGTCATTGGCCATGAGGCGCCCCCCGGACAGGATCACGATCCGGTCGGTGCGGGCCTCGACCTCGGTCAGGGCATGGGACGAGAGCAGGATCGCGGCCCCCTCGGCGGCAAGACCGTCAAGGATAGTGTAGAACTCGCGGCGCGAGACAGGATCAAGGCCGCTCGTGGGCTCGTCGAGGATCAAAAGGCGGGGCTGTCCGATCAGCGCCTGTGCAAGGCCGACCCGCTGGCGCATGCCCTTGGAATAGGTGCCGATCCGACGGCGGGCAGCGTCGCCCAAGCCCACGCGTTCCAGCAGCGCCATCGCCTGTTCCGGATCACAGCCGCGCAGGCGCAGATAGAGGCGAATTTGCTCAAGACCGGTCAGGGCCGGGTGAAAGGCCACGTTTTCCGGCAGATAGGCGGTGCCCTCCCGGGCGCTCGGACTGCCGGGGGCGGTGCCCAATACCTCGATCTGACCAGAGGTGGCGGGGATGAGGCCAAGGATGATCTTCATCAGGGTGGATTTGCCCGCCCCGTTGTGGCCCAAGAGCGCCACCCGTTCGCCGGGGGCGACGGTAAAGCCCACGGCGTCGAGGGCGGTCACGCCATCGTAGCGCTTAGTGACTTGCGAGAGGGTCAAACGTGTCATCTTTAGTCTTTCTGTTGCGCGCATCTGTCATGGCTTGTGCTTCCATCGCGGCGATGTGGTCTGGCACCGTCACGCGGACGGGCCGCATCAAGGGCGCGCTATCCAGCACGCCGCCGGGCAGGGAGGCGGGAAAATGTTTCTGG
Source organism: Roseovarius sp. (assembly GCF_018066915.1). Taxonomy (GTDB): domain Bacteria; phylum Pseudomonadota; class Alphaproteobacteria; order Rhodobacterales; family Rhodobacteraceae; genus Roseovarius. The sequence goes on from NZ_JAGPVV010000145.1 coordinate 19,164, forward strand.
CTCCAGCGGATCAGTTGCACGGCGGGTGCACCCATCAAGAGGCTGGCGGCGGGTTGCGACCACAGGATGTGGTCCATCAGGTCATTGGGGCGAAAGCTGGCATCGGCGATGCCGTCGCCATCCAGATCAAAGGCAGGATGGTCCGACCAGTAGTTGCCGCGCCCGTCATGGCTCCATTCCACATGCTTGGTGCCCACATATTTCACCTGCGTGCGGTTGCCGACAAAGGCATTGCCGGTGATGGCGTTGTGTTCCGATCCGGCGGTAAAATGGATGCCGATATCGCAGCCCTCAAAGCGGTTGTCGTAGATCAGGTTGCGGTGGGCGTTGTAGATGAAGGTGCATTTCTCGGGGCCGCCGCGCACCAGATTGCCGCGAATATCGGCGTTGTTGGCGTAGTTGAGCATCAATCCATGGCTGTGATCTGCGAGGCTCAGATTGTCATGCACGGTGATACGGTTCGAGAACATCAGCGCAAAGCCAAGCGTGTTGCCGATCGAGATATTGCCCGACACCTCGGAATTGTTGGCATACATGTAATGCACCGCAAAACGCAGGTCGCGCATCAGGTTGCGGCGGAAAATGCCATTGTTGGAGGCATTCACGAAAATACCGTCACGACCCAGACGGATGTCGTTATCCTCGATGATCGTGCCCGGCGCGTTCCAGACATAGACGCCATTGCCCCGGCTGTTCATATGGTGATCCGTGCGCCCGACAATACGGTTGCCGCGCACGGTGGCACCCTTGGGGCCATGCACATCGACCCCGTAGAGATTGCCGAGGATGTCGTTATCCTCGACCAGCACGCGCGCCGCACTCCGGGTGATCTGCACGCCACTGTCGATGGCGTCATGGTCGCTGCCCGATCCGGTCAGGGTAAGGCCGCGCACGGTGATATCGCTGCCGGTGATGGTGATCACGCTGCCAGTGCCGCCGGCGTCAATGGTGGCCTTGCCCTGTCCGCTCAGTGTTATGGGATGCTCGAGTGTCACCGGGCCTGCGTGCTGGCCCGGTGCGAGGGTGAGCACATCGCCGGGCATGGCCCCGGCGATGGCGGTGGCAAGCGCCCCTGTCTCTGCCGGAACATGCCGTTCCGCCGCAGCAACAAGGGTCGCCGCACCGAGAAACAGGATCAGGCTGAGAAAGAGGCGCAACATGGCTCAGGCGCCTTTCGGTTCGACGAACATACGACCGCGCATCTCCATGTGCAGCGCATGGCAGAACCACTGGCAGTAATACCAGTAGACCCCTGGCTTGGCCGCGACAAAGGTGGTCGAGGCGGTGGCCTGCGGTGCCAGTTCCATCGCCACGCCGTGATCGCCCATGCAGAACCCATGCGTCAGATCGTCGATATCATCGAGGTTGGTCACGATCACCGTCACCTCGTCGCCTTCCGTGACGGTAAAGCTCTCGATGCTGAACGCGGGGGCCACGCTCGACATGTAGACGCGCACCTTGTTGCCGTCGCGGATGATCGTATCGGTCCATTCGTCGATATTGACGCCGTCCTTTTCGGCCTGCGCGCGGGTCTCTGCCCACATCGGATCGTTGCGGTCCCAGTTGTTGCGCGGGTTCACGACAGAGCGGTGGACGATGATGCTGTCATGCGGTTCGGCAAAGGTCGGGCTGTCGTGCAAGAGCGTCAGGTTGGTGCCGTCCATCGAGAACAACTGTTCATTCTCGGGCTTGAGCGGGCCCACGTTCAGGAACCGGTCCTTGGAGAATTTGTTCATCGAGATGAACCATTTGCCATCCGCGTCCAGCGTCTCGCCCATCGAGGTCGAGTTGTGGCCGGGCTGGTAATGCACATCCACCTTGGAGCGGATCGGATCGACGGTTTCGCCCGCATAGGCCTTGACCGCATCCTCGATGTTCCAGACGACGATCTGACTGTCGAGAAAGAGCGTGGTCAGGGCATTGCCCTTGCCGTCAAAGGCGGTGTGGAGCGGCCCGAGGCCCAATTCCGGCTCGGCCACCACGACAGAGCGCGGATCGGCCCCGTCAAAGAACACCGCGTCGAGTTTGCGCACGTCGATCACCGTCACCGTGGGTGACAGTTTGCCCGCGATGCAGAGGTGGATCTTGTCGGGGGCCATGTTGCAACCATGCGGGTTGTTGGGCACCGGGATATAGCGCGTGTAGTCTTTGTTCTGTCCTTTGCGCCCGTCCACGACCTTGACGCCGTTCAACTCGATGAAATCGCCCGCCGCGATGCCCTTTTCGATTTCGGCAAGGTTGAAGACGACGACGTGATCGCGCTCGGATTCCGTCATCTCGGGCAGCGATATGCCCATTTCCGAATTGTAGGAGGTGGAGAAGGCATATTTGCCATCATAATCGGCATCGGTGTTGTCAAGGTTGCCCGAGACCATCACCTGCCATGCGACTTCCATCTTGTCGGCGTCGATGGCGGTGTAGAAGTTCACATATTGCGACGGATCATCGAGGATCTTGCCGTCGTTGACCATTGGGCCCTCATCCTCGCCATTGGCAAAGACATAGTTGGTGCGCGGCCATTTTTGCGGGCGCAGACCATGGATGGCCTTGGCATTGGGAATTTCGAGGATTTTGTCCGCCTTCATCACATCGAGGCGGACGCGTGCGACGCGGGTGTTGGCCTTGTCGTTCATGAACAGGAAACGCCCGTCATACTTGCCCTCGGTAAAGGACATGTGGACGTGGTGCAGGTCGCCGTTGTCATGCACCTTCTTGCCATTGGCAGCGAGGTAGTTCTTGGTGCGCTCGGACATGCCGTCGCGCATGATCTTGATCGACTCGTTGGTCTGGCCCCAGCCGGTGGCAGAGCAGCGGTTGAACACCGGAATCCGCATGAATTCGCGCATGGACGGAATACCGAGGATACGCACCTCGCCGGTCTGGCCCGAGGACCAGAACCCGTAATATTCATCCAACTCGCCGGGCGCGAGATGCGATGAGGCTGCGGCAGCCGTGGCCGGGGTGGGAGCGGTCGCTGCGGCGGTCGCCACACCGGCGGCTCCGCCCAACAGCGCCATGCGCGAGGCGCCCATGGCCCCAAGGGCCGCAGCGCCACCGGCGGTGGCCCCTAACAGGCCCCGGCGGCTGATCCCGGTTTTCTTGGCATCGGTTGACATGATCATTGTCCTTTCTTCATGTTTGGGTGGTTTGCGATCATCCGGTCCAACGCTGCCGCGCTGTCAGAGGCGCTCTTGCGGCGCTTCACGTTTTTGATGACGACCGGACATTTGGTCTCCGACTGGTAGAGAACCTGACAGTGCAGACAGTTCAGGCACTCGTTCGGGTTGATTTCGCCAGTGGGATGGATGGCCTGCACCATGCATTCATGGGCGCAGGTCTGGCAGGGGTTGCCGCATTCGCGGTAGCGCTTGAGCCAATCGAACATGCGCAGGCGGGCAGGGATCGCGAGCGCGGCACCAAGCGGGCAGAGATAGCGGCAATAAAAGCGCTCGACAAAGAGGCCCGCCGCCAAGAGCGCCAGTGCATAGGCGACGAAAGGCCAGGCGCGGGCGAACTTGAGCACGATGGCGGTCTTGAAGGGCTCGATTTCCGCGAGATGCTCGGCCTGTTCAATCGAGGCCAGAGACACCCCGAAAAGACCGAGGAAAATCATGTATTTGATCGGCCAGAGGCGTTCATGCAGGCCCCAGGGCAGGGTCCATTGCGGCACGCCCAGTTTGCGCGCGATGCGGTTGGTCAGCTCTTGCAGCGCGCCGAACGGGCAGAGCCAGCCGCAATAGGCCCCGCGCCCCCAGAAGATCAGCGCAGCGGCGACCGCGAACCACAGGATAAAGGTCAGCGGATCGAGCAGGAACGCCTGCCAGCTGAAATCCGAAGTGAGCGCGCCAAAGAGCGCCATCAGGTTCACGACCGATAGCTGCGCATTGGCATACCAGCCCAGAAAGACCAGCGTGACCGTTAGAAACCCCATGCGGAACCATGTTGTGATCCGCTCTGACCGCACGAGATAGCTCTGAAAGAAGAAGGCGAGAGTGAGAAGCGTCAGCATGACGCCAAGCCCCACGATTTCGACGGTCTTGTCGCGCCAGATGCGCGTCCAGAGGGCGGTTTGGGCGGCACTTTCGGTTGCGGTCTCTTGCGCCAGCGGAGTTGCTGGTGTCGGGGCGGCCACGGGGCGGAGATAAGGCGCTGGGAGCTGATAGCCGAGGTCGAAGGTGGTAAAGACCCGCTCGATCGCGGCTACATCGCGTTGCACGAGCAATTGCAGGCGCCATGGCTCTGCGGGATCAAAGCCTGCCTCGGCGGGGATCTTGAAGATATCCATTTCCGAGAGCACTGGCACGCCATCGGCCAGGATCTCGCCCACGCGGCGATGTCCGCGGTCGCGAAAGCGGATGGAGTCTTCGCCCTGCACCAGAATGATCCGGTCGAACACGCCGCCGCGCACATAGCCCGACCCCTTGAAGGAATAGAGCCCGCGGGCGGCCACCAGAATGGCATGCTCGCCTTCATCCAGCCACGCGGTCAGGTTGGCATATTCCGCCTCGCCCAACAGTTGCCGCCCGATGGCGGGCACGCTGATGAGTGTCGCATACATGTCGATATAGGTGTCGCTGTCAGGCTCGGTGATTGGCCGGGCGGCGGCGCGGGGATCGTCCATCGCGGCAAAGGCGGCGTTGACCTGCCTCACATCAAGAGACATGCGGCGCAGCGTGCCGTCCCCGGTGAGGGTGAACCAGTCATCGGCCGCTTTGGCGTCGGGGTTCACCTCGAATGTCGGGCCAGATGGGGCGGTGAGCGGTGCAAGCCCCCCCAGCCCGAGCGCGCGGGCAACCCGGATGCCCGAACGGGTGATTGAATCGTCGATCACCATGATGGTGACGGTCGCACCCGAGATGATGTCGAGCTCATGCGCCGATCCGCCCTCTGCGGCCTCGGCCACCAGATCGAGACCGACGAAATCCGCGACCAGCGCCTTTACTTTTGCCTCGGGGATGCCGATCAGGACGATGGGTTCCGAGTGCTTGACCAGCTTGACGCCAGTCAGTTTGGCATCAAGGCCGACGGCGACCATCACATGAATGGGTTTGCCCGAATAGCCGGTGGTGCCCACGAAATCCGAAGTGACAAAGGCCCAGCCAATCGTTTCCCCCCCGCGCAGCACCGGGGCCACGGGCAGATCGCTGCGCATCGCGCCATAGCTGTCGGCACCCTCGACCAGCGTCGCGGCGGGCACTTCGGCCAGATAGGTCGAGAGAACGGGGGACTGCGCCTGAACCGCCGGGGCAAGGGCCAGCAGAACGATCCAGAGGGCGGCGATACGGGCCAGAAAGGCCGCCGCGCGCGGGCGCAATTGAAGGGCATTGGACATCAGGGGGTCTTTCATGGGAGCACCGTCCCTACCGGGGGCGCGCGGTTTCGCGCGCTCCGGATCATCGTGGGATGGTGCAGGTCTTTGCCGGGCTGCATATGGATGGCGCGGGTCGTGCGCGGGGCGTGAATGTGAAACGGGACGAAGACAACTGCGTGAGACCCGGCCTGCAAACACGCGTCGCAGAGCATCCGGTCGCAATGGGGCAGGTCCACCGGCGCGCCATCGCGGGTGACATGCACGGATTTCTCACCCTCGGCACCCGCGCAGATCACCATCTCGGTCAGCGTGGCCTCGACCGCGGCAAACCCCGCCGCCCGACCCGCAGTCAGAGAGCCCAACGCCAACGAGAGCGCCAGAAGGCAAGTGATCAAAAAAGGGCGTGTGATCCGTGTCATGGGCCAAGCATGCCCGGAGTCGCCACGCTTGACCTTGATATGGGTCAAATGAAATAACTCTTTTGTGAAGGGACGTGACAAGCTGACCACTTGTCAAAACCGACACTTTGGGAATGATGTCAGACATCCGGAGGTTCCCATGCGTCTAACAAAGTTTACAGATTACTCTCTACGCGTCCTGCTCTATGCCGCGACGCTCAAAGCCGGTGAATTGACCACCATCGAGGAGACGGCCAAACTCTATGGCATCTCGCGCGCGCATCTCAAGAAAGTGGTGCTGCAACTGATCCATGAAGGGTTTCTGGAAGGGGTGCGCGGGCGCAGCGGCGGGTTTCGGCTGGCGCGCGCGCCCGGTGAAATCAATCTCGGACAGGTGGTGCGCCGGATGGAGCCGGAATTTGCTCTGGCCGAGTGTTTCGCGCCAGATAACGCCTGCCGCGTGACCAAAGGCTGTCGGTTGCCCATTGTGCTGAACCTCGCGCTGACCAATTTCCTCAATACCTTTGACGACTTCACGCTGGCGGATGTGGCCATCTCGCCGCGCTATTTCGAGGCACCGCCACAGGATCAATACCCGCGACGAGGCCCGAATCTGGTGGATGCTGTCTAAGGTAACACCGCCGCGCGCGGCCTCTTGGCCTCGGGGGCGTCTGCGTTTATCACGGTCCTCTCAGATCATCCGAGAGGGCCAAAAGTGACAGACACAGCCGAGCGTATCGCCCGCACCATCGCCACTGAAATCGACGCGCGCCCCGCCCAGGTGGCGGCTGCCGTGACGCTCCTCGACGGGGGGGCGACCGTGCCCTTTATCGCGCGCTATCGCAAAGAGGTGACGGGCGGTCTGGATGATACGCAACTGCGCAATCTGGCAGAGCGCCTGACCTATCTGCGCGAGCTGGAGGCGCGGCGCGCGGTGATCCTGACCTCGATCAAGGATCAAGGCAAGCTGACAGAGCCGCTCGCGCGGGCGATTGCCGAGGCCGAAACCAAGGCGGTGCTCGAAGATATTTACCTGCCCTTCAAACCCAAACGCCGCACCAAGGCGATGATTGCGCGCGAAAACGGGCTGGAGCCACTCTTGCGCGCGATTCTGGCAGAGCGGTCCGCCGTGCCCGAGGATCTGGCGGCGGGCTATCTAAGTGAAACCGTGGCGACCGTGAAAGAGGCGCTGGAGGGCGCGCGCGACATTCTGGCCGAGGAATTGACCGAGAATGCCACGCTTCTGGGCCGCTTGCGCGCGTTCATGCGCGCCGAGGCGATGATCAGCGCGCGCGTGCTGCCGGGCAAGGAAGAGGCGGGGGCCAAGTTCTCGGATTACTTCGACCACCGAGAGCCTTGGTCAAAGATCGCCTCGCACCGCGCCTTGGCCATTCTGCGCGCGGCGAAAGAAGAGATCGTGACGCTGGATATCGCCCCTGATCCCGACACCGGCGCGCCGCGTGCCGTGGCCATGATCGAGGCAGCGATTGGAATTCCCGGCAAGGGTCCGGGGGATACGTGGCTGCGGGGTGTGGCTGCCTGGACTTGGCGGGTCAAGCTGAGCCTGTCGATGTATGTCGATTTGATGGGCGAGTTGCGCAACCGCGCCCATGACGAGGCGATCACCGTCTTTGCGCGCAATCTCAAGGATTTGCTGCTGGCCGCCCCGGCGGGACCGCGCCCCACCTTGGGGCTTGATCCCGGTATTCGCACAGGCGTCAAGGCGGCGGTGGTGGATGCTACGGGCAAGCTGATCGAGACCGCGACGCTCTATCCCTTCCAGCCCAGGAACGATCTGCGCGGGGCGCAGGTGGCGGTGCTCGAGATGGTGCGCAAGCATGGTGTGGAATTGATCGCCATCGGCAATGGCACCGCCAGCCGCGAGACCGAGCGCATGGTGGCGGAGGCGCTGAAGCTCTTGCCGCAGGGCGCCAAGCGACCGATGAGCGTGATCGTGTCCGAGGCGGGGGCTTCGGTCTATTCTGCCTCGGAACTGGCGGCCAAGGAATTTCCCGATCTCGATGTCAGCCTGCGTGGAGCGGTGTCTATCGCGCGCCGGTTGCAGGACCCGTTGGCGGAACTGGTCAAGATCACGCCGCAGTCCATCGGAGTGGGCCAGTATCAGCATGATGTCGATCAACGGCGTTTGGTGCAGGCCCTCGATGCCGTGGTCGAGGATGCGGTGAACGCGGTCGGTGTCGATCTCAACATGGCCTCGGCCCCGCTCTTGGCGCGGGTGGCGGGGCTAGGGGCGTCGTTGGCCCAAGCGATTGTGGCGCATCGCGACGCCGAGGGCGCGTTCCCGTCGCGCAAGGCGCTCTTGAAAGTGTCGGGGCTGGGCCCCAAGGCGTTCGAGCAATGCGCCGGGTTTCTGCGCATCCGCGATAGCGCCGAGCCTCTGGACGCGACCTCGGTTCACCCCGAGGCGTATGGCGTAGCGCGCCGGATCGTGAAGGCCTGTGGGCGGGATATTCGCGCCATCATGGGCACGCCCGAGGCGCTGAACGGTCTGCGGGCCGAGGATTTCGTGGATGACAAATTCGGTCTGCCCACGGTGCGGGACATCCTGACAGAGCTGGAAAAACCCGGTCGCGATCCGCGCCCAAGCTTTGTCACCGCGCGGTTTGCCGATGGGGTGGACGACATCAAGGACCTCAAGCCGGGCATGTTGATGGAAGGCACGGTGACGAATGTCGCGGCCTTCGGCGCCTTTGTCGATATCGGCGTACATCAGGATGGGTTGGTGCATGTCAGCCAACTGGCCGACCGTTTCGTCAAGGACCCGCATGAGGTGGTCAAGGCGGGCGATGTGGTCAAGGTGCGCGTGACCGAGGTCGATGTCGCGCGCAAACGCATTGGCCTGAGCATGCGCAAGGAGGGCGGTGCCGCGCCTGAGGCCCCTCGCGGGACAGCGCCCGACGCGGCCAAGGTGTCAAAGACCGGGAAATCGGGCAATACCCGCCCGACTGCCCCCGCGCGTCCCGCCAAGCCGGAACCGCAGGCGTCCCAAGGAGCCTTGGGCGACGCCCTGCGCGCGGCCCTTCGTGGTAAATCCTAGCATCTGTCGGGGAGGCGTGGCGGAAGCTCAGTCCGCTGGGTGAGCGTTGCAGGCGTATGTAATATGCTGCGTAAGCATCTGTTATGTTTATTATTTTTTTATATTCTCAAGTCTTGGGTGTTGCAAGTAGTTGTATTCCTATGCAATTGATAGTTCTGTTTTTGGTGGCAAGGATGGTGGCAACAAATGCCCAGGCATGCGAAAGAACTAAAGGCCCTCCAAGTCAAGAACCTCTCGTCACCCGGCCGCCACGCCGTTGGTGCCGTCAATGGTCTCTACCTGAATATCACGGAGACCGGTGCTCGTTCATGGATACTGCGCGTCACCGTCGGCCTCAAGCGGCGTCATATCGGCCTCGGTGGCTATCCAGAGGTGTCTCTTGCAGAGGCTCGCGATCGCGCCTTGGAGATGCGGCGGAAGATCAGCGCCGGGGTCGATCCGGTTGTCGAGCGTCGCGAACAACGCCAAGCCCTCGTTGTTGCCACCAAGCAGCGGACCACGTTTGAGCAGGCCTTCGCGAGATTCTTCGAGGAGAAGGTCGAAGGAGAGCTACGGAACGCCAAGCACCGCAATCAATGGCAGTCGACCCTCAAGACATATGCCTATCCGGTGCTGGGCGAGAAGGCCGTTGCCGATATTTCTGTGGAGGATCTGCTCGAAGTTCTTCGGCCAATCTGGATGACCAAGAATGAAACGGCGTCCCGAGTGCGTCAGCGCATCGAGGCGGTGCTCGACTGGTCAAAGGCGATGGGACTTCGGGATGGCGAGAACCCGGCCCGCTGGAAGGGAAATCTGCAGCAGCTTCTGCCATCGCCAAACAGGGTTCAGAGCGAGACCCCGCGTCC
>NZ_JAGPVV010000146.1 GCF_018066915.1 Roseovarius sp.
ACCAAGGTCGGGCGCACCCGCTCGCCACCATTCGCGAACATCGCATAGGCCGCGACCATGTTGTAAAGCGTGGTCTCCTCCGACCCCAGAGAGTTCGCCAGAAACCGCCCCATATTCTCGTAAACGCCAAAGCGCTCGGCATAATCCGCGATCACATCCATGCCCACCTCCTGCGCGAGGCGAATGGTCATCAGGTTCCGCGATTGCTCGATCCCGGTGCGCAGCGGCGTGGGACCATAGAACTTGTTCGACGAATTGCGCGGCCGCCACAGGCCTTGCGGCGTGTTGATCTCAATCGGCGCGTCAATCACGATGGTCGCGGGCGAATAGCCACTGTCGAGAGCGGCAGCATAGACAAACGGCTTGAAGGACGATCCCGGCTGCCGCAGCGCCTGCGTGGTGCGGTTGAACACCGACGCCTGATAGGAAAACCCGCCCTGCATGGAAATCACGCGGCCCGTGTTCACGTCCATCGCCACGAAACCGCCCTGCACCTCGGGCACCTGCCGCAGCGACCAATTGGCAAAGGCCCCATCCACGGTCACAGCCCGCACATGCACCACATCGCCCAGTTCAAAGGTGGCCGCAAAATCCTTGGGCAACCATTTGATGTCGCTGCGCGGCACTTCCTGCACGCCCTCGACACCTTCGATGCCCACCTGCATGGCCTGATCGCCGATCCCCAGCACCACCGCCGGATGCCACACGCCATCAAGGTCAATATCCCGCGCCACACTCAGCGCCGACAGCGCCGCACGCCAGGCCGCCTCATCCTCCAACACCTCGGCAGGCAGGCTCTCGCCCGTGCCGCGCCACCGCCCTTGCCCCCGGTCATAGGTTTCCAACTGCCGGCGCAGCGCCCGCGCGGCATGGACCTGCATCTCGGGATCAATGGTCGCCCGCACCGACAGACCGCCGGTAAAGAATTCACCCTCGCCGAAATCCGCGCTCAACTGACGCCGGATTTCATCGGTGAAATAATCCCGTGGCGGCAAATCGGCGCTGAACGGCGGGAAATCGCCATTCTGCACACTCCGCAGCGGCGCTTCGCGTTCCTGCTCATAGGCCGCCTGATCCAGATAGCCATTCTCGAACATTTCCCGCAGCACGAAATTGCGCCGCTCCAAGAGCCGCTCCTTCTCGCGCACCGGATGATAATCGCTCGGCGCTTTCGGCATCGCGGCGATGGTGGCGGCCTCATGCGGGGCCAACTCGGTCAGGGTCTTGTTGAAATAGGTCTGTGCGGCGGCGGTCACGCCATAGCTGTTCTGACCAAGGAAAATCTCGTTGAGATAGAGTTCCAGAATATCATCCTTGCTCAGCGTCTCTTCGATCCGCGTGGCCAGAATGATCTCCTTGATCTTGCGCTCCATCTGACGGTCGCCCGACAGAAGGAAATTCTTCATCACCTGCTGCGTGATGGTCGAGGCCCCGCGCACATTGCGCCCCCGCGACTTGACCGCATCCACAACAGCCGAGGCGATGCCCACGGCATCATAGCCGCCATGGGTGTAAAAATTCTTGTCCTCGGCGCTGATGAACGCCTGTTTCACAAGGTCCGGAATATCCTCGGCCGGCGTAAACAACCGCCGCTCACGCGCGAATTCGTCGATGATCCGCCCCTCGCCCGAATAGATCCGGCTGATGGTCGGCGGCGTGTAATTGGCAAGGCTCTCATGGCTGGGCAAATCCTGGCCATAAATATGCAGCACGGCACCAATGCTCAGCCCGATCACCACCACAACCAGCGTGATCAGACTGAAGACTGTGCCGAAAAGGCTGAGAATCGCACGTATCACAAGGGCCCCCGCATGCTTGCTGGCCCCGATATAGGCATAGCGGGCCTCGGGGTCAAAAGGGAATGGGCACGCCCGCGCGCCACATTCCGCCGGGTCAGGGCGTCCGCCCCCCTCATTGCCGCACCAATCCCGCCCGCGCGGCATCCGCATCCCGCCACGCGGTCAGCGCCGCGCGCAGGGCCGTGGCGATCCGGGCCCGCCCCTCTTCATCGCGCAACCGCGCCAAATCACGCGGGCTGGACAGAAACCCCAATTCAATCAGGACCGACGGAATATCGGGGGCCTTCAGCACCGAAAACCCCGCCTGCCGCATAGGGCGCGACAAGAGCGGCAGATCATGCGCGGCAAAGCTATCGATCAAGGCCTGCGCCAGATTTTCGGTGCGCGGCTGTGTCTCGATCCGCGCCAGATCCATCAGCACATCGGCCACCACATCATCCTTGCCGCTCAGGTCCACACCGGCCAGCATATCGGCGCGATTGTGCCGCTCCGCCAGCGCGGCACTGGCCTTGTCCGAGGCACTCTCGGAGAGGGTATAAACCGACAGCCCCCGCGCCTGCGCCCCCGAGAGCGCATCGGCATGCAGCGACAAGAACACATCCGCCCCCGCCCAATGCGCCAGCGCCACGCGCCGCTCGAGGCTCACGAATTCGTCACGCTCCCGCGTCAGAACCACGTCGAACCCACCGGCGCGCAGCAATTCGTCGCGCAATTCCTGCGCGAATTGCAGCATCAGCGCCTTTTCGGTCAACTCGCCTTCCTGTGCGCCCGGATCAATGCCGCCATGGCCGGGATCAAGCACCACCACCAGTGGCCCCTCGCCCGGCACCCGCACCGGGGCTGCCGCCAACGCCTCGTTGGCATCGGGCAGGTCCCAACCGGGCAAATCAGGCGTGCCCGCCGTGGCGGCAAAGCGTTCGCCATCCGCCTGCCCCAACGTGACCCGCAACGCCGCCCGCGCCGACAATGGGTCAATCTCGAGCCCCGCCCGCTCCAGCGGGTAGGGCGCATCGAGATCGGCCACCATGCGCGACCAGCCCGGCCGGATCTGGCCCAGCCGCAAGCCCTTGACCCGCGCCCCCGCAATCAGCGTGCCTGCGCTGATGCCCTGCCAATCCACCTCTTGAAAATCGAGCACAAGACGCGGCGGCGCATCAAGCGTATAGACCCGGTAGGGCACGCCCTGCGACAGGCTCAGCGTCACCTCCACCCCGTCACGGCTGTCGGTGATCGTGCTGGCGCTCGCATCCAGCCGCGCCAGACCGCTGAAGACAGCCTCCTGTGCGCTCACACCATAAACGGCGCCCGCCATAGCCAGCACCAAGGCCAGCACCCTTGAAATGATCCTGCTCATGCGCCGTTTCCCGGTCCGTTCTCCCGCGCAGGATACACGAGCGCGCAGCGGGGCAACAGCCCCGATGTCCCACCCCGCAAACCGCACTTGATCCGAACCCGATATCAAACGAGGTTTTTATCCCGCACGTTCCAGTCTATAGAATCGCCATGACCGAAGAGAGACCACGCCCCCGACCCCTCCCCGAAGACCCCAAGGTGCTCTTCGAGATATTCGTGCAGCGCAAGTTCTGCGATCTGGAACTGGCGTCGGTGATCCACACCCTGCAAACCGCCAATCTCGTGCATGGCTCTGCGCATTTCGGCTGGCGCATCATCTCGGACAGGCCGGGGATCGTGCAGGGTGGCGGCGTCTGTCTCGTTCGGGCAGAGCCTGTCATCCCCGATCACTGCATGGCCGATTTCCTGATCGTCATCGCCTCGAAACGCGCCGATCCCGCCGTCTGGATGGCGCGCCTGCGCAGCATGAGGCGGCTCGGGCGCTCGGTGATCCTGCTGGCGGATGCCGCCACCACCTTCATTTCGCGCACCCAGATCGAAACCGGCGCTGTCACGACCCATTGGGCCGATGCCGTGATTCTGCGCGAGACCCAGGATCAACCGCGCCTGACCGAAAACCTCTCGGAGTTTTCCAACGGCATCATCACGGCAGCAGGGCGCGCAGCCACGGCGGAACTGGTGATCGGCCTTCTGGCCCGCGACCTGCCCGTGTCGGAAATCACCGAAATCGGCCGCCACCTGCTCTTGCCGGAAATCCGCACCAGCTCCAGCACCCAGCCTTTCGCCCCCGAGGCGTTTCACAAATTCTACGACAAGGCCGTGTCGGATGCGCTCGCGATCATGGAGGATAATCTCTCCGACCCCCTCTCCATCGCCGACATCGCCGATGAGGTGGACACCTCGCAGCGCTGCCTCGAGCGCCGCTTCCGCGCCGTGTTCGAAACCTCGCCGGGGCATTATTACAAACAATTGCGCGTGCGCCGTGCCCATCACCTGATCCAGAGCACGAAATTGCCGCTGATCGACATCGCCACCGCCACCGGCTTTGGCTCGACCGGCACACTCGCCACCGCGTTCAAGAAATTCTACGGCGTGACCCCCTCGGACCTGCGCGGCAAACACCGCGAGCGCGTGCTCGACTACTCCGCCGAGGTCTGAAACCCCACCGCGTCGGCCACCACCTGCGCTGCCGCCGCCCAATCGCCCAAGCCCGCCGCCCACCGCCGCGCCGCATCGGCACAGTCTGCGCGCACCTGCGGTTCACTCAGCATCCGCCGCAGCGCCGCGCCAAATGCCGCATCATCCTCGGGCGGCACCAAAATCCCCGCACCGGGGGCCACAGTCTCCGGCACCGCCCCCGCCTGCGTGCTGATGATCGGCAGCCCATGGCCCATCGCCTCGTCAAACACGATGCCATAGCCCTCGTACC
>NZ_JAGPVV010000150.1 GCF_018066915.1 Roseovarius sp.
CTGGGCTTGTCTCGGTGACTTAAACCTCCCCATAATCTTTTCTCGCCGTCGGGTGGGGCGATGTGACCCTTCGGATCGATTGTTAAGGCCTTTGTGGCTGCGGTGCTCTATTCTCGGAGCAAGCTCCTTCAGAGCGGCGCCATAGCTTCGGAGTTTATCGGTGACGATCACCCGTGGCGCGCCAAATGCCTTGAATAGCTTGCGGAAAAATCGACTTGCAGCCCGTTTATTGCGCCGGGATTGGACGAGGATGTCCAGCACGTCGCCTTTGCTGTCGACGGCGCGCCATAGCCAATATTTCTTGCCGTTTATCGGAAGGACGACTTCGTCCAAGTGCCATTTGTCCGCCACTCTGGGGCGATCTCGGCGGATCTGCTTGGCATAATGCGACCCGAATTTCGCAAGCCAAGCTCGGATGGTCTCATAGCTAACCACAATGCCACGCGCGGCCAACAAGTCCTCGACATCGCGCAAACTCATGGGAAATCGGTGATAGGCCCAGACGGCGTATCCGATGATTTCAGGAGGAAAACGATGGCCTGAAAAGGCACCAGATTGCTTAGGTTTGGTCATGCGCCCACGTAAACGGCTTTTGAGATGTCTCGCAACTTGACGATGCCTTGTGAACAGATCCGATTTGAGAGTAGAGTTCGTCATAAGTATTCCGTTACCCGATCAGGTTGGGGAGCCAGAGCACGAGGCCCGGAAGCGCAACCACCAGTGCAAGCACGGCGAGTTTGACGACCAGAAACGGCAGAACGGCCCGATAAACATCCGCTGTCGAAATATGCGCCGGCGCTGCGGATTTCATCACGAACAGCAGCAGTCCGAACGGAGGCGTCAGAAGCGCAATCTCCATCGCTAGCAGGTAGGTTGTCCCCAGAACGATGAGGTCGATTCCGGCGCTCTGTGCGATCGGAAACACCAGTGGGATGGTCAGCATCATCATGCTGATCTGATCGATAAAGCAGCCGAGCACGAGAAGCAGGCCGATAATCCCCAGAAGAATGATCATCGGTCCGGCAGACGAGTTCGACACATAGTTTACGATCTGCTGCGTCGCGCCCGAAAACGACAGGATCTGGCTGAACGTCTGGCTGGCCACGACGATGAACAGGATGGTCGTCGACAACGCCACGGTTTCAAAAATCGCCTTGCGCATCATCTCGAGGCTGAAACTGCGGTAAAAGGCACAGATCAGCGCGGCCGCAAGACAACCGAACGCGGCGGATTCCGTCGGCGTCGCGATCCCGGCAAGCAGCGTTCCGACGACCGCGACCAGCACGAAGCTAAGCGGCAGGACATCGCGGATCAGCGGCAGAAACCGCTCACGAAACGGCAGGTCCAGTGGCGCTTCCGCCGGGCAGCGGTCGGGGTGCCGCACCGCTTGATACACGATGACAAAGAGAAAGCCGAAGGCCATGATTACGGCGGGTACGATCCCTGCGACAAGCAGCTTCGCAATCGAGATTTTGGCAAGGCTCCCCAGCAGAACAGCGAGCGCCGATGGCGGGATCAGGATCGCGATCGCCCCCGAAGCCATAATCGGCCCCATGGCCAGTGTCGGGTGATAGCCGCGTTTCAGCATCTCTGGCAGCATCGTCTTGCCCAGAAGGGCCGCATTGGCGATTGAAGATCCGGACAATGCGGCAAAGACGGTTCCAGCGGCAACAGTCACGACAGACAGCCGTGCCGGCACCTTGTGGATCGCCACGTCGATGGCCCCGATGGCCCGCTGTGCCACGCCGCTGTGGAACATGATCGCGCCCATGAGCACGAACAGCGGGATCGGGACCAGCGTAAAACTGGACAGCGATGTAACGGCGTTCCGGACCAGCTGGATCATGCCCATCTCGCCGCCGAACACCAGCCACGCACCGGCGATGTTCACCACGAGGAATGCGAATGCCACGGGAAGGCCAATGGCAAGCAGCGCAATAAGGCCGCCGAACATCAGCACCAAGGTAGTTGCCCATTCCATGTCAGATACTCAGTCCTGCGCTTAGAATCCTGCCTCTGATCAGCTGGCGCAGAAACTCACACGATGTGAGTGCAAAGCAGATACAGAGGGGGATGAACGTCCAGTATTGCGGAAAGACGAGGACCTTCCGGACCATGCGGCCCGAAGTATAGGCCGAAGCCAGCGCCTGCGCCGCATACCAAAGAATAATGAGTGATACCAAAAAACCGAGCAGGCTCACGAGGACACTCAGGAGGCGGCCTGCCCTGCCCTGGATCATCACCGCAATGACATCCACTGTCACATGCTCGCCCCGGCTCAGAACCCAGGGCGCGGCTAGGAGGACAGCCGCCATCAGCCCATACTCTACCATATCGTTGATACCGAACATCGATTTTGCAAGGAAACTGCGGCCAAGCGCATCAAGCGGCACAGCCACAGTGATTGCGACAAAGATGGCACCTGCAAGAACTGCACATGCCATCAGGGTCGCGTCGAGAAGGCGGCTCAGTCCCATTGTTCGCCCGGGATCAGGCATCCGCGAAGGCTTTCGACAGCCTGCGGATCAGCTTCGGCGATCTCGGCAATGGCCGCGTCCTGCGCGGTCTTTTCCCACAGATCCCCAGCTTCTCCGTCAAAGGTGATCGCCTCGATACCCGCAGCCTCCTGACGTGCCAGCTCTTTTTCGACCAGCTGCGCATTCTCCTGCTCGCCGGTCTCGATATCGATCATCTTGCCGTTCAGAAGCGCCTTCTGTTCGTCCGTCAGATTGTTCCAGGTGTCGAGGTTGGCCAGAAAGTTGACGTCGACGATGTAGAAACCGGGATCGACGCGGTAGGACGTATGGGCATCCCATCCAAGGTCGAAGATGCCGATCGACGGCCAGCCGTAGCCATCCACGGTACCCCGCTCGAGCGCAGAGTAGACATCACCCGGAGGGGTGTTGACCATGTTTGCACCGAGCTCACCGAAAAGCGCCTGATACGTTGCGGCCACACGAAGGTTCAGCCCCGAAAGATCCGGTTCTTCGATCTTTTTGTTCAGGTAGAGGTGAAACTTAACGTGATCCCCGGTCCGGCCAAGGTACTTTGTGTTCATGCCATCCTGATGCAGCGTGTCGAGCAGTTCGAAACATCCGTTCTCCCGCTGCTCGGGCATGGTCGTCGTGGCCAGCTTGATCATGGCGGCGCCCGGCAGTTCGGCCGTGTAGAACGATGTCGGAACAACGGCGATGTCGACGACGCCGGAAGATACCGCATTGGCGACTTCGAGCGACGGGATGGCTTCGGGCCCGCCGACATAGGTGATGGTGACAGAGCCGTCACCCGCCGCGTTCACTTCATCGATGAACTTCTTGAACGGCAGCTGAAAGGTCGAACCTGTCGGAAAAGCACTGACTGCGCGTAGGGTCACATCCTGGGCACTGGCGGCCTCAAAGGCAGGCAGCGCAACCGCAAGCGTCATAACGGCAAGTCTGGTGAGTCGTTTGGTCATTCGTTCCTCCCTGAACGTGTTGAAACCCGCATGTGCCAGGCCCCGATTCCGGACCGGACTGACATCCTCATCACGCCCGGACCTCTCCTCAGGACAAAGGGTAAAGAGTGGACCGTAATCTAGCAAATTGATTGTACTCATGGTAGAAATCTAATTCTTTGATGCAGCCCTGACCGGAGGCCAAGATGAAAGCGCATATCGGACTGCACATGCTGCGGCTGTTCTGTCACGTGTATCAGACGCGCAGCGTCTCGGTTGCCGCCGAGAGATGTGCGATCTCACAGTCGGCGGCCAGCTACCTGCTTGCCCAGACACGAGAACAGACAGGCGATCCGCTGTTTGTGCGCAACCGGGAGGGTATGGTCCCGACGTCCTTTGCCTCTGTGTTCTATGCCAAGGTCAAACCGGCGCTGGAAACGCTGGACCTGGCAATGACAAACATCGGCACCTTCGATCCGGCCTCGTCGAACCGGTCCGTGCGCATCGCAATGTCGGACATCGGAGAAATGCAGTTCATCCCGGCGCTGTTGCGGAACATGCATCACGAGGCGCCGGATATCGTGATTGAAACGCATGCACTGAAGACCGATGACCTCGACGATGCGTTACGGACAAATCAGATCGACTTTGCGATCGGTTATCTGCCGACGCTCGTCGACAGGATTCCCAACACGCATCTGTTCGACGAAAAATATGTGTGCCTCTATTCCCCGCGAAATAGCTATCTGACGGGCGGCATGTCGCTGGACGCCTACCTCAAGTGCCCCCACATCGAAGTCGTCTCGCCCACCAGTTACCACAACTCCGGCGACAGGTCCATCAGCGAACAGCTGCCCGAGCGCAAACTTGGGCTGAGGGTTGCACATTATTCCAGCGTTCCGAGCGCCATTTCCAGAACCAACATGATCGTCACGGTCCCCTCCCGGATCGCACGGGCATTCCAAGCGACACACGACCTTGTCTATGCGGACCTGCCCTTTGAGACCAAATTGATCGAGGTACGGCTTTTCTGGTCGGATGTTTTCGTCGCCGAACCCGGACTGGCATGGATGAAACAGAAGATCACC
>NZ_JAGPVV010000179.1 GCF_018066915.1 Roseovarius sp.
GATGCAGGAAATCCGGGGGAGGTTGAGGCGGTAAGGGGGCTTGGAGCAGCCATAGAACCCGAGCACTAAGCCGCGCGGTCGCTAGGCCGCGCGAGCGCTTGCCCTCAGTCGTGCCGCAGCTTGGCCCGCAGGCGCGACCAGCCGCCGGGGCTGAGCACGAAAGAGGCGAGAAAGCCGGTGGCAAAGCCGCTGACATCGGCGATCCAGGTGGCGCTGCCGCCAAACAAGAGCCCAAACACCAGTTGCAGCCCCATCAGCACGCCGATGAGGGTAAAGGCGCGCACCTGATTGGTGCCCATCTGCCCCAGCCTGAGCCACATGATATAGGTAAAGCCGCCAATCAGGCCGTAAACGCCGGGAAAGGCCCCGATGAGCCAGGTCCCACCGGGGGCCACAAGGCCAAAGATCGCCGCGCCCAAAACCGTGCTGACCACAAAGAGCACCAGAACCGCCCAGTGGCGGAACACGTCCGAGACGAATTTGCCCATCGCCAAGAGCAGCACCCCGGCAAAAAGCGCGTGGGTAAAGCTGCCGTGGACAAAGGCGTAGCTGAGCAGGCGGCGCAGGTGTTCGACGGGAAAGGTCTTGTTTTCCAGCATCCAAGCCAGGATTTCACCGTTGAAGCCGTAATCCTGAATGGCCGCCGCGCGCCAGCCTACGGCATCCGGGCCGCCAATGAGCCCGCGCGCGCCAAGGGTAAAGGCCCCCTCGATCCCGATCAGCACCAGAAAGAGGGCGATCAGGAAGGGCGGCAGGGGGTTGACGGGGGCGGGCGGTCTCTGCTCGGACATGGCACCTCTCCTTGACGGGGCTGTGGCGCATGGGTAAGCGAGGCGGGCAGAGAAATCCACCACGGAGTTGCACCATGACCGAGGCGGCCTTTACCCCCCGCGTGTTTTCGGGAATCCAGCCTTCGGGCAACCTGCACCTGGGCAATTACCTGGGCGCGCTCAAGCGGTTTGCCGAGGCGCAGAACAAGGGCATCCAGACGCTCTATTGCATGGTGGACCTGCATGCGATCACGGTCTGGCAGGACCCGGCCGATCTGGCCCGTGCGACGCGGGAACTGGCGGCGGGGTTCATCGCCTCTGGCCTTGATCCGGCGCGGTCGATCCTCTTCAACCAGTCTCAGGTGGCCGAGCATACCCAGATGGCGTGGGTGTTCAACTGCGTGGCGCGCATGGGCTGGATGCAGCGGATGACGCAATTCAAGGACAAGGCGGGCAAGAATGCGCAAAACGCCTCGCTCGGTCTCTTTGCCTATCCGGCGCTGATGGCGGCGGATATCCTGACCTATCACGCGACGCATGTGCCGGTGGGCGAGGATCAAAAGCAGCATCTGGAATTGACGCGCGATATCGCGATCAAGTTCAACCACGATTATGGCGTGGAATTTTTCCCGATCCCCGAGCCGGTGATCGAAGGGGCCGCCACGCGGGTCATGTCCCTGCGCGATGGCTCGAGCAAGATGTCGAAATCCGATCCGTCGGACATGAGCCGCATCAACCTGACGGATGATGCCGATACCATCGCCAAGAAGATCCGCAAGGCCAAGACCGACCCCGAGCCGCTGCCCTCTGAGGTGGCGGGGCTGGAGGGGCGGCCAGAGGCGCGCAATCTGGTAAATATCTATGCCGCCTTGGCCGATATGACCGTGGATCAGGTGATGGCAGAGGCGGGCGGCAAGCCGTTTTCCGAGTTCAAGCCGATGCTGGCCGATCTGGCGGTGGACCGGATCGCGCCGATTTCGACGGAAATGGCGCGTCTGATGCAGGATCTGTCCGAGATTGACCGGATTCTGGCGGATGGTGCGGCGCGGGCGCGGGCCATCGCCGCGCCGATCCTGCGCCAGACCTATGAGATCATGGGCATGGTCGGCGCGCGCGAGGTGTGACGGGGGGCTAGTTGCCCGCAATCGCCATTTCCCCGCACGCCCAACTCTGTCCCCCTTACCCCAGATCCGGCTCGGTCTTGGCGAAGGTGTCATGGGCCTTCATCGCCTCCCACCAGTCCGCGACGCCGGGCAGGGAGAGCACGTGATCGGCATCCGGGGTGAGCGAGACATAGAACAGGATCGGCCCGAGGAAGTAATCGGCCAAGGTGGGGCTGTCCCCCGCCAGCCATGCGGCGCCGTTCTTGTTGTCCATCAGCAGTTTCAAGAGCTTTTCCGATGCCTCGAGCGCCGCCTTGCGGGCGTCTTCGTTCTGGCCGCCGATGAAGTCTGGGAACAGGTGATAGCCCGCAACCCCCACCAGCGCGCCGTAGCCGTAGCTGTCGATCAGGCCGATGGCCTCGTTCATCCGGGCGCGGCCCTTGGGGTCGGCCGGGGTCAGGGCAGGTTCGGGCGCGATGTCTTCGAGGTAACGGCAGATGGCGTCGGTCTCGCGGATGCGCAACCCGTCGATATCCATCACCGGCACCTTGCCGAACGGGTGGCGGGCCAGATGCTCGGGTTGGCGCGGCTCGCCTGCCAGCACGTTGACCGGCACCTGATCATAGGCGATGCCCTTGTCCGCCAGCACCATGCGCACGGTGCGCACATAGGTCGAGGCGTCAAAGCCGTAAAGCACGGGTTTCTGTGTCATGTCTCTTGTCTCCGTCTGGGTCGAATCCCCTGCGCTCACTCTGTGCCTGCCAAGGCAAAAGTCAAATCCGGCAGCAGGGCCTTGACGCCCCCGGCCCGGCACCGCACTCTGCCCGCGACCCTAACTGAGAGGCCCGATGATGACGCCGGAAGAGATTGCAAAACTGCCCTATCGCCGCTGCGTGGGTGTGATGCTGGTCAATGCGGACGGCCATGTCTTTGTCGGCCAGCGGATCGACAATGACGCGCCTGCCTGGCAGATGCCGCAGGGCGGGATCGACAAGGGCGAGAGCGTGACCGAGGCGGCGCTGCGCGAGCTCTGGGAAGAAACCGGCGTCACAGCGGACAAGGTGCGCATAGAGGCGGAAGCGCCAGGCTGGCTGACCTATGATCTGCCGCATGAGATGGTGCCGCGCATCTGGAAGGGGCGGTATCGGGGGCAAGAGCAGAAATGGGTGCTCATGCGCTTTTTGGGCCGCGACGGGGATGTGAACATCACCACCGAGCCTGCGGAATTCTCGGAATGGCGCTGGGTGCCGCCCAGTGATCTTGAGGCCAACATTGTCCCCTTCAAGCGCGCGGTCTATTCCCGCGTGCTGGACGAATTCGGAGCGTTGATTTGATCCGGGCGGCGGTTCTGGCGCTGGGCTGCGCGCTGGCGGGTCCGGCGGTGGCCCTGAGTTGTCTGCCGCATGATGTGGCCGAGACCTATCGGCGCGCGGCAGAGGCGGAGGAGGCCTATATCGTGGTGCAGGGGCGGCTGGAGTTTGATCCGGCGCGGCTGCCCAGCACCGATATGATGCCGCAGCAAAAGCCGCCGCATACGTTGATCCCGGCGCGATTGACCGGGCAGGCCTTGACGCGGGGCGGGTTCGATCAAGCGTTTGACCGCGCCATCACGCTCGATGTGCAATGCTTTGGCCCCTGGTGTGCCTCGGCGGTGCCGGGGACCGAATATCTGGGGTTTCTGGAGCGGCGGGACGGCGGCTATGTGCTGGCGGTGGACCCCTGCGGTGGCATGGGCCATCCCAATCCGACACCTGCCATGCGGGATAAGGTGCTGCAGTGTTTGCAAGGGGGGCCTTGCACGCCGACACGTCCCTGAGGGCGCGCAAGCGTGGGGTGGAAATTAGAACAAAAAGTGAACATACTGGGCGGGTCTGGGAATCAGTGCCGCCATGCCCTTTGCCGAGCTTTCTGCCACGTCGAATTTCACCTTTCTCACCGGGGCGTCGCATCCGGAGGAGTATATCCGTCATGCTGCGGCGCTGGGCCTGTCGGGTGTGGCGATTGCCGATGTGAATTCGGTGGCGGGGATCGTGCGCGCCCATGCGGCGGCGCGCGAGATTGCCCGCGAGGTGGCGGCGCGGCAGGCGCTCGAGGCGCGGCAGGGACCCATCGGGCCGCCTGCGCCGCAGCCTGCGCCGCCCGATTGGGCCAATTGCCCGCGTCTTATTCCCGCGGCGCGGCTGGTGTTGCGCGAAGGGATCGAGATCACCGCCCTGCCGATGGATCGGGGGGGGTGGGCCAGCCTGTGTCGCCTGATCAGCCTGGGGCGGCAGCGGGCGGTCAAGGGGACCTGTGATCTGGAGCTGACGGATGTGCTGGCGGGGGCGGCGGGGCTCTATCTCTTGCTGCATCCCGGCCTTGGGCGCGACTGGCAGGCGCAGGTGCTGCGCTTGGCGGAACGCTGGGGGGGCTGTGTCGCGCTCTTGCTCAGCCCGCGCTATGACGGGCGCGATCCGGCGCGGTTCGCGCGGCTAGAGGGGCTGGCGGCGCGGCTCGGCCTGCCGACGGTGGCGGCGGCCGCGCCGATC
>NZ_JAGPVV010000337.1 GCF_018066915.1 Roseovarius sp.
CCTTGTTCGGCCATGGTCACGCCAAAGAGCCGGTCCATCCTGCTCATGGTCACGGCATGGTGGGTGATGATGAGAAAGCGGGTTTCCGTGCGCCGGCACATCTCGTCCAAGAGATCGCAAAAGCGGGTCACATTGGCATCGTCAAGCGGGGCATCCACCTCGTCCAGCACACAAATCGGGGCGGGATTGGCAAGGAACACCGCAAAGATGAGCGCGAGCGCGGTCAGGGTCTGCTCGCCCCCCGATAAGAGGCTGAGCGTCGAGAGCTTCTTGCCCGGCGGCTGGCACATGATCTCGAGCCCGGCCTCTAGAGGATCATCGCTCTCGACCAGCACAAGACTGGCCTCGCCACCGCCAAAGAGGTGGCGAAAGAGCAGGCTGAAATTGGAATTCACTTGCTCGAACGCGGTCAAGAGCCGCTCGCGCCCTTCGCGGTTGAGGCTGGCAATGCCGCTGCGCAGGGTCTTGATCGCCTCTTCCAGATCGGTCTTTTCCTTGATCAGGCTGTCATGCTCGGCTTCGACCTCTTTGGCGTCCTCTTCGGCGCGCAGGTTCACGGCACCCAGCGCGTCGCGCTGCCGCTTGAGCCGGTTCACATCAGCCTCGATCGCGTCTGAGGCGGGCATCGTGTCGGGATCGACGCCAAGGCTCTGCAAGAGGGCCTCGGGCGTCTGTTCCAGCGTCTCGATGATCCGCTCGGCGGCGTAATCGCGGGTCTCGCGCGCTGCATCAAGCCGCGCCTCGGCGCGGGCGCGCATTTCACGCGCCTCAGAGGCAAGCCGCTCTGCCTCGCGCTCGTCCAACGCAGCCTGACGCGCAACGCCCTCGGCGGTCGAGAGCGCATCGGCGGCGGCAGCGCGGCGCGCCTCGCTGCGGGTGATTTCCGCGCCCAGTTCGGCGCGCTTGGCAGCGAGGAGTTCGGGTGCGGCGCTGGCATCGGCCAAGGCATCCTCCGACTCTTCCTTGCGCTCGGCCAGTTCGGCAATGCGGCGCTCTGCGGTCTCTAAACGGTGACGCCAGCCGCTGATTTCCTTGGTGATTTCCTGACTGCGACGGGTCCTGCGCTCGCCCTCGCGGCGCAACTCGTCGGCGCCTGACCGCTTGGTCATCATCGTCATGCGCGCGGCCTCGACGGCCATCTTGATATCCTCGAGATCGGCACGCACCGCATCCAGATCGCCCAGACCGGCCAGCCCCTTTTCCGCCTCGGACAGGCTCTGGCGGGCGGTCATCGCCTCTTCGTCATGGCGGGTGACGGCGAGACCAAGGGACTCGAGCCGCGATCCGGCAAGGTTGCGATCCGCTTCGGCGCGGCTGAGGGCGCGATTGGCCTCGTTGACGGCAGCATCGGCGGCACGACGTGCCTCGCGGGCGGCGCGGTCCTCATCCGTGCGGCGGACCAACGCCTCGCGCAGCGCCTCATGGCCGCGCACGGCCCCATCGGCGCGGGCGCTGGCATGTTCGAGCTGTTGCTTGAGTTCCTCCAGCCGGTTGAGCTGTTGCAGGCGCAGCGCGGCGGCAGAAGGGGCATCCTCGGCCCAAGCGCGAAAACCGTCCCAACGCCACAAATCACCCTCGGTGCTGACCAGACGCTGACCGGGTTTCAAGAGCGGTTGCAGGCGGGCGGCATCCTCGGGGTCGATCAGCCCGATCTGCGACATGCGCCGGGCCAGCACCTCGGGGACCGAGACATGACGGCTGAGCGCGGTCACACCCTCTGGCAAGGGTTGGGGCGTGGCATAGGCAGGCAGCACGGTCCAGCCGGAGGGGCCATCGGCCTCGACCTCGGGGGCGCGCAGATCATCGGCAAGGGCGGCACCCAACGCCTTTTCAAAGCCCTGCTGCACCTGAAGGCGGTCCATCACTTGCCCGCCCTCGGCGGTGTCGCGCTGCACCAGCTTGGCCAGTGCCGTCACCTCGGCGCGCAGGGCATTGACCTCACCCTCGGCCTCAGAACGGGTGGCGCGGGCCTCGGCCTCTTGCGCCTGCGCCTCGGCGCGGGCCTCGTCAGCGGCGATGAGGGCCAGTTCTGCCGCTTCGGCGCGCGCGACAGCCTCGGCCTCGGCCTCATGTGCGGCGGCGTGATCGGCTTCGGCGCGGGACAGGGCCGCGCGCAGGTCGGCTTGCGCGGCGCGGGCGCGCTCTGCCTCGGCCTCGCTCTTGGCCAAGGTCTTGCGGCTATCTTCCAGCAGGCGTTGCGCGGATTGGTGGCGCGCGGCCAAGCGGGCCATATCCTCGGTCATCTGGCTGAGGTCGTTTTCGCGCTGTTGCAGGATCTGCGCGGCATCGCGGGCCTCGGCCTGAGCGGCCTCGAGCCGGGCATCGTGGCCCTCGGCCCCCTTGTTGAGTTCGCCTGCCTCCCACTCCAGCCGGGCGATGGTATCGCCTGCGTCACGGTTCAGCCCGGCCTCACGCTCGATATCGCGGGCGAGTTGCTCGATGCGGCTGCGCAGGGTGGCGATGCGGTCGCGGGCGGTCGCCTCTTGCTCGGTCAGGGTGTCGCGCTGCACGCTCAGGCGTTGCAGGATGGCCGCGGCGATGGCCTCTTCCTCGCGCAGTTTGGGCAGCGCCTCTTCGGCCTTGGACCGGGCTTTGGCCGCCTCGCGCGCCGCCGATTCAGCACGGGCGGCGGCGGTGGTGCGTTCGCGCAGATCATCCTCGGCACGGGCGCGGGCCAAATCCGCCTCTTTCCAACGGCGATAAAGCAAGAGCCCCTCGGCCAAGCGCAGCTCTTCACCGATCTGTCGATAGCGCGCCGCCTGCTTGGCCTGCCGCGCCAGTTGCGCCAGTTGGTTCGCCAATTGCTCGACCACGTCGTCAACGCGGGTGAGATTCGCCTCAGCCCCGCGCAGCTTCAATTCGGCCTCGTGGCGGCGCTGATAGAGGCCGGAGATGCCGGCGGCCTCTTCCAGAATCCGCCGCCGCGATTTCGGCTTGGCGTTGATCAGTTCGGAAATCTGCCCCTGCCGCACCAGAGCGGGCGAATGTGCGCCGGTCGAAGCATCGGCAAAGAGCATCTGCACGTCACGGGCGCGCACATCCTTGCCGTTGACCTTGTAGGCAGAGCCCACATCGCGGGTGATGCGGCGGGTGATCTCTAGTTGATCGGCATCGTTGAACCCGGCGGGTGCCAGACGGTCGGAATTGTCGAGATGGATCACCACCTCGGCAAAATTGCGTGCGGACCGCGTGGCGGCCCCAGCAAAGATCACATCCTCCATCCCGTCGCCACGCATGGCGGTGGGACGGTTTTCGCCCATCACCCAGCGCAGCGCCTCGAGGAGGTTGGATTTGCCACAACCATTGGGCCCCACAACGCCGGTAAGCCCGCCCGCGATGATCAGATCGGTCGGGTCGACAAAGCTCTTGAAGCCGGTCAATCTGAGTTTCGAGAACTGCACCTGCGCGCGCGCCCTTTTTGTGCGGTGATTCCGTTGTCGGGCAAGTGTGATGGCTGAGGGGTCAGCCTGTCAACGATCAACCACAGGATATGGGGCGGTTATGGGATTTATCCACATGATATTGGGCGGAGCCCCGCCAATCCCCGCAAAAAGAATGCCGCAGACCGCCTCTGAGCGGTCGCAATCCTCCTTGACGGGGTTGGGCACAGCCTGCATACCAAAGGGGCAAGGTTCCTCGTTTGGGCGCAAAGCGCCTCGGGGATGAAATGGGAATGACGTGCCGGTGGACCCAATCAGGGCGCCTATGCGTCAGCCGCCCCCGCGACTGTAAGCGGCGAGCCCCTGCCAGATGCCACTGAGGTGTAAAATCCTTGGGAAGGCGGCAGACAGGCGACGACCCGCGAGCCAGGAGACCAGCCCTGCGTTCGTCAATCCCGCCTCGGGTGAGAGGCGCAAAGGA
This sequence comes from Roseovarius sp., assembly GCF_018066915.1. Lineage (GTDB taxonomy): Bacteria > Pseudomonadota > Alphaproteobacteria > Rhodobacterales > Rhodobacteraceae > Roseovarius. The sequence goes on from NZ_JAGPVV010000337.1 coordinate 3,862, forward strand.
GATACCGCCATGACCGCACTGGTTCAAACCGCTGCAAAATCCACCGTCCTGCCCTTCGTCGCAGCCCTCTTTCTTGGCCTCGGCATCGTGACCGTTGCCGGCCATGTGCAAGCCTCGGCGCTGCATGACGCCGCGCATGACGTGCGCCATTCGACCGGCTTTCCCTGCCACTAAGCCATGTTCTCAAAAATTGCGACCAGCGCGTTGTTCGCTGGTTTCTGTGCAGGGCTGATTGCAGCCCTGTTACAGATCGTTTTCATTCAGCCGGTGCTGTTGCATGCGGAGCTGTATGAGGGGGGCAGTCTTGTGCATTTCGGGGCGGAGGCGGTCAGCGCCACGCCCGAATTGCCGGGCTTTGACATGATGCGCGACGGGCTCAGCGTTCTCTTTTCGGCGCTGATCTATGTCGGCTACGGGCTGGTTCTGGTGGCCTGCATGGGGCTGGCGGCAGAATATGGCGTGCGTATTGATGCGCGCAGCGGCGTGATCTGGGGCGTGGCGGGATTCGTTGCGCTGCATTTCGCCCCCGCCGTGTCGCTCCCGCCCGAAGTGCCGGGCGTGGCCTATACCGACATCACCGCACGGCAAATCTGGTGGTGGGGCACGGTGATTGCCACAGCGGTCGGGCTGGGCCTGATCGCCTTTGGCAAGGGGCCGGTGATGCTGGCGGTTGCGGTGGCACTCTTGGCGGCACCGCATCTGATCGGCGCGCCCGAACCCGAGAGCTTTACCGGGCCGGTGCCGCCGGAACTGGCCGCGCTCTTTGCCGCGCGCGCGCTTGGCGTGGGGCTGGCGGCTTGGGTCTGTCTGGGTGCATTGGCCGGGTATTTCTGGCACCGCGAGAGCGCCGCCGCCTGATATCTCAACACCCCGGCATCACGGTGCCGGGGTCATTCGACAGGAGACAGGAACGATGGCCAAACCACTTGCCTTTCTCGGCATCGGCCTCTTTTTCGGCACAGGTCTGGGATTTCTGGTCGCCGCCTCATCCGGCGCGCAGCTTGAGGGGCATGACCACGATCAGGGCGCGGCGGTGCATGACCACGCGGCGCATGACCATGGCGCCGCACACACGGCCCTGACCGAGGCGGGCACCCCCGCGCCGGTTCTGACCCTCACGCTGCACCCCGACGGGGCGCAGAGCCGCAATTTGCATATCGGGGTGGAGAATTTCACCTTTGATCCCGAGGGGGTGAATGGGGCGGCGGTGCCGGGACGTGGGCACGCACATCTCTATCTCAACGGGGTCAAGGTCGCGCGGGCCTATGGGCCGTGGATGCAACTGGATGCGCTGCCGGTGGGCACGCATGAACTGCGCGTGACGCTGAATGCCAATGACCATACACAGCTTGCAACGGACGGCGTGCCCATCGAGGCCACGATTGCGGTGGTGATCGAATGACCGCTCAGCCCGGCACGCGCCCGATCAGGCAATGCCGCAGCCGTCCGGCAGGGCGCGCATCCTCGATCCAGCCATCGGCGCAGGCAGCGTATAGCGCGGCAAAGGCCAGCGTATCCTCAAGATCGACCATCGGGTCGATATCGCCAAAGAGATACGTGGCCTTGCCCGGCGCGGAAAACGCCACGCTGAGCGGGCGACCGCAATTGGACATGCAGTCATGGTCCTGCACCGTGAACTCCATGCTCCGGTCGGCCAGCCCCACGCGCAGCCTAGCCGCAAAGCCCTTGCCATCCGTGCCCTCGCACGTAGAACAGACCACAATCCGGTGCATCATCGCCGATCCCCTTTTCCACCGGGCTTAGGCCAGCCGCCCCGCCCGATGCAAGCCCCCTGAAGGAGCCAAGAATATGCAAGCCAAGATCCCAGCCACCGTCGTCACAGGATTTCTCGGGGCCGGCAAGACCACGCTGATCCGGCACATGCTCGAGAATGCAGGCGGCAGGCGCATTGCGCTCATCATCAACGAATTCGGCGATCTGGGCGTGGATGGCGACATCCTCAAGGGTTGCGGGATCGAGACCTGTTCGGAAGAGGATGTGATGGAGCTGTCCAACGGCTGCATCTGCTGCACCGTGGCCGAGGATTTCATCCCCACCCTGCAAAAGCTGTTGGACCGCGAGCGCGCGCCCGATCACATCGTGATCGAGACCTCGGGTCTGGCGCTGCCGCAACCGCTTGTGCGGGCCTTCAACTGGCCCGAGATTTCGACGCGGGTGACGGTTGATGGCGTGGTGACGGTGGTCGATGGCAAAGCCGTGACCGAAGGGCGCTTTGCGCATGATGAGTCGGCGGTGGATGCACAGCGCAAGCTCGATGAGAATCTCGACCACGAAACGCCGCTCTCGGAGCTCTTCGAGGATCAGATGGCCTGTGCCGATATGATCGTGATCAACAAATCCGACCTGCTGACAGAGGAAGAGCGCGTGGCGCTGACCGCACGGCTGCGCGCGGATGCGCGTAAGGGCGTGCAGGTTGTGACCGCGACCATGGGGGCGCTGCCGGTTGAGGTGCTCTTGGGGCAAGGTATCGGGGCCGAGGCGGATATGGAGGCGCGGCATGAGTTGCACCATCATCATCACGACCATGACGAAGAGGATCATCACGACGACGAGGATGACGATCATGACCACGATCACGATCATGGCCACGATGCGTTCGAGAGCTTTGTGGTGACCCGGCCCGAGATCAGCGATCCAGCCAACTTTGCCAAGCTGATCACGGAGGTAATCCGCGCCCATGATATCCTGCGGCTCAAGGGCTTTGCCGCTGTGGCGGGCAAGCCGATGCGCCTGACCATTCAGGCCGTTGGGCCGCGCGTAGACAGCTATTTCGATCAGCCTTATGGCGCCGGTCCGCGCCAAACGCGGCTGGTGGTGATCGGTCAGGCGGGACTGGACCGGGCGGCAATCACCGCCGCACTCTCGGCATGATCATCGTCGAGGCGGCAGACCCGCGGCATCCAGAGGCCAGCGCGCTCTTGCGCGCGAGCCATGCGCTGATGGAATCGCTCTTTCCGCCCGAGGATAATTTCTTTCTCGACATCGACGCGCTCTGCGCGCCCGATATCCGCTTTTTTGCCGCGCGGAGCGGCGGAACAATTGTGGGCACTGGAGCGCTTGCGCTGCGCGATGGCTATGGCGAGGTGAAATCCATGTTCGTGGATGACGCGGCGCGGGGACAGGGGGTGGCAGACGCCCTGTTGCGCCAGATCGAGGATGAGGCGCGCGCGCACGCCCTGCCCTGCCTGCGGCTGGAAACCGGCAATCTCTTGGAGGCGGCACACAGGCTCTATGCGCGCCACGGGTTCACGCGGCGCGGGCCATTTGGCGATTATCCCGATGCGCCCTCGTCCATCTTCATGGAAAAGCAGCTATGAGCCTATTTCGAGGATTTCTCGGTCTTGGCCTTGAGGCGGGCAATCAGCTCTTCCTTGGAGGGGCGCTTGCCGAACGGGTTTTTGTCCGTGCCCGGTGCGTTATGCTCCTTGTGACGCGGGATCTTGCTGCCCTTCTTGGAGGCGCCCAATGCATTGTAGTCCATGTCGATGCCCTTTCGGCCCGGCCCCCCAGATGGGGCCGCTCTGACGCCGCTCTTGCCGCAAATTGCCGCCCCATTCAAGCTGGAACCGCCTGATGCACCTTCTCGCCGCTACACCTGGGGCCGTCGAGGATGGCAAAGACCCCGTCGATCTGGGGCAGACACCCGCCGATGTGATCTTTGTCTCTGCCGCCGATACCGAGCTTGCGGCGCTGAGCGAGGCGCGCGGCGAACTGGCAGAGCCCCCCAGCCTGCGGCTGGCCAACCTCAGCCATTTGCAGCATCCGATGTCGGTCGATCTGCATCTTGATCAATGCGCCACGAAATCACGGCTGGTGATCGCACGGATTCTGGGCGGCGTGGGCTATTGGAAATACGGGGCCGAGCAATTTGCCGCGCGCCTGCACGAGGCGGGCGTGCCGCTGGCGCTCTTGCCCGGCGATGACAAGCCGGACGCGGAATTGCGTGGTTTGTCCACGGTCTCGGACGAGGATTACGATGCGCTCTGGGCCTATCTGGTCGAGGGCGGGCCAGAGAATGCCGGAAATTTCCTGCGCTATGCGCACTCCATGCTCGAGGGGGGCGAGCGCCCTGCCGCCGCCAGCCCGCTGTTGCGCGCGGGCGTCTATTGGCCGGGGGCCGGGGTCGCGGGCCTGCGCGCCGCGCAAGAGGCGTGGCAGGCGGGCCAGCCTACCGTGCCGGTGATCTTTTACCGTGCTTTGGTGCAGGGTGCGGGGCTGCATCCGATCAACCGGCTGGTGAAATCGCTCTTGCGCGCCGGGCTCAATCCGCTGCCCATTTTTGTCGCCTCGCTCAAGGACCCGGTATCGGTGGCAACGCTGGAGCATCTTTTTGAGGTCGCCCCACCCTCGGTCATCCTCAATTGCACCGCCTTTGCCGTCGGCTCGCCGCACGCGGGCGACGATAGCCCCGAGAATCCGCTCTCGATGCCTGCCGCCAATGGTGCGCCGGTGTTTCAGGTGGTGCTTGCAGGCACATCGGAAGAGGTCTGGGCCAAGGGGCTGACTGGCCTCTCGGGTCGCGATATCGCGATGAACGTGGCCCTGCCCGAGGTCGATGGCCGCATCCTGAGCCGCGCCATCAGCTTCAAGGGTGAGGCGTTTTTTGACGCGGTCACGGAATGCCCGATCGCTACGTATCGCGCAGTCGGCGACCGGGTCGATTTCGTGGCGCAACTGGCCGCGAATTGGGCCAAGCTGCGCCAGACGCCCGCGCCCACGCGACGGGTTGCACTCATCCTTGCCAATTACCCGAACAAGGATGGGCGGCTGGCCAATGGCGTGGGTCTCGATACGCCTGCGGCCACGGTGCATGCCCTGAGCCTGATGGCCGAAGCAGGCTATACCGTCACCAATCGCCCCGAGGATAGCGATGCCCTGATGCGGGCGGTGATGGCAGGGCCAACCAACTGGCTGACGGATCGCGCATCGCGTGAGGGGGGTGAGACGCTGCCGCTGGATGTCTACCTCGAGCATTTCAACGCCCTGCCTTGGGACCTGCGCGAGGCAATGACAAGCCGTTGGGGTGCCCCCGAAGACGACCCTTTCATCGTTCCCCAAATACTCAAATCCGACGGCACCACCGGCGCAGGCTTTGCCCTGTCGATCCTGAGTTTCGGTCATGTCGTGGTCGGGCTGCAACCGGCGCGGGGCTATAACATCAACCCGACCGAGACCTATCATTCCCCCGATCTGGTGCCGCCGCACAATTATCTCGCCTTCTATATCTGGCTGCGCCACCATTTCGGCGCGCAGGCGATTGTGCACATGGGCAAGCATGGCAATCTCGAATGGTTGCCGGGCAAGGCACTGGCGCTCAGCGCCGAGTGTTGGCCCGAGGCGGTGCTAGGGCCGATGCCGCATGTCTACCCGTTCATCGTCAACGATCCCGGTGAAGGCACGCAGGCCAAGCGCCGCGCGCAGGCGGTGATCATCGACCACCTGACCCCGCCGCTTACCCGCGCCGAAACCTATGGTCCGTTGCGCGATCTGGAGGCGCTGGTGGACGAATACTATGAGGCCGCCGGGGTCGATCCGCGCCGCATTGCCCATCTGCGCCGCGAGATCCTGACGTTGAGCGCCGCCACCGGGCTCGACAAGGACGTGGGCATGTCCGGCACCGATGAGGCGGGCGATCTGGCGCGGCTTGATGCCTATCTCTGCGAGTTGAAAGAGGCGCAGATCCGCGATGGGCTGCATGTGTTTGGGCAATCACCGACGGGTCGGTTGGAAGTTGATCTGGCCATCGCCCTGGCCCGTGTGCCGCGCGGGAACGGCAAGGGGGGCGATGCGTCCTTGATCCGGGCGCTGGCGCTGGATCATGGGCTGCGCATTGATCCGCTCGATTGCGATATGGCGGCCCCTGCGGCTGAAAAACCGCTGGCTTTGGCAGACCTCAGCGCCGATCCGTGGCGCAGCAATGGCGACACGGTCGAGCGGCTGGAACTGATGGCGCAGCGCCTCTTGGCGGAGAGGGAGCAAGAGGTCGGACCGCATACAGCGGCGGTTCTGGCGGAGATTGCGGCGCGCATCCGCCCTGCCATTGCGGCCTGTGGGCCGGATGAGGGCGCAGGATTGCTGCGGGCGCTGGAGGGGCTGGCGATTGCCCCCGGCCCTTCGGGTGCGCCGACGCGCGGGCGGCTCGACACCCTGCCCACGGGGCGCAACTTCTATAGCGTGGACAGCCGCGCCGTGCCCACGCCAACTGCCTGGGCCTTGGGGTGGAAATCCGCCAACCTCTTGATTGAAAAGCATTTGCAAACGCATGGCGACTGGCCGCGCGCCCTTCTGATCACCGCCTGGGGCACGGCCAATATGCGCACGGGCGGCGATGATATCGCGCAGGCGCTGGCGCTGATGGGGGTCAAGCCGACATGGGATGCCGCCAACCGGCGCGTGACCGGGTTCGAAATCCTGCCCGAGGGCGTGCTGGGGCGGCCGCGGGTGGATGTGACCCTGCGCATCTCGGGGTTTTTCCGCGATGCCTTTCCACAACTCATCGCGCTATTCGACAGCGCGGCGCGGGCGGTGCAGGGGCTCGATGAGACCGAGGACAACAATCCCGCCGCCGCGAGAGCGCGGAGCGAGGGGGTTGCACCGCGCATTTACGGATCAAAACCGGGGGCTTATGGCGCGGGTCTGCAGGCGATGATTGACGAACGGCTCTGGGCCAACAAGGTCGATCTGGCAGAGGCGTATCTCACTTGGGGCAGCTACGCCTATGGCGCCAAGGAGGCGGGCACGCCGGACCGTGCGGGCTTTGAAACAAGGCTACGGCAGACCGAAGCCATCGTGCAGAATCAGGACAACCGCGAGCATGATCTTCTTGATTCTGATGACTATTATCAGTTCGAAGGGGGTGCGGCGGCGGCGGTGAGCACGTTGCAGGGGCGCGACCGACCTGTGTACCACAACGACCATTCCCGCCCCGAACGCCCGGTGATCCGCACGCTCGAGGATGAGATCGGGCGGGTGGTGCGCTCCCGCGTGGTCAATCCGAAATGGATCGAAGGGGTCAAGCGGCACGGCTACAAAGGCGCCTTCGAGATTGCCGCCACGGTGGACTATCTCTTTGCTTTTGCGGCCACAACCGGCGCTGTGCAGGGGCATCACTTTGATCTGGTAGAGGCGGCGTTTCTCGAGGATGACGATACGCGGGAATTCATCGCGGCGCATAATCCATCGGCCTTGCGTGAGCTGGCGGAACGGTTGGCAGAGGCGGTGGAGCGGGGGCTGTGGACGCCGCGCTCCAACTCTGCGCGCGCGCGGATTGATGCCGCGCGGGGGTGGTAGCGCGCTGAAAACAGGGCAAAATCCGCGTCGGTATCACGTTGGCAGGCCCAGCCCCTCAAGCCAGAGCGCCCCGTCGCGATACCCGCCCCGGATGAGCCGCCCCGGTTCGGTGACTTCGGGAAAGGCAGCGGCCCAATCGCGGTAGCGGTCATTGGTGACAATGGGCGCGCCCACATCCCGCGCGACGGTCAAAAGGTAGCGATCCGCGACGGTGCCCTTGGGCACGACCATCACCAAATCCTCGGCCAGCCCCAGATACCCGCCCATAGCGTCATCGTGTTTGTAGCGGCCCTTGAGCAGATAGCCCGCATTCGCATCAAAGACGACGCCCGGTGCAAAACCCATCCGGCGCAGAGTGGCGATGACCTCGCGCAGCGTCTCGATCTGCGGGGTGTTGTCGCGCCAATACATGACATTGGAGCCGTCGATCAGGATACGGTTCGGCTCGGGTTCGGGTGCAGGCGGGGCCGTGATCCGCTGGGCAAGGGCGCGCAAGAGCAGGATCAGAGCGGCGATGGTGCAAGGCCCCGCCAGCAGGATCAGATCGCCATAGCCGGGCAGCATCAGCGCCACGGCAACGCCGATCAGAGAGAGGGTAAGGATCAGAACCGGAACAACCATGAGAGGTGTTTAGCGCGGGGGATGGGGAGGGGGAAGTGGAGGAGTTGGTTGTACAGGTTTGCGGGAATGACGGGAGGTGATGGATGCCTTACGTTGCTTAAAAGCATTCGTCGTTTAAACATGTCGTTACCACCGAT
>NZ_JAGPVV010000203.1 GCF_018066915.1 Roseovarius sp.
CGCGCGCCAGCATAAAAGGCCGCGAGCGCGTCAAGATCATCCTCGCAAATCGCGCGCAGGACAAGATCACCGCTTTTGACCTCGGGGATATGCACGGTGAAGGTGGTCATGCGTAGGCCTCGACCGAGCCGTCGTCGTCACGGCCAAAGGCGGCATCGGGGCCGGGGTGGCGATAGAGCAGGTCGCGTCCCATGTGGATATTGTCATATTCCCGCTCGAACCATGCGCCCAGACGTTCTGCAAGTGCGACCGAGCGTGTATTGCCCGGCACGATGTTCGAAGTGAGGGTCGTGAACCCGAGGTCTTCATAGGCATATTGGCGGGCGCGCGCCGCGGCCTCATAGGCGATGCCACGCCCCTCGAACCCGGCATAGAGCGCCCAGCCCAATTCCGGCTCGGGCCAGCCCTCGGGATTCCAGATACCGGCGATGCCTGCGGTCTCGCCGGTGTCCTTCATCTCGATGGTGAAATAGCCATAGCCGTGGATATGCCAGTGCCCGACATTGAGGGTAAACCACCGCCACGCCTCGCCTCGGTTGGGCGAAGATCCAAACCCTTCGGACCGGTCCCGGTCGAGAAGAAAGGCGATCGTCGGCTCGATATCCCGCGCCTCTGGCCCACGCAGGATCAGGCGCGGGGTTTCGAGCGTGGGGGCTTGGGTAAAGCTCATGGACATAGGCCCTCCCCGCGCGTTTGCCCGCGCGCATTGGACTTTGAGTATTTGGAGAACGATGAAAGCACGGCGCTATTTCTTCTTGCCAAAGCCAGAGAGACCGGGGGGCAGGCCCATGCCGCCGCCAAGCCCCGGCAGCTTGCCCGCCAGACCGCCGGGCAGCTTGCCGCCCAGGGCCTTGGCCGCCTCTTCCATCGCCTGCGGGTCGTTCATGTCAGGCATGCCGCCCTTGCCGAACATGCCTTTCATGGCCTGTTTCAGCATGCCGCCTTTGCCCATCTTGCCCATTTTCTTCATCATGTCCGCCATCTGGCGGTGCATCTTGAGCAGTTTGTTGAGGTCGGACACATCCATGCCCGACCCTGCAGCGATCCGCTTTTTGCGGCTGGCCTGAAGCAGCGCGGGATTGGCGCGCTCTTTCTTGGTCATCGACTGGATCATGGCGATCTGACGGGTCAGCATCTTGTCGTCGAACCCGGCATCCTCGACCTGCTTGGCCATCTTGCCCATGCCGGGCATCATGCCCATCAGCCCCTGCATGCCGCCCATTTTTTGCATCTGTTCCAGCTGGCCCTTGAGGTCGTTCATGTTGAACTGACCCTTGGCCATGCGGCGCATCATCTTTTCGGCTTCGGCCGCCTCGATGGTTTCCTGCGCCTTTTCCACCAGCGCCACGATATCGCCCATGCCGAGGATACGGCCCGCGATACGCTCTGGCTCAAAGGTCTCGAGCGCGTCCATCTTTTCGCCAAGGCCGACAAAGCGAATGGGCTTGCCGGTGATCGCGCGCATCGAGAGGGCGGCACCGCCGCGCCCGTCGCCATCCATCCGGGTCAGAACCACGCCGGTCACGCCGATCTTGGCGTCAAACTCTGTGGCGACGTTGACAGCGTCCTGACCGGTCAGGCCATCGACCACCAGCAGCGTCTCGCGCGGTTGGGCCACATCGCGCACCGCCGCCGCCTGCGCGATCAGTTCCGCGTCGATGTGCAAGCGCCCTGCGGTGTCGAGCATGTAGACGTCATAGCCGCCAAGCGCCGCTTGCGTCTTGGCGCGTTTGGCGATCTGCACCGGGTCTTCGCCCTTGACGATGGGCAGGGTATCGACGCCGATCTGTTTGCCCAAGATCGCAAGCTGTTCCATCGCCGCCGGGCGGTTGGTGTCGAGCGAGGCCATGAGCACGCGCTTGCCCTCACGGTCCTTGAGCCGCTTGGCGAGCTTGGCGGTGGTGGTGGTTTTCCCCGAGCCTTGCAGACCGACCATGAGGATCGGCGCAGGCGGATTGTCGATCTTGAGCGCGCCGGGGTCGCCCGCGCCGCGCAATGTCTCGACCAATGCGTCATGCACGATCTTGACGACCTGTTGGCCGGGGGTCACGGATTTCGTTACCGCCTGACCGGTGGCGCGGCTCTCAACCGTCTTGATGAAATCGCGCGCGACGGGCAGCGAGACGTCGGCCTCCAAGAGGGCCACGCGCACTTCGCGCAGGGCGGTTTTCACATCCTCTTCGGACAGTGACCCCTGTTTCGTCAGCCGGTCAAAGACACCGGAGAGGCGTTCGGATAGATTTTCAAACATCGCTCAGGCTCCTTTGCCGGTTGCTGCCATGTCACCCCCAACATAGGGGCAACGGTTCAAACGATAAACGCCCCCGTGGGCGCAACGCGCTGACGGGGGGCGATCCCGACACAGGGCCGGGACCGGAAGCATCGGCCTCCGGGAATTGGGGGGCGTTTAACGCGGGGGTAGCGCGGAGTCAAGCGTGGGGTCGGGACCGCGCAGATCGCTGAGCCATTGGTTGATCGCGCGCACCGCCTCGGCCGAAGAGCGGCTGCTGTCATAAATCTCGGTGATCGGGTGCAAGTGCGGGGTGCCGCCCGCCCCGTCGCGCAGGACAAGCGCGGGGCGATGCACGGGGCGGCGCACACGCGACGGATCGCTGCTGGTATCGCCGCCCGACAGCGTGCTCTCGCCCGTGGCGCGGATCAGATCCGAGAGGTCAAAGACAGTCTCGCGGTGACGAAAGATGGTGCGCGAGCGCAGGGTGACGCGGCCCGCGCGCGCATCGAGGATAAGTTGCAACCGCTCGACAAAAATGCCGACGCCCGCAAGCCCCATACCGCCCCCCACCAGCAGGAACACGAGCCCCCCCAGCAGCGACTGCGACAGAACCAAGAGCCCGATCGCCGCTGACATGAGGGTAAAGAGGCTGAGCATGATCGCGATGAACCATGGCATCTCTTCGAGGATCAACAGATCCGGGCTGCTCTGCGTGACTTTCATCGGCGTTCGGCTCAAGGCGAGGATTTCGCCATGCTACGCGCATTGCGGGTGATTGCAACCGCCGCGCCGCCGCATCATAGTTGCGCGGCATTGAGGCGGCCGGGCGGGGTGATCGGGATGATGGAGAATTGGGACGAGGTGCGAACCGCCTATAACGTGGCGCGGATCGGCACCGTGAGTGGCGCAGCAGAGGTGCTGGGCGTGCATCATGCCACCGTCATCCGCCATATTGACGCGCTCGAAGAGCGACTGGGCGTCAAGCTCTTTCAGCGGCATGCGCGCGGCTATACGCCCACCGAGGCGGGCGAAGACCTGCTCCGGGTGGCGCAGGCGACGGATGATCAGTTCAACCAGTTGGCCGGGCGCATCAAGGGGCAGGGCAATGACGTGTCGGGCGAATTGGTCGTGACCTCGATTGGCGGGCTCAGCCATCTGCTCGTCCCGGTGCTGGCCGCGTTTCAAGAGGCGTATCCGGCGCTGATGGTGCGCTATCTGACCGGGGACCGCCTGTTTCGGCTGGAATATGGCGAGGCGCATGTGGCGATCCGGGCAGGCTCTGTGCCCGATCAGCCCGACAATGTGGTGCAACCCTTCTTTCAGCAGCAATTCACCCTCTATGCGAGCGACAGCTATGTGGCGCGCCACGGCCTGCCCAAAGGTCCCGAAGATCTGGCAAAACATCGGTTCATCGGGGCCGATGACCCCAAGACGCGCGCGCCGTTCCTGCGCTGGCTGCAAGAGAATGTGCCGGGCGAGGCCATCGTGTTTCGCTCGGGCGATGTGCATGCGCAGCGCAATGCGATCCTCGCCGGGGCCGGGATCGGGTTCACTTCGGTCCTGCAGGCCGCCGAGATGCCGGGGCTTATCCAGGTGATGCCGCCCCGTCCCGAATGGGCCGCACCCCTCTGGCTGGTCACGCATATGGACCTGCACCGCACCACCAAGGTGCAGGCGTTCCTGAGCCATCTCAAAGAGCGCGCGGCGGCGTGGCCAGTGGCGTGACACCAGCACTCAAGGGGCATCTCGCGATGCTCTGTTTTTCCGGACTGGTGGCGGGGTCCTTCGCGCTGGGCTCGATGGCGGCGCAGCATATTGCGCCCGCCGCGCTCAACGCGCCGCGGTTCCTGCTGGCTGCCGTGATCCTTGGCAGCGGGGCGATGCTGGGCCGGGGCATCCCGCGCGCCACTTGGGCGGCCCCCTGGCGCTACCTGCTCTTGGGCGGGGCCATGGGCCTTTATTTTGTGATGATGTTCGAGGGGCTCAAGACCGCAGCACCGGTATCGGCGGCGGCGGTCTTTACCCTCACCCCGATCATGGCGGGGATTGCGGGCTATGTGCTCTTGCGCCAGATCACGACGCCGCGCATGGCACTGGCGCTGGGCGTCGGGGCGATGGGCGCGCTCTGGGTGATCTTTCGCGCCGATGTCTCGGCCTTGATGGCGTTCGAGGTCGGGCGCGGCGAGGCGATCTATTTCTTTGGCTGCGCGGCCCATGCGATCTATACGCCGCTGGTGCGCCGCCTCAACCGGGGCGAACGGCCCGTGGTGTTTTCGTTTGGCACCATGCTGGGCGCGGCGTTTCTGATCACGGCGGCAGGTTGGGGCGATATCCGGGCGACCGATTGGGCGGGGCTGCCTGCGATTGTCTGGATCACGATCCTATACACAGCTGTCTTTGCCACGGCGATGACCTTTGTCTGCCTGCAATATGCCAGCCTAAACCTGCCCAGTGCCAAGGTGATGGCCTATACCTACCTCACCCCCACATGGGTCACGCTCTGGCAGGCGGCGCTGGGGCATCCGCTTCCGCCGGTGGTCGTTTTGATGGGGGTGGGGCTGACCGTGGTGGCGCTGGTGCTGCTTCTCAAGGACGAAAGCCAGCCTCAGATAAAACCGGCCGCCTGAAGATCGGCGCGCAGGCCCAGCATCTGCGGTGGTCGTGGACCATCCTCTGCGGTGGGCGCGTAATCCGACAGGGCGGCAAAACTCGTGAGATCCACATCGGAAAAGCCGGTGATCTGCTGCGCGATGGCGTCGAACACATCCTGCCTCGTGCGGCGCTGAATGAGACCGACCTTGGCACCGGGGGAGAATACGAAGGCGGCCAGATGAAAGGCTGATCCATCAGGGCCGAGAATGACCTTGGCGGCGCGGTAGGCGGCGATTTGCTCGGGGATTGTCAATCGCTCCGGGTGGATCACCTGATAGCCCGCCTTGGTGGTCCAGCGTTCGAGCAGGCGTTCATGCGGCACCTGCTTTATCGGGTCCTTGAGACGCCGCCGCGAGATATAGATGCGCTCTGGCCCTTCCGGCACCGGTCCGGCACAGAGATGTCGGCGCATATAGGCGCGGGCCTCGGGGGTGCCATGGCTCCAGTGCAGATGACCGAACCCTTGAGAGGGCAGAACCAGCTCATCCACACGTGTCGGATGCTCGATCAGGTGTATAGGCAGGTTCTGGCCCAACTGCGCCATCAGAGGGCCAAGGCGGCGGCGCAGAACGGCAGCAATGTCGCGGCCCGGTCTGGAAAAAAGGGCGATGCCATCGACGGGCGTTGCAACATGATCCAAGGCCCAGAGGCGCGGCGTGCTCTCAAGCAGGAAATGCCCGAAATGATAGCGCCCCATCCCGGCAAAGAGCCAGCGACCGTGCAGATGGGCCGGGGGCGCATCCGGCGGGGTCGGGTCAGGCGTAAAGCGGGCGTCGGAATAATAGGTGCGCGCCGCCGCAAGGGCGTTGCCATCCGGCCCAAGCACCCCACAGGTCATGCCGGTCTCGGCCTGCGGCGGCACCAGGATCGCATCCGCCACCATATCAATCCGCGCGTCTGGCAGGGGGCAGGCGTCAGCCCTCATCCGGCAATTCCGTCTTGAGAAACCGCTCGAACGCATCAAGGTTGACCGCCTCGAACTGGCCAAAGCTCTGCATCCAGATCGACGCATCGCGCAGCGCGTCCGGCTCGAGCTTGCACCAGGTCACGCGCCCGCGGCGTTCCTGCGTGATCAGCCCGGCGCGGCCCAGAATGACCAGATGCTTGGAAATCGCGGCAAGGCTCATCTCGAACGGTTCGGCCACATCCGTCACCGCCATGTCATCCTCAAGCAGCATCGACAGGATCGCGCGCCGGGTGGGATCGGCGAGGGCGGCAAAAACCATGTCGAGGGCGGGCGCATTGTGCATGCCCTTCATAAGCCCAAGCGCGCGGTCGGCGTCAACGGCTGATCCATGCCGGGTTTGCTGAGACCGGGCCGCTTGCGGCGTGTCCTTGCCTGTCCCGCAGCGGCCTTGGGCGTGGTCGTTCAGCAAAACTCAACCAAACGGTTGAATATACCAAACCGCCGCCAATCGGCCTCGGGGCGGTTGCGGCAGAATGGCCGCCCTGCTTCTTCTTGGTAAAAATACTCAATAAAACAACAGTTTATCCCAATTCCCCGGTCGCCCTTGGGGTGCTTGACTCAGGCGCGCGCAGGCCCTAGCACATGCGCAACATCCTGAGGGGGCCCACGTGACCGATCCCGAGCAGCGCGCGCAACTGGCAGAGCTGGAAGCGAAGATCGCAAAGCTCAAGGCAAAGGACGCGCCCAAGCCCCATCAGGACGAGCATTATTCTCAGGCCCAGATGGCCTGGCGGATGGTGATCGAGCTGGTGGCCGGTCTTTTGATCGGTTTCGGCATGGGATACGGGCTGGATTTCCTCTTGGGGACGATGCCGGTGTTCCTTGTCATCTTCACGTTGCTGGGGGTGGCCGCAGGCGTCAAGACGATGATGCGCAGCGCCGCCGAAATCCAGCAGAGCATGGACAAGCCCGCGCAAGGCGGGGATGAGAGGGCAAAGAATGGCGACTGAAGCGCACGGTGCCGGGGAACCCGGTCTGGTTTTCCACCCGATGGATCAGTTCATGGTCAAGCCGCTCTTTGGCGAGGGCGCAGTTGGTGTGTTCACGCTGACCAACGTCACGCTGTGGATGGCGCTGACGGTGCTGGCGATCTTCGCGCTTCTGGTTCTTGGCACCTCGCGCCGGGCCACGATCCCCACGCGAACGCAATCTGTGGCCGAACTGCTCTATGATTTCGTCCGCAAGATGGTCGAGGATGTGGCGGGCAAGGATGCGCTGGTGTTCTTCCCCTATATCATGACGCTCTTTCTGTTCATTCTCTTCGCCAACTTCCTCGGCCTTCTGCCGATGGCCTTTACCACCACGAGCCATATCGCGGTGACGGCTGTGATGGCGATGATGGTGTTCCTGACCGTGACCATCGTCGGCTTTGTCAAGCATGGCGCGGGTTTTCTGGGCCTCTTCTGGGTCAGTTCCGCGCCGCTCGCGCTGCGCCCGGTGCTGGCGCTGATCGAGGTGATTTCCTACTTCGTGCGCCCCGTCAGCCACTCGATCCGTCTTGCCGGTAACATGATGGCCGGTCACGCCGTGGTCAAAGTGTTCGCGGCCTTCGCACCGATGATCCTGATTTCGACCGGGATCGGCCTTGTGGTGACGCCGCTCTCGATCCTCGCCATCTCGACCATCTATGCGCTCGAGGTGCTGGTGGCCTTCATTCAGGCCTATGTCTTTACCATCCTGACCTGTGTCTATCTCAAGGATGCGCTGCATCCGAGCCACTAAGGGGTGACGGCGGGCGCGTCCCGCCTACCAAACGACGGCGGGTTCGCCCGCCCCACGACCAACCGATCAATGCCAATTCCAACGTAAGGAGACATCACTATGGAAGGCGATATCGTTCAAATGGGTGCATATATCGGCGCTGGCCTGGCCTGCATGGGCATGGGCGGGGCTGCGATGGGTGTGGGCAATGTTGCCGGCAACTTCCTCGCTGGCGCGCTGCGTAACCCGTCGGCTGCTGCTGGCCAGACCGCGACGCTGTTCATCGGCATCGCCTTTGCAGAAGCACTGGGGATCTTCTCGTTCCTCGTCGCCCTTCTGCTGATGTTCGCTGTCTAAGTCTCTCGGGTAGCTGATCCTTACGGCTGGGGGGTGGCGCGACGCCACCCCTCGGTGACACGGAACTTTCCCTAGGAGGACGACATGGCAAGCGAAACGCATGACGCCGCTGGTCAAGCCGCATCCACGCCGGGCCTGCCCCAGCTGGATCTTTCGACCTTTGGCAACCAGATTTTCTGGCTCCTCGTCACGCTGGTCGTGATTTACTTTGTCCTGTCGCGCATCGCGCTGCCGCGTATTGCGGCGGTGATGGCAGAGCGGCAGGGAGCGATTACCAACGATCTTGCTGCGGCCGAAGACCTCAAAGCCAAGGCGGTTCAGGCGGAACAGGCCTATCTCAAGGCGCTGGCCGATGCCCGCACCGAGGCGCAGACCATCGTGGGTCAGGCCAAGGCCGAGATCAAGGCAGAGCTGGACGCCGCCACCGCCAAGGCGGATGCCGAGATTGCCGCCCGTGCGGCAGAAGGCGAAAAGAAGATTGCCGAAATCCGCGCCAATGCCATCGACAGCGTCAAGGAAGTGGCCCTTGCCGCCGCCGCCGAGATTGTTGCCGTGATGGGTGGCAAGGCCGACGCGAAAACCGTCGGGGCCGCTGTTGCCGACCGGATGAAGGGATAACCGCCATGCAAAAGACGCTTCTGACCATGGTTGCCGCCCTTTTTGCCAGCCCCGCGCTGGCGGCTTCGGGGCCGTTCTTCTCGCTGAGTAACACGAATTTCGTGGTTCTGCTCGCCTTCTTGCTCTTTGTCGGCTTCCTGATTTACGTCAAGGTTCCGGCGCTCTTGGGCAAGAAACTCGACGAGCGCGCTGCCAATATCAAGGCCGAACTCGACGAAGCGCGCGCCCTGCGCGAAGAGGCACAGACCCTGCTTGCCAGCTATGAGCGCAAGCAAAAGGATGTGCAGGCGCAGGCCGACCGTATCGTGGCGCAGGCCAAGGAAGAGGCCAACGCCGCCGCCGAAGAGGCCAAGGACGAGATCAAGGCGTCGATTGCCCGCCGTATGCAGGCCGCCGAAGAGCAGATCGCGAGCGCCGAGGCGCGCGCCATCCGCGACGTGCGCGATCAGGCCGTTGTGGTGGCTGTCGCCGCGGCGCGCGATGTGATCGCCAAGCAGATGACCGCCGCCGATGGCAACGCGTTGATCGACGCCGCCATCGCAGATGTCGAAGCCAAGCTGCACTGAGCCGCGGCATCGCAGAGCATTGGCCCGGATCGGAAACGGTCCGGGCTTTTTCTTGCGCACTTCCGATTTGTGATCACAAAATCGACCAGAGACTCGGGGACTATCCGAGTTTTCGGGCGGTCGTGGATAGAGACTCAGGCAAACCTCACCGGAAAACCTGATTCCCATTGGCGTTATTTGTGATCACACGATTATTTTCGTGATCACAAACGTAATATTTTTGCGGCCAATTGACCCAAAACCGGGGTTTTGACGCGCGGGACAGGTGACATGCCTGAGAAAAAGTATAACAAGAAACCCAGCAAAAGACGGCTGTCGCGCCGCCCGCCATCTGCAAAGGAGTTGCTCCATGGCTGAAACCAAACCGGTTGAACGCCCGCTTTCGCCGCACCTGCAAATTTACCGCCCGCAACTGACCTCGATCACCTCGATCCTGACCCGGATCACCGGCAATGCGCTGATCGTGGCGGCGCTTTTGATCGTGTGGTGGCTCTTGGCGGCTTCCACCTCTGACGCCTATTTCGCGCTGGCCGATGCGGTTGTCACCTCTTGGTTCGGCGATCTGGTCCTGTCGCTCTCGGTCTGGGCGGTGTGGTATCACTACCTTGCCGGGCTGCGGCACCTCTATTTCGACGCGGGCAAGGGCATGGACATTCCCACCGCCGAGAAACTTGGTTGGGGCTGCATCATCGGGTCGGTCGTTCTGACCGTCATCACCCTGCTTTTGGTCTGAGGAGAGCATCATGCGATATCTGACCGCACGCAAACGCGCCGAAGGCAAGGGCGCGGCTGGCACCGGGACCGAGCATTTCTGGTATATGAAACTGTCGGGCGTGGGCCTTGCGCTGATCATCCCGGTGTTTCTGGTGGCCTTTGGTCGCGCCTTGGGCGGCGACCGCGCCGAGGTGCTGGCCGCCTTTTCGCATCCGGCGATGGCCATTCTCACCGGCCTCGTGATCTTTTTCGGGCTGCGGCACTATGCCAGCGGCGCGCAGACGATGATCGAGGATTACAGCCACGGCAGCACGCGCCGGGGCCTGATTATTGCCGTGACCGTTCTAAGTTACGGGCTGATCGCCACCGGGCTTTTCGCCCTCGCCAAGATCGCGCTGTGAGGAAGTAACAAATGGCTGCTTATGAATACGAGACGCATGATTATGACGTCGTGGTTGTGGGCGCGGGCGGCGCGGGCCTGCGCGCGACGCTCGGCATGGCCGAACAGGGCCTGCGCACGGCCTGTGTGACCAAGGTTTTCCCGACCCGCTCGCACACTGTTGCCGCGCAGGGCGGCATTGCCGCAAGCCTTGGCAATATGGGCCCCGATAGCTGGCAGTGGCATATGTATGACACGGTCAAAGGGTCCGATTGGCTGGGCGATACTGACGCGATGGAATACCTCGCGCGCGAGGCGCCCAAGGCGGTCTATGAGCTCGAGCATTACGGCGTGCCGTTTTCCCGCACCGAAGAGGGCAAGATCTATCAACGTCCCTTCGGGGGCCATACAACGGAATTCGGCGAAGGCCCGCCGGTGCAGCGCACCTGCGCCGCCGCCGACCGCACCGGCCATGCCATTCTGCACACGCTCTATGGTCAGAGCCTCAAGCAGAAGGCGGAATTCTACATCGAGTATTTCGCCATTGATCTGATCATGACCGATGGCGCCTGCACCGGCGTGGTCTGCTGGAAACTCGACGATGGCACCATCCACGTCTTTAACGCCAAGATGGTCGTGTTGGCCACCGGCGGCTATGGCCGCGCCTATTTCAGCGCCACCTCTGCCCATACCTGCACCGGCGACGGCGGCGGGATGGTGGCGCGCGCCGGTCTGCCGCTGCAAGACATGGAATTCGTGCAATTCCACCCCACCGGCATTTTCGGCGCGGGCTGCCTGATCACCGAGGGCGCGCGCGGCGAGGGGGGATACCTCACCAATTCCGAGGGCGAGCGTTTCATGGAGCGTTATGCGCCCAACTACAAGGATCTCGCCCCCCGCGACTATGTCAGCCGCTGCATGACCATGGAAATCCGCGAAGGGCGCGGCGTGGGGGCGGATGGCGATCACATCCACCTCAACCTCAGCCACCTGCCGCCCGAGGCGCTGCATCTGCGCCTGCCGGGCATTTCCGAGAGCGCGCGCATCTTTGCCGGGGTCGACGTGACCAAGGAACCCATCCCGGTTCTGCCCACCGTGCATTACAACATGGGCGGCGTGCCCACGAACTATTGGGGCGAGGTGGTCAATCCCACCAAAGACAATCCCCATGCTGTCGTCCCCGGTCTGATGGCCGTGGGCGAGGCGGGCTGTGCAAGCGTGCATGGAGCCAACCGGCTTGGTTCCAACTCGCTCATCGACCTTGTGGTCTTTGGCCGCGCCGCCGCCATTCGCGCGGGCAAGGTGGTCGACCCCGACACCGCCGTGCCCGCCACCAACAAGGCCGAGGTGGACAAGGCGCTCGCGCGTTTCGACGGGCTGCGCCATGCCACCGGCACCGTGCCCACCGCCGAATTGCGGCTCGAGATGCAGCGCACAATGCAGGCCGATGCCGCCGTGTTCCGCACCTCGAAAACGCTGGCTGAAGGCGTGGACAAGATGAAGGCCGTCGCCGCCAAGATGGACGACATCAAGGTTACGGACCGGAGCCTCGTGTGGAACAGCGACTTGATGGAAACGCTGGAGCTGACCAATCTCATGCCCAACGCGCTCGCCACGATCTTTGGCGCAGAGGCACGGCACGAAAGCCGCGGCGCACATGCCCATGAGGATTTCAGCACCCGCGACGATGAAAACTGGCGCGTGCACACCATTGCACGGGTCGAAGGCAATACCGTCGATCTGAGCTATCGCCCGATCATCACCACGCCTCTGACCACCGAGGACAAGGGCGGCATCAGCCTCAAGAAGATCGCACCAAAGGAACGGACGTTCTAAGGGAGAGAAGCATGTCACAGCTTTCATGGTCTACAAGCCAAAGAGTTTCCGCAGCGCTTCTTGTGGCGTTTCTTTCGGTGCCTGCGTTTGCCAATCCGGGTCCGCGGATACCTGTGCAGGAACAGCGCAAGGCGATCCTTGATTGCCGCTACGAGATGGGCATTCGTGGACCTGCGCGCTTTGGCGCAACATGGTCGGAACTGCCGCCCGGTGGCAGCACAGTTAGCTGGATCGTCCCCGGATCGAACCTGAGCCCGGTGCAGGCGGATCGTATCAATGAATGTGCCGATCAAAGGCTGGGGCGGGCATCTACCCCGCGTTTCGCAACTCAGGCGCAGAGACAAAGCGTTCGCGTACGTGGTTCTTGCCCTTCACACGCCCCCGTCCTGTTTGGCGGGTCAACCTATTGTCTCAGAGGTAACTGACCCGATGATCCGCCCAGTGTTGGCTTTTACGGCAATCTTGGCTCTCAGCGCCTGTGACGCGACCAATCAGGTCGCCGACGGCATTGCGCGCGCGCAGGCCAAGAGCGTGGTCAACACGGTCGTGGCGCAGCGGTTTCCCGGTCTCAACGCCGCCCCGATCACCGATTGCGTGATTGATGCCGCCTCTGCGGGTGAGATCATTCAGATCGCAAGCGCGGGCGTCACTGGTGTCACGCCAGAGACCACGCAGCAGGTTATCCAGATCGCGCAGCGCCCCCAAGCGGTGCAATGTATTACCCAAAATAGCCTGACCCTTTTGGGCGGCTGACAAGGAGTAGCAAGATGGTTCAACTCACACTCCCCAAGAATTCGCGGATGACCACGGGCAAGACATGGCCCAAGCCCGAGGCTGCCAAGACCGTGCGCAAGTTCCAGATTTACCGCTGGAACCCGGATGATGGCAAAAACCCGCGCGTGGACACCTATTTCGTGGATATGGACACCTGCGGTCCGATGGTTCTGGACGCGCTGATCAAGATCAAGAACGAGATTGATCCCACGCTCACCTTCCGCCGCTCCTGCCGCGAGGGGATTTGCGGCTCTTGCGCGATGAATATCGACGGGATCAACACGCTGGCCTGCATCTACGGTATGGATGAAATCAAGGGCGATGTGAAAATCTACCCGTTGCCGCATATGCCCGTGGTCAAGGACCTGATCCCCGACCTCACCCATTTCTACGCCCAGCACGCCAGCATCATGCCCTGGCTGGAAACCAAGACCAACCGCCCGGCGAAAGAGTGGCGGCAGAGCATTGAGGACCGCGAGAAGCTCGACGGGCTCTATGAATGCGTGATGTGCGCGTCCTGCTCTACCTCTTGCCCGTCCTATTGGTGGAACGGCGACAAATACCTTGGACCGGCCGCACTCCTCCATGCCTATCGCTGGATCATCGACAGCCGCGATGAGGCGACCGGCGAGCGTCTGGATGATCTGGAAGACCCGTTCAAGCTCTACCGTTGCCACACCATCATGAACTGCACCAAGACCTGCCCCAAGGGTCTCAACCCGGCCAAGGCCATCGCTGAAATCAAAAAGATGATGGTCGAGCGGCACGTGTAAGCGGCGTGGACTTGGGCGGTTTCTGGTCCGCGATCCTACTGGCGCTCATGGCCGGATCGGCCATGCCGCTTGGGGCCGCACTCGCGCTGTCGGCGACCTGTCGCAAACTGCCGCGTGTCGCCACCCATGGCATCATGGCCTTTGGTGGTGGGGCGCTTCTTGCGGCGATTGCGATGGTTCTGGTGCCGCATGCGCGCGAAGACTTGTCGATGGGCGTTGCCCTTGCGGCCTTTGCCGGGGGCGGCGTGGTGTTCTTTGTGGTCGATCGCTGCCTTGCCGCCAGTGGCGCGCGCGGGGCCTCCCTTCTGGCGATGCTGCTCGATTTCCTCCCCGAGGCCATGGCCATCGGGGCCATGCTGACCGCGCAGACCAAGCAGGCCATTCTGCTTGCGGCCCTCATCTTCCTTCAGAACCTGCCCGAAGGCTTTGCCGCGTTCCGCGACGTCGTGAAAGGCCGCCGGATACATGGCGGGCGGATCGTTCTTTTCTTTGCCGGGCTGGCGCTGCTTGGTCCGGTCTGCGCCGCCCTTGGGTTCAGCTTTTTGACCGATATGCCCGACGTTCTTGGGTTTATCATGATGTTCGCGGCGGGCGGCATCCTCTACCTGATCTTTCAGGATATCGCGCCCGCCTCGCATGACGGGCGCACCTGGTTGCCGGCCCTCGGCGCGGTTCTGGGGTTCACGCTGGGTCTGGCGGGGGATCTCTGGATCGGATGACCGTGCGGGCGGGCCTCTTCGGGCCATGCGCCCTCTGCATGGCGAGGATGCAGGGATAGGGGTTTATGCTGCGCTGCAGCGTCTTATGTTAACTCCATAGAAATATGGAGAAAAAGCCATGGCTTATCCGATCAAGACCCCTGTTCCCCCGGCGCGGAATGCTGCGCCCGTGACACCCGATTGGGTGGCGGCCTATTACACGCCCGAGGCCCCTGCCAAACAATCCCCCGCCAATCACCCCCAAGCGCCCGGTCTGGATGCGCTTGAGCAGATGTATGCCTATTACGACGTCTGAGCGGCACGCGACATAGACCGGGGCGGGGCGCAAACCTGCCCCGGCGCTCTCTCACTCCACTGGGCGGATCAGCTTGCGTTCCAGCACCCGCAGCACGGTGCGCAGGTCATGGCCGCGCTTGAGCACCTGACCATCCATGCCGATCACCGCATATTGCCCCTGTTTGCCCTGCAATTTTGGCCGTTTTTCGATCCGGTAGAGCGGATGTTCGGCGGTGCGCCGAAAGACTGAAAAAACCGCCACCTCGCGCAGGCAGGAAATACCGTAATCCCGCCATTCCCCCGCCGCGACCATCCGCCCATAGAGTGACAGGATCACGCCCAGTTCGCTGCGTTGAAACGCCACTTGTGGGGCCGAGGACTGCGCGCCCGCAAGCGGGCCAAGGCTTTGCAAACTCATGCGTTCAGAGTTGCGCCAATCCAGCGTCAAATCAAGCGCTTTCCTGTGCATGCTCAGGCAAACCGCCCCTGACAGAACCACCCGCCCGAGATTTGCCCGCCATGGGCGCGAAAGAGCCAGAGCCGCTCGCCGCGCGTCGTCACCACCTGCCAGTAATCGCGCACCCCGCTGCGCCATTCCGGGTCCTCCAGCCACCATTCTGGCGCGATCCGCTCTGGCCCGATGGCCCCCACCACCTCATGCGCCCGCCCGCGCCAGCGAAAGGGCAGCGTGGCCTCCCCCGCTTCGGGCCGCATCACCGGCTCTGGCGGCCAGATCAGCAGCGGGCGGCGCGCCTCGGGCGCGGGCCAGGGGCCGCGGGTGGGTTCCGACCAGGCCGCCGCAAGGGTCAGCGCGGATTTCTCGGGAATATGGCTCTCGGCGGGATGGCGGCGGGTGATCGCCTCCAGCCCGATGCGCCCGCCCAACCGGGTGATCAGATCGGCCAGCGCCGTCTCTTGCGCCCCGGCCCCCCGCCCTTGGCCCAGACCGCTCTCGCCTTGCCGGGTTTCCATCCGCGCGGTCACAACCGCCTCAAGCCGCAGCATGTCGATGCCGAACCCGGCGTCGATCCCGTCAAGCTGCATCTCTAGGAGCGGGCGCATCGCCTCTGGCTGGTCCACCGCGCGCGCCAGCCGCACCTCGACTGATTGCAGCCCGCCATCGGCGCGATACACCTCCAGCCGCAGATGCCGCGCGCCCTGTGCCTTGCCCTGCAAGAGAGGGCACAGCCGTTCGGTCAGGCGGCAGAGCGCCGCTTCCATATCGCTCCGCAGCCCAATCGGCTCGGGCAGGCTCAGCCGCGTGGCAAACCGCGGGGCGGGGGCAGAGGGCGACATCGGTTCCGGCACATGGCCCAGCGCCTGATCCAGCCGCAACATCACCTCGGGGCCAAAGCGGCGGGCAAGGCTGGCGCGCGGTTGCGCCGCCAACTCGCCGATCCGCCGCAACCCCAGCCGTGCCAGATCCGCCACCAGCACCGGCGGCAGGCGCAGCGCCGCCACCGGCAGGGGGGCCAGCATCGCGGGCAGATGCCCCGGCGGCGCAATCTCGGCCGCCTCTGCCGTGACCGCGACCGCAGGCGCTGCGCCGCCCCGCTCCCAATGCCGCCGCTTGGCGGCGCGCGACCGCGTGGCGCGGGCCTCTTGGTCAATGGCATCGCCCGAACGCTGCGCCGCCACCCCTTGCCCGGCATAGCGCGCCAGTGCCCAGGCGCCGCCGACCGTATCGGCCAGCCCAGAGCGCAGGCTCAGCCCCAGATCCCCCGCCTCGGCGCGCAGCGTGGCGATCAACCCCGCCTCGCCGTCAAAGAGATGCGCGCAGCCGGTGACATCCAAGAGCAGGCCCGCCGTGCCCTCGACCCCCACCAAGGGCGAGAACCGCCCGGCCCAACGCCCCAGCGCCGCCAGAAACGCCGCCTCTGCGGCGCGGTTGCGCGGCCGGGTGATGAGATCGGGGCAGAGCGCCTGCGCCGTGCGCAGCGGTTGGCCGGGCCGCAGCCCCAGCGCCTCGGCGCGCCGCGACACAGAGGTCAGCACCTGATCCTGCGCCTCTGCACTGACCACGGCAAAGAGCCGCGCGTCCGGGTCCGTCACCCGCCGCAGCAGGCGCTCGGCCCCGAGCCGGGGAAACCAGATCGACAGGATGCGGCGGGTCGGCATGGCGGGCATTGTTCTCTATTTGTTCTGTATCAAATAGAGCGAGGGCTGGGCGGAGTCGAGTCAGCCTTGGTGTTTGTGCGCTGGGCCAAGGGCAAGATGAGGGAACGGAGAATTGACGCGGGCCCAAATCACCAAAGCGCGGAATCAAGGCACCGCAGGTGCCGCCGCGCAGCGCCCGACCGCCCCCTCGGGCGGGCGCTTTTGCAACGCACCACCTCATTTGCAACGCGGAAGACTTGGCAGGCATAAAGTGCCCATCACTTCTGTTGCAGCGCCCACCCGGCGGTCGGGCACCGCGCGGCTTTCCGCTTGGCGAGACCTGCCCTTACAGGCTCAATCGCCCCCTCAGCCACAAGCGATCCGCGTGATCACCCCGTCTGCGTCATGTTCGACATTCAGCCGGTCGGGGCGGTAATCCATCGTCACCATCGACCCCGGCGGCAGGATGCGCACCGCAGCGTGCCCGCTGAAATCCTGTGCTGCGACCGGCGTGCCGACCAGCGCCTGCATCTGCGCCGCACCGCAGGCGTTCTCTTCAGGGGGCGCGCCTTCCGGGCCGATACAGCCTGCCAGTGCCCCGATCATCAGGGCGGTGCCAAGGATTTTCTTCATGTGTTTGCCTCTCTTACCGGAGATTGCCGCAGAATCTGCCGCAGTCTGGTCTCTGCGTGACGCTCTCGATATTGAAACACCGCGCCGCATGACGCAAGACTGTGGCAAATTCTGAGGGAAAGGACAAATCATGCGCACACGTGCGGCGGTGGCTGTTGAGGCTGGCAAGCCGATGGAGATCATGGAGGTGAACCTCGAGGGTCCGAAGGCGGGCGAGGTTCTGGTGGAGATCAAGGCGACGGGCCTGTGCCACACGGATGATTTCACGCTCTCTGGGGCCGATCCCGAGGGGGCGTTTCCGGCCATTCTGGGGCATGAGGGCGCGGGCGTCGTGCTCGAGGTGGGCCCCGGTGTCACCAGCCTGCAACCGGGCGATCACGTC
>NZ_JAGPVV010000215.1 GCF_018066915.1 Roseovarius sp.
CGTATCGAACCTGATGTCGGTCTCCGGCAAGCAACAGGTCATGCTCAAGGTCCGCTTTGCCGAAATGCAGCGCAGCGTCTCCAAGGCGCTGTCGTCCTCGCTCTCCATCGACGCGCGTGGGGCCAATGGCCTTGGCGTCATCGGCGGCACCAACACCACCAACACCCAAGGCGGGGTTCTGGGTACCTTGGCAGGGGCCATTCCGGACGTAAACGAAAACAACGCGGCCTTCGCCTTTGGATTTGACGTGGGCTCGGTCGAGGTCGGCATCCTGCTCGAGGCGCTGGAAACCAAGGGCGTCGTGCGCACCCTGGCAGAGCCGAACCTGACCGCCCTCTCGGGCCAAGAGGCCAAATTCCTCGCCGGTGGCGAATTCCCTGTGCCGGTGGCGCAGGACAATGACACCACCTCGATCGAATTCAAACCTTTCGGCGTCGAGCTGAACTTTGTGCCGCGCGTCGTTGACGATGGCATCATCAACCTTGAAATGGCCGCGGCCGTTTCCTCGATCGATACCGCCAACTCCTTGGTTTCCAATGGTTTCGCCATTCCTGCCTTCCGCCGCCGCGACACCTCGACAACCGTCGCCCTCCGCGATGGCGAGAGTTTCGCGATTGCTGGCCTGCTGCAGGATGATTTCCGCGACAATGCCGGTCAGGTGCCATGGCTGGGGGATGTGCCGGTTCTGGGCGCCCTCTTCCGCAGCGCCGATTACCAGCGCTCGCAAACCGAACTGGTGATCATCGTGTCGGCGCATCTGGTCTCGCCTGCACGCGGCGAGGCGCTTGCCCTGCCCACGGATCGTGTCAAACTGCCCTCGGAAAAGGACCTCTTCCTCAATGGCCGCGTTGCCAGAGGCGTGAGTGACAAGGGGGCCGTGGGCGAGGTGGCCAAGCAGGACTTCACCGGGTCTTATGGCTATGTGATGGATTGAGCGGGGGAAACGGGCCATGAAACATGTTTTCGCAATCGCCGGCCTGATCGCCGCCACCGCCTGCACCTCGCAGGACGAGGTCTATCGCTCCTACTTCGGTGAGGCGGGCGCGCATGTGGACAGCGGGCATTTCGGCGAGGCGGCGATGAACAACCACCTCGTGATGACCGGCGAGCGCAGCTATACCTTTGATCTTGCCAACCGCTTCGCCAGCGAAGTGATGAGCACCGTCAACTTCGCCTTCAATTCGGCCGAGCTGGATGCGGGCGCGCGTGACACGCTGCGCGAACAGGCCCAATGGATACGTCAATTCCCCGAAGTGCGCTTTCGCGTCTATGGCCATACCGATGCGGTCGGCTCGGACAGCTTTAACAAGAGCCTCGGCATGCGCCGCGCTCAGGCCGTGGTCGCCTTTCTCACCAGCCAGGGCATAAGCCGCTCGCGGCTCGAGGCAGTCGCCTCTTTCGGCGAAACACAGCCCCTGATCGTGACCCAAGGCCGCGAGCGCCGCAACCGCCGCACCGTGACCGAAGTGTCGGGCTTTGTGCAGTCCCATCCGATCATCATGGATGGCAAATACGCCGAGGTCGTCTACCGCGAATATGTCAACAGCGCCATGCCCGCCTCTACGATCAAGATGGCGAGAGAAGGCGCGACCGGCCAAGAGTAACCGGTCAATCGTTTCTCCCTGTTCGGCTCTGTCCGGACCACCTCGAACCCGCCCCCACTTGGGCGGGTTTTTGTATCTCAAGACCGCACAATTACGATCTTTTGGCCCAAATGTCGCCAATATTCCCGCGCATCTTGCACCAGAGCCAAAGGTTTCCGTCGCATGCGGTGCCGGGTTGGATGGCCGTATTTCCATGTCCAGCCCGCGTATTGGCGAACACCGCCGGGCGACGGCAAGAACAGGACCGAGAGAATGACGAGTAGTGTAGCGAAACAGTCAGACCCCAACCCGATCGTCGCCTGCACCATCAGCCGCGACGTGCAGAACTTTGACCTGCTGATCGAGGATATGGAGGCCGCCTTGGGCGAATCCTGGGGCGATCTGGGCTTTGCCGAAGCACTGGCCTTTTTCAACCAGCCAGAGGCCAACTCCTTGGAATTCGTGGCAGTTGCGATCGACGAGGCCGACGAGGATGATCTCGTCATGCTGGGCGAAATCATTTCGCTGGCCAACAAAAAGGGCATCAAGGTCATTCTAATCGCAGAGGATGTCAGCCCCGCCGCCCTGCACCAATTGCTGCGTCAGGGTGCCGATGAATTCGTCCCCTACCCCCTGCCCGAGGGCGAACTTCAGGCCGCCATCGAGCGCCTGCGCCACACGCCCCCGCCGGTTAATCACGCCCCGGTCCATACCCAAACCCACACCCATCCCGCCCTCGCCAATCCGACCGCTGGCGATGGGGTGATTCTCGCGGTGCAGGGTCTCTCGGGCGGGACTGGTGCCACCACCCTCGCGGTCAATCTCGCGTGGGAACTGGCCAATGTTGACAAGGCCAGCCTGCCGCGCGTCTGCCTCTTGGATTTCGGCCTGCAATTCGGCTCGGTTGCAACCTATCTCGACCTGCCGCGTCGCGATGTGGTGTTTGAAATGTGGTCTGACACCGATGCGCTCGATGATGACATCTTCCGTCAGGCGCTCGTCGCCTTCGAGGACAAACTCTGGGTGCTGACCGCCCCGGCCGATGTGCTGCCGCTCGACATGATCTCCTCGGAGGATGTGAACAAGCTGCTCGCCCTTGCGCGCAAACACTTCGATTACGTCGTGATCGACATGCCCGGCACCTTGGTCCAGTGGACCGAAGCGGTGCTGCACGCCTCCCAGATCTACTTCGCTACGCTCGAGCTTGACATGCGTTCGGCCCAGAACGCGCTGCGGATCAGACGGGCCATGCAGTCCGAGGATCTGCCGGTGGACAAGCTGCGCTATTGCCTCAACCGCTCACCGAAATTCACCGACCTGAACGGCAAGAGCCGCGTCAAACGCATGGCCGAGAGCTTGGACATCCGGATCGAACTGCTCTTGCCGGATGGCGGGCGGGCGGTCTGCCAGAGTTCGGATCATGGCCTGCCGCTGGCCTCCAGTGCCGCCAAGAACCCGCTGCGCCGCGAAATCGCCAAATTGGCCAGCTCCTTGCATGCTCTTGGCAAGAGCGACGCCGAAGCCGCCTAACCAGAGGTAGGACCAGATGTTCTCTCGTTACAAGAAATCCGCCAACGACCGGACCGCCCCCAAGGCGGCCCCTGCCCCTGCTCCCCGCACCGCCCCGGTTGATGCGGCGCTGCCGTCGTTCCGCAAACCCGCGCAAAAGGCGGCGGCGGTGCCCGTCGGCATGGACAAAGAGCGCAAGCGCAAGGATCGGATCAGCGAGATCAAGATCGAATTGCACCGCGCAATGCTCGATCACCTCAATCTGGCCGCGCTCGACTCGGCCACCGAGTCCGACCTGCGCACCGAAATCAGTTCTATCGCGGGCGAGATTCTCGAGGAAAAGGGCATTGTCCTCAACCGCGAGGATCGCACCCAACTCACCCAGGAACTCTATGACGAGGTCAAGGGCCTCGGCCCGCTCGAAACACTGCTCAAGGATGACACGGTCAACGATATTCTCGTCAACGGCCCGCATCAGATCTTCATCGAACGCGCGGGCAAGCTCGAACTCAGCGACGTCACCTTCAAGGATGAAAAGCACCTCCTGCGCATCATCGACAAGATCGTGTCGGCGGTGGGTCGGCGCGTGGACGAATCCAACCCCTATGTCGACGCCCGCCTTGCCGATGGCTCGCGCTTTAATGCCATGGTGCCGCCCGTCGCGGTGGATGGCAGCCTTGTGTCCATTCGGAAATTCAAGAAGGACAAGCTCGGGATCGACGATCTGGTGAGATTCGGCGCCTTTTCCGAGGAAATGGCCGCCTATCTTCAGGCCGCTGTCGCCACCCGCCTCAACGTGATCGTCTCGGGCGGGACCGGCTCTGGTAAGACCACCACGCTCAACGCGCTGTCCTCTTTCATCGCCAATGATGAACGCATCCTCACAATCGAGGACACCGCCGAATTGCAACTACAACAGATCCACGTGGGCCGGATGGAAAGCCGCCCGCCCAACGTCGAAGGCAAGGGCGAGGTGTCGCCCCGCGACTGTCTCAAGAACGCGCTGCGAATGCGCCCCGACCGCATCATCGTGGGCGAAACCCGCGGCGAAGAGGTGATCGACATGCTTCAGGCCATGAACACCGGCCATGACGGTTCGATGACCACGATCCACGCCAACAACCCGCGCGACGGCATCAGCCGTCTGGAAAACATGGTCGCCATGGCCGGCATCGAAATGCCGCTCAAGGCGGTGCGCAGCCAGATTGCCAGCGCCGTCAACCTCATCGTGCAGGCCAGCCGCCTTCAGGACGGCTCGCGCCGCATGACCTCGATCACCGAGATCACGGGCATGGAGGGCGATGTCATCTCGATGCAGGAAATCTTCCGCTTTCAGCGCGTGGGCCTGACCCCCGACAACAAGATCATCGGCCATTTCACCGCCACTGGCGTGCGCTCGCACTTTTCCGAACGCTTCCGGCTCTGGGGCTATGACCTGCCCGCCCATATCTACGAACCCATCGCAGCGGAGTAACGCAGATGACCCTCAGTGCCGAACCTATCATCTATGCGTTGATCTTCGTCGGCGTGCTCGTTCTGGTCGAGGGTATTTATCTTACCGTCTTCGGGCGCTCGATCAGCCTCAACAACCGGGTCAACCGGCGGCTCGAAATGCTCGACAAATCGGGCAACCGCGAAGAGGTGATGGAAAAGCTGCGCAAGGAAATGCAGCAGCACCTCAAGGCGCGCAAACTGCCGCTCTACTCCATCCTCTCGGACAAGGCACAAAAGGCCGCCATCGCCTTTACCCCCCGGCAATTGATCATGCTGATGGGCGGTCTCAGCGTGCTGGCCTTTATCGGCCTTTCGGTCGGCACCAACACCGCCGCCCCGGTGCGCGCGATTGCCTCTGTCGGTATCGGCGTGGGCGGCATCTTTACCTGGATCAGCATGAAGGCAGGTAAGCGCATGGCGCTGCTCGAGGAGCAATTGCCCGACGCCATCGAACTCATGGTGCGATCCCTTCGGGTCGGACATCCGTTTTCTTCGGCCATCGGCATCGTCGCGACAGAGGTCGGCGATCCGCTCGCCACCGAATTCGGCATCATCGCGGACGAGGCCGCCTATGGCCGTGACATGGGCGAGGCGCTCAAGGAAATGGCCGAACGGCTCGACATGCAGGATTTGCGCTTTCTCGCCGTGGCCGTGACCATCCAACAGCAATCGGGCGGCAACCTTGCGGAAATTCTCGCCGGTCTCGCCAAGGTGATCCGCGCCCGCTTTCGCCTCTTTCGCCGGGTCAAGGCCATCACCGCCGAGGCGAAATGGTCCGGCAAATTCCTTTCCGGCTTTCCCATTCTCGCGCTGATCGGCATCCAGTTGATCAAACCCAATTATTACGACGAGGCGATGAAACACCCCTTCTTCATTCCCGCCGTGCTGGTCGTCGGTGTCTTTCTGGTGTTGAACCTGATCGTCATGCGCGCCCTCGTGAACATCAAGGTCTGAGGAACGGATCATGCAAATTCTCTCGGTTCTCAACGATGTCCTGACCGGCGCGCTCGGGCCTTTTGGCCCCCTCATCGCGGTGGGTGGGTTGGGCGTGATGCTCATCCTGATCACCATCCCGATGATGATGCGGCAAAAGCAGGACCCGCTCGAAAAACTCAAACAGGCCAACCTGCGCGACTCCGCCGCGTCCAACGGCACCAAGACCAACCTGCGCGCGGGCAAGCAGAACAAAAAGCTCGACCGCTACGCCACCTTCCTTGAGCCGCAAGACGCCAAGCAACTCAGCCAGATCCGGCTCAAGCTGATGCAGGCAGGCTACCGGCATCGCGATGCCGTGCGCTACTTCCACTTCGCGCAATTCGCGCTCGGGGTCGGCCTGCTGATCCTTGGGGTGATCTATTACGTGCTGTTCAAATCGGGCACGGAAACCAGCACTCAGGAAACCCTGCTCTATATCCTCGGGCCTGCGGGCATTGGCTATATGATGCCGAAATACTGGGTCACGAAACGCCAGCAGAAACGCCAAGAGGAAATTCAGGACGGTTTCCCGGACAGTCTCGACATGATGCTCGTCTGCATCGAGGCCGGTCAGTCGATGGACCAATCCATCATCCGCGTCGCCAGCGAAATGCGCGCCTCCTACCCCGCCCTTGCCGAGGAGTTCGAGATCGTCGCCCTTCAGATCAAGGCCGGGCGCGACAAGCCTTCGGTGCTGGGCGAAATGGCCGAACGCTGCGGCGTGCAGGATATTTCCAGCTTCGTGACCGTTCTGGTGCAATCGCAGACCTTCGGCACCTCGATCGGCGAGGCGCTGCGCGTCTACGCAGGCGAGATGCGTGACAAACGCGTCATGCGCGCCGAGGAAAAGGCCAACAAGCTGCCGACCAAGATGACATTGGCCACGATGATGCTTACAGTGCCGCCATTGCTGATCATTCTGGTCGGGCCGTCGGTTCTGGGTATCATGGAACTGTTCGCCATGGCCGCAAAATAAACGGGGCGACATGATAGGGCGGGCGGCGGTTTTTCTGGCGGGGACACTCGCGCTTGCAGGTTGCCTTGCGCCCGCTACCCCAGACAGCCCCTATGCCCCCGGCGTGGCCCCTGGGGGGCAAGCGGTGGATGGCCTTCTGGTCGGGCATCGCCTCATGGATGCAGGCGAATACGAACTGGCGCACAAGGCCTATACCCGCGCCGCCGTCAGCCATGGCATGACCGCCGATGTGCTGGCCGGACTGGGCAGCGCCAATCTCGCCTTGGGCCGCCTTGGCACCGCCGAGCGCCTCTTGCGTGAGGCCATCGAGAAACCCGACGCGACCCCCGAAACCTGGAACAATCTCGGTGTCGTGCTGGTCGAAAAGGGCAATTACCCTGAGGCAGAACAGATGCTGCGCCGCGCCTATGCGCTCGACAATGGCGAAAGTGACGCAATCCGCGACAATTTGCGCTTAGCACTCGCAAAAACAGAAAATTCTGATTATGGTGCTGAGGACGAGCAAGATTACAAACTGGTGCGGCGGGGCAGTGGCGACTATCTGGTCCGCAAGATACCATGACGAGGCCGAGGCAGTAAAAGGACGCAAAAATGCGCCACCCTATTCTTGTTTCCCTGTGCGTGGCAGGCACATTCGCCCTGTCCGCTTGTGAGCAGTCCAGCGGGAATGACGTGGACCGTGCTTTCCAAGACATCAATGTCGTGGATGAAACCAACCTCAACGACGTGATGCTGACCGCCAGCGACCCGAACGAGGCGGTCGCCTATTTCCAGCGCGCCGTGGGCGAAAAACCGGAACGCATCGACCTTTTGCGCGGCTTGGGCAAATCCCTCGTGCGCGCGAGGCGCAATACCGAGGCGGTGTCGATCTGGACCCGCGTGATCGAACACAAGGACGCCACCGACGAGGACCGCGTCGATCTGGCCGATGCGCTGATCCGCAACAACGAATGGGACCGCGCCGACACCGTGCTCGATGGCATCCCGCCCACCTACGAGACCTTCAAGCGCTACCGGCTCGAGGCGATGATCGCCGACAGCAATCAGAACTGGACCAAGGCCGACAGCTTTTATGAAATCGCCGTGGGGCTGACGACACAGCCCGCCAGCGTGATGAACAACTGGGGCTATTCCAAGCTGACGCGCGGCGATTATCCCGGCGCAGAGCGGCTCTTTACCGATGCCGTCCGCCAAGACCCCGCGCTCTTTACCGCCAAGAACAACCTCGTTCTTGCCCGCGGCGCGCAGCGCAACTATTCCCTGCCTGTCCTGCCGGTCAGCCAGACCGAGCGCGCGCAATTGCTCTATACCCTTGGCCTCTCGGCCATCAAACAGGGCGATACCGCGATTGGCGAAGGGCTCTTGCGCGATGCCGTCGAAACCCATCCGCAGCATTTCGAGGATGCCGTGCGCTCGCTGCGCGCGCTCGAAACCAAGGTCGGGGGCTAGGACCGCTCGATGTCGCTCGAGATCACCGCGCATTCGGCCCTCTGGTTCCTGCCTTTCGTCCTGCCCGTCTGCGTCTGGGTCGCGCTCAGCGATCTGCGCCGCATGAAGATCCCCAACACCGCCGTCCTGACGCTGGTGGGGATTTTCCTCGTCGTGGGTCTGATGACCCTGCCACTCAATGAGTATGCGTGGCGGCTCTCGCATCTGGCGGTCATGCTGGTGGCGGGCATCGCGATGAACGCGGCCCGGCTGATGGGCGCGGGCGATGCCAAATTCATCGCCGCTGCCGCCCCCTTCGTGGCGCTTGGCGATGCCTCTCCGCTCGCCTTCATCTTCGCCGCCACCCTGCTCGGGGCGTTCCTGACGCACCGCGCGATCAAGCACAGCCCCCTGCGCCGCCTCGCCCCCGACTGGCAGAGCTGGCACGCAGGCAAGAAATTCCCCATGGGCTTTGCCTTGGGCGGCACGCTCGCGATTTATCTGGGCTTGGGCGCGCTCTATGGGGCCTGATCAATGATTTAAAGCGGGCGCGCACCATCGGATAACCGAAACACTCCCCGCGCCCCAGAGCTGCCCGACACTCTCCACAATTTCTGCACCTTTTGATGCGACGCTGCCGGGAACATAGTCCGACCCAGCACAGGCAGACCAGATGAACATGCAGGCCAGCACCGGCGTTCAGCCGCCCCCGCCCCCATCCCGGCTGGAGGAAATGCGATTGCCCGTCGTCATGATGCGGGACATCCTGCTCAAGACCATGTTCCGCAAGAACCTCGATCTTGCCACCGACATCGCCGAGGCGATCTGCCTGCCGCGCGCCGTCACACAAGAACTGATCGACATGGCCCGCGTGCAAAAACTGATCGAGGCCACCGGCACGCTCAACGCCAATTCGGGCGGCGAAATGGGCTATCAACTGACCGATGCGGGCAAGTCCCGCGCCCTCGACGCGCTCAGCCAGTCGGAATATTTCGGGGCCATGCCGGTGCCGCTCTCGGTCTACCGCGAACAGGTCAAACGCCAGTCGATCCGCAACATTCAGGTCACACGCGAGCAACTGACCAATGCCATGGGCCACCTGATCCTGCCCAATGCCCTGCTCGATCACCTTGGACCCGCGGTCAGCGCCGGACGCTCGATCCTGATGTATGGCCCCCCCGGCAACGGCAAATCCTCGATCTCGAACGGCATCCGCGACGCCATGGGCGATAAGATTTATGTGCCCCGCGCCATCGAATATTCCGGTCAGGTCATCACCGTCTACGACCCCATCGTGCATTCCTCGGCCGAGGTCGAGGTGGACGATCCCAACTCCCTGCGCCGCAAACGCACCTTTGATACGCGCTATGTCCGCTGCGAACGCCCGACCGTGATCACCGGCGGCGAACTCAGCCTGTCGATGCTCGATCTGGTCTATAACCCGACCGCGCGCACCTATCAGGCGCCGCTGCAACTCAAATCCACCGGCGGTATCTTCATCGTGGACGACCTTGGCCGTCAGGCAGAGCCGCCGCAGGCCCTCGTCAACCGTTGGATCGTGCCCTTGGAAGAGGCCAAGGATATTCTCGCCCTGCAATCGGGCGAGAAATTCGAGGTGCCGTTCGACACGCTGGTGATTTTCTCGACCAACTTTCACCCCAACTCGATCTTCGACAAGGCCGCGCTGCGCCGGATTTTCTACAAGATCAAGATTGACGGCCCCTGCCAATCCGACTTCCTCAAGATCTTCGCCATGGTCGCCCGCAAGAAGGGCATGCCGCTGGACGAGGCCGCGCTGATCTACCTGATCAAGGAAAAATACCCCACGATCAACAATGTCTACGCCAATTATCAGCCGGTCTTCCTGATCGACCAGATGATCTCGATCTGCAACTTTGAGGGCATCCCCTATCAGATGACCCCCGAACTCATCGAACGCGCCTGGGCCAACATGTTCGTGCGCGAGGAAGAGATTCAGCACTGAGGCGTGTGGCGCTCCATCGAAGCCACACCCGACCCGGGCTTGACCCGGAACCTCGGCGAGGCAGCGCGGAGGCCCCGGCGCGATAGCCGGCGCGATGGGAACCTGATCAAACGCGACGTGCCTTTATGCACTCGTAGCCTTTTGCTGAGGAGACCGTTCAATTGTCTTGGGTGCAATCTTTGATCGGCCGTGGAAAGCTTGCCCTTGTT
This sequence comes from Roseovarius sp., assembly GCF_018066915.1. Taxonomy (GTDB): domain Bacteria; phylum Pseudomonadota; class Alphaproteobacteria; order Rhodobacterales; family Rhodobacteraceae; genus Roseovarius. Next base: position 10,159 of record NZ_JAGPVV010000215.1, read on the forward strand.
ACGCAAGGCGGCGGGAAAGATGCATTGGCGCATCACGGTAGAAGCGGTCGATCCGACCGGTGAGGAGTATCGGCAGGCGTTCCTGTTTCAGAAGGATCTCGATGGCCTGACCGACGGTCGCATCGGATGCCTTCAGCTTCTGGGCCGACGACACCGTCGAAATGGCCGTATAATCCTGCCTTTTCGATGCTTCACAAGTTAAAGCAACCAACTTGGCAATACCAAATAGAGTTATCCGATCCCGGGTTGCGTTGGACCTGCATTTCACGGACATTGATCCAAACCACCTTCCTGTGAGGCACAGTCAGGACGGCACCCCGTTGACGCCACGCTTCAAACGACGAACTCTTATCGCCTGCGCGAGTGCGGCCTGTCTCTTCAGGCTGAGCGCCGCACGAGCCGAGAATGCGATGGCCTGGGAGGCATGGTCGGACCGGTTTGTTGGGCCAGAGGGTCGCGTGGTCGATACCGGACAAGGCGACATCTCGCACTCCGAAGGTCAGGGTTACGGACTTTTGCTTGCGCAAGCCTCGGGGGATCGTGCTCGGTTTGATGCAATCGAGGACTGGTCCGCGCGCAACCTGGCGACAAGACAAGACAGCCTTATGGCATGGCGTTGGGAACCTGACGGGCGCGGCGTGGTGGATTGGCGCACGGCGACGGATGGCGATCTCTTTCGTGCTTGGGCGTTACTGCGGGCAGGACGTGACTCTGGTTGGCCGGGATACCTGGGCACTGCCGAAGCTATCGCTCACGCAGTTGTCGATCTCTGTCTGACCCCAGATCCTCGAGCTCCAGAGGAGATGCTCATCAAACCATCTGCCGAGGCATATCCTGATGAGGAACGGGTGCTTTTGAATCCCTCTTACATCATGCCAAGAGCACTTCGCGAATTGGGTCAGGCCTTTGGTTTGACGCAGCTTGTCCGTGCGGCCGACCACGGTGACGCCGTCCTGCGTGAGCTTGCCTCCATGCCTTTCCTGCCAGATTGGATCTTGGTCACGGGCGCGGGTTTCGAGGTGTCGAATGAGCATGGGCTGCGATGGGGCTATGATGCGTTACGCATCCCTCTTTACTTGATCTGGTCGGGATATCCGGCCCACGCCGCCGTCGCCTCTGCGCTCCGCTTGCTTCGGTCAACACCGGTTGAAGGGCACATTGCGACACAAACGGATGCGACTGGCAGGGTCATTTCCCAGAGTGATCAGCTTGGCTATCGCGCAATTGAAAGACTTGCAGAATGTGAGCTGATTGTGCCCGATCCTGATGCCATGAACAGTCAACCCTACTATCCGGCCGTTCTGCACATGCTCGCATCTGTGGCGTTTCGAGAAAGCCTCTGCCGCTCGGATTAGCCGATGGACAAGTCAGCCTGTCGTCGGTCTTCCGCGCAATTTGCCCTTCAAGGACACGAGGTAGTGACGAATTCAGTTATAGCGGTATACTCTTGGCACCAATACAAGGCTAGATTGCATGAGATATACACGACTACTGTTCGGAGCGGTGTTCATCGCATTGACACTATGGATACTGGTCGGAGAACAGATAGCCGGGGTAAGTGCGAACGCGGTGATCAACGCGCCCGTCATCACCATTCGATCCAGCATAGCTGGGTCCCTGTCGATCCCGGATCGCCCGTTCGGCGCACGCGTTAACCAAACCGAGGTTGTTGCGTCAATCGACAACGTTCTGGTCGATCGGGTCCGCCTCAACGATCTGCGCATGGAGCGGGATTTTCAGGAGGCTGCCATCAGGCGCATCACCGAACGCCTTGAAACGGAAACGACCATCCAACAGCATCTGAATGAACGGACACGGCTCTATCGTCAGTATCGGCTCGAGGAGTTGCGAATTCAACTCAGCCATGCGCGCACCAGACTTTCGATTGCGGAACGCGCG
>NZ_JAGPVV010000217.1 GCF_018066915.1 Roseovarius sp.
CCGCGTCAATTTCCGCAAGACCATCGACCGAGGTCAATTGGCCATGGGCATAGTAGTAGCCGATCAACGGGGAGGTTTTCTTGTAATATTCCATCAGACGGTTGCGCAGAGCGTCTTCGTTATCGTCCGCGCGGCGTTTGACATCGGTCGAGCCGCATTTGGCGCATTTGCCATCCGCGGGCCAAGGCTTGGTAATGTCGTTGTAGACTTCTCCGCAGCCGCCGCAGGTGGAGCGGGCCGTGATCCGCTCGACGAGCGCCTCGTCATCGACGCGCAATTCGATCACGGCATCAAGTGTCTCACCCGTCTCTTCCAGCAAGTCGGCAAGCGCATCGGCCTGCGCCAAGGTGCGCGGGAAGCCGTCAAAGATGAAGCCCCCCTTTTGCGCGCCCTGCAACTGCTCGCGGATGAGGCCGATCACGATGTCATCGGTCACAAGATCGCCGCGCGCCATCACATCCGCCACAATGCGCCCCATCTCGGAGCCGCTGTCCTTGGCGGCACGCAGCATGTCGCCGGTGGAGAGTTGGATCATGTCCCGGCTCTGGACCAGATGATGCGCTTGCGTGCCCTTGCCCGCGCCCGGCGGTCCGAGAAGAATGATATTCATCGACGCGCCGGAGCCTTTCTGCGACTGCGTTTCTTGCCCTTGCCGCTGAGTTGGGATTTCTCGATCAACCCTTCGTATTGATGGGCGAGGAGGTGCGACTGAACCTGCTGGATTGTGTCCATGGTCACGGACACCACGATCAGAACCGATGTGCCGCCAAAGTAAAAGGGGATGGCGAACTGGTTGCGCAGAATCTCGGGCAAAAGGCAGACCGCCGCAAGATAGGCAGAGCCGATAACAAGCACGCGATTGACCACATAATCGAGATATTCTGCCGTCCGCTTGCCCGGACGGATGCCGGGAATAAAGCCGTTCTGGTTCTTGAGGTTCTCGGCCACATCATCGGTCTTGAACGCGACGTTGAAGGTGTAGAAATAGGCGAAAAACACGATCATGATCGTGAAGAACAGCAGATAGAGCGGCTGGCCGGGGCCGAAATAGGCCATCACGGTCGAGAGGACCGGATTGGTCGTATTGCCCGAGAATGTGGTGATCGTCGCGGGCAACAGCAACAAAGATGAGGCGAAGATTGCCGGAATAACACCCGCCGGGTTGACCTTGACCGGCAGATGCGAAGATCCGCCATCATAGATCTTCATGCCCACCTGACGGCGGGGATACTGGATATGGATCTTGCGCAGGGAGCGTTCCATGAACACCACAAAGGCGATCACAGCCACGACCATGAGCATTACACCGACGATCACCGCCGGACTGACCGCACCCGAGCGGCCAGATGCAAAGAACTGTGCGAGAGCGGCAGGAACCTCGGCGATGATGCCGACAAAGATGATCAGCGAAATACCGTTGCCCACGCCGCGCGCGGTGATCTGTTCGCCCAGCCACATCAGGAACATGGTGCCGCCGATGAGGGTGATCATGCAGGAGACGATAAAGAACATGCCCGGATTAGAGGCCATATCGCCGGATTGCAACGAAACCGCGAGGCCGTACGATTGCAGCGTCGCAAGACCAACCGTGCCGTAGCGGGTATACTGGTTGATCTTCTTGCGCCCCTGTTCGCCTTCTTTCTTGAGCTGTTCCAGTGCCGGCACCAAGGCCGTCATCAACTGAACGATGATCGAGGCCGAGATATAGGGCATGATGCCCAGAGCAAAGATGCCCATCCTCCCGAGAGCGCCGCCCGTGAACATGCTGAGCATGCCGCCGATAGAGGCCTGCGCGCCTTCCATGAATTCGCGCAGCGCCGCGCCGTCGATACCTGGCACCGGGATGAAGGTGCCCAGCCGGTAGACGATCAGCAGGCCGAGGGTGAACAGGATGCGTTTGCGCAGTTCGGTGGCTTTGCCCAGCGCGGACCAGCTAGTGTTGGCCGCCATTTGCTCTGCTGCAGATACCATTCGCGGGTCTCTTTCATGTGACAACGCCGCCTTGGGCTGTTTTCCAGCTCAGGCGGCGTCAAAGGAAAACTTGGGCCATATGTAAGCGGCACAGGTGCCGCTCACAACCTCTTATTCAGCCGCCTGCGCGGTTGTGACAGAGAGGGAGCCGCCGGCCTTTTCGACCGCTTCGATCGCAGCGCGCGAGGCACCCGTGACCTGAATGTCGAGCTTGGCGCTGACGTCGCCCTTGGCCAGAACGCGGATGCCGTCAAGCTTGCGGCGCACGAGACCCGATGCGACCAGCGCATCCTCGGTGATCGGCGCGCTTGCGTCGATCTTGCCAGCTTCGACGAATTTCTGGATCAGGCCGAGGTTGACGACAGCAAACGCCTTGCGGTTCGGCTTGTTGAAGCCGCGCTTGGGCAGACGCTGATAGAGCGGCATCTGGCCACCCTCGTAGCCACCGATCGAAACACCCGAACGGGATTTCTGACCCTTGATACCCCGGCCACCGGTCTTGCCCATGCCGGAACCCGGACCGCGGCCAACGCGCTTGCGCTTTTTGGTGGCACCGGGATTGTCGTGAAGTTCATGCAGTTTCATGTCGCTATCTCCTTGCCGGATGCGACCCCCAGCGACGGGAGTGGCCGAACGCGGCGTGTGTGGGTTGAGTCGGGCCCAATTTGGGGCCACCGGGGGCGTATAGACGCAAGACCCCTAGGGATCAAGGGCGGAGTTGTCAGCCTACGGGCGGGTTTTGCCATGTTGACGGGGCGAAAGGACGCTGCAACGCGCGCTCGACCAGTTCGAGCCGGTCCTGTCCGTAAAAGGGATCGCCCCCGATGATATAGGTGGGGGAGCCGAAGATCGACAGCGCAATAGCCTCGGTCGTGTTGTGTCGGTAAATTGTCTGTATTGCGTCGGTGCTTGCGGCGGTCAGGATCGCGTCCGCATCAAGAGCGCAGGCTGTGATCAGAGGGGCCAGGGTTGCGGCATCGGCGATGTCGGCATCTTCGCGCCAATGGGCCCCTAGGATCGCATGGGCCAGCGCGTCTACACCTGCGCCACGCCCGGTCTCTTGTGCCGCAATGATCACACCACTGGCAAGGGCGAGCGGATTGTCATGGTGGGTCGGGCGATGCCGGATCACCTCCACACCGCGAAACTCTGCCCAATGCTCGATGTCGCGACCAAAGAAGTAATCGACATGCGCCTGCGTGCGCCCGGCGAAGGACAGCCCGCCTGCCGCCTCGACCACCGGCGATAGTTCGATAGGCTTGTGAATGAGGCGCGCGCCGTTTCGGGCGCAAATCTCCATAAGCCGGGCGGAGCCGAGCCAAGCAAAGGCGGAATGGGCGGAGTAGACGTAGGTGATCTGTTTCATACCGTGACCCTAACCGCCCAAGACCAGACCTGTCATCACAAGCTTGTGTGTCTGGACAAGCAGCGAGAGCGCGGTAGGCTGAAGGCCTGACCCCGCGACCGGAGGCCACCGATGCGCACGATCGTCCTCTGCCTTGCCCTGACCGCCCTGCCCGGCCCCACGCCACAGGCGGCAACGGGCTGTGCCACCGATGCAATGCTGGTGTTCGACGGGTCAGGCTCGATGGCGGAAGTGGGCCATGATCCAACTGCCGCCACACGGATCAACGAGGCGCGCACCGCGCTGCGGCGAGTGATGCCCGAGATTGCGCCCTATCGGCGGATCGGTCTCTTGACCTATGGCGCGGGGGGCACGCATCCCTGTTCTGGGATCACGCGCCACTTTGACCCCATGCCCGATGCAGGGGCCGCGGTGGTGGCGGGAATCGAGGCGCTAACGCCCGGTGGCCTGACCCCGATTGCGGCCTCGGTCGCGGCGGCGGCAGAGGTGCTGGCGTATCACACGCAACCGGGGATCGTGGTGTTGGTCACGGATGGCAATGAGACCTGCGGCGGCACGCCCTGTGCGCTCGGGGCAGCACTTGCGGCAGAGGCGCGGGACCTTACGGTGCATGTGATCGGATTTCGCGTGGTGCATGACCCGTTTTCGTGGAACAGCCCCGAGGCGCAGGGCTATGACGGGCAAACGGTGGCGAAATGTCTGGCAGATGCGACGGGGGGCTTGTTCGTCTCGACCGAAACGGTGGACGAGTTGGCGTCAGCTCTGCGCGAGACGCTGGGCTGTCCGCTGATCGGCGGGCTGAGGGCGGTTGCCCCGCCACATGGGCGGGGCTGAGGTCTCAGGCGGTAAGACCCTCTGGCTCTGACAGACCATTGGCGCGGCAGCAGGCGGTGAGGGTATTGGCCAAGAGGCAGGCGATGGTCATCGGACCGACACCGCCCGGAACCGGCGTGATGGCCCCGGCAACGGCCGCGGCAGAGGCGTAATCGACATCGCCCACCAGCACTGTCTTGCCATCGCGTTCGATCCGGTTGATGCCCACGTCGATCACGGTGGCCCCCGGTTTGATCCAATCTCCCGGCACCATTTCGGGGCGGCCCACGGCGGCCACAACGATATCGGCACGGCGGCAGACATCGGCCAAATCCTTGGTCCGGCTGTGCGCGATCGTGACGGTGCAGCTATCGCCCAAGAGAAGCTGCGCCATCGGTTTGCCCACGATGTTAGAGCGGCCAAGCACGACCGCATCCATGCCCGCAAGCGAGCCGTGATGGTCGCGCAGCATCATCAGACAGCCCAGTGGCGTGCATGGCACCATGGATTTCTGACCGGTGCCCAAGAGGCCCACGTTGGAGATGTGAAAGCCATCGACATCCTTGGCCGGATCAATGGCGTTGATCACCAGATCGGAATCGAGATGTTTCGGTAGCGGCAGTTGCACGAGGATACCATGGACGGCGGCATCCTTGTTGAGCCGGTCGATCAGCGCCAAAAGATCGGCCTCGGAGGTCTCTGGATCCAGCTTGTGCTCGTAAGAGTTCATGCCCACTTCGACGGTCTGCTTGCCCTTGGAGCGAACATAGACCTGACTGGCCGGGTCTTCGCCCACCAGCACCACCGCGAGGCCCGGCGTGATGCCGTTTTCCTCTTTCAGGCGCGTTACATGCGATGCCACCTTGGCGCGCACCTCTGCGGCAAAGGCCTTGCCGTCGATCACTTTAGCCGTCATTGCCAGCCCTCTCCTCGTGCTTCAATTATTCCACGCATAACGCGTAGCGCCGCCCGAGGCATTATACCACGGGCGGCGCTGATGGGTTTGGCTCAGAACAGACCTTCGATCTGACCATCCGCATTGAGACGGATCGTCTCGGCGGCGGGTTTGCTGGGCAGGCCCGGCATGGTCATGATCTCGCCGCAGACCACGACGACAAAGCCAGCACCAGCCGAGAGCCGCACTTCGCGGACCGGCACGGAATGGCCGGTGGGCGCGCCGCGACGGTTCGGGTCGGTGGTAAAGCTGTACTGCGTCTTGGCCATGCAGACC
>NZ_JAGPVV010000035.1 GCF_018066915.1 Roseovarius sp.
GACACATGGATTGGCCATAATGCGCAGGTAAAGCCCGAAATCACCGTGGGCCATGGCGCGGTGATTGCTGCGGGCGCCGTGGTCACGCATGACGTGGCCCCCTATACGATCGTCGCGGGCGTGCCCGCCCAACCGCTGCGCCCGCGCCTCGCCCCTGCCGTGGCAGAGCGCATGATGGCGCTTGCATGGTGGGATTGGGATCACGCCCGCCTGCGGGAAACCTTGGATGATTTCCGCAGCCTGAATGCCGAGGCATTCCTCGAAAAGCACGGCGGTTGAGCACGAAAAAAGGCGGCCTTGCGAGGCCGCCTTGGGATGCTGAAATCGCGGGATGAAAGAGGCAGGTGGAATGGCCCTGCTGATAGGCGCGGCAGATGACAGCGCCGTGACAAGTCGCGCTTTTTTACAAATCCGCCAGCGTCAGCGTGATCCGATCCCCGGCAAACCAGGTGCGGCCATATTCGATGGGCCGCCCCTCGGGGTCCACATTGACCGCTATGGTACGCAGGATCGGCGCGCCGGGGCTGAGCGCCAGATGCCCCGCCTGCATCGGGCTTGCCAGTTTCGCGTTGAGCCGGGTCGAGGCGCGGGTGAAATCCGCCACCCCCTGTTCGGCCAGCGCCGCCGTCACCGATCTCAGCCGCCCCAGCGCCTCGGGCAGGCCGGGAAACCGCGCCGCCGGAAAGGTGCTGCGAAAGAGTGCCACGGGCACGCCGTCCGCCAGCGACAGCCCGTCACAGACATGCACCGCACCGCCGGGCGGCAGGCCCAGCGCCTCGGCCTCGGCGGCATCGGCGCTGCGGGTTTCCAACGCCAGAATTTCCTTGGTCGGCAACCGCCCGGCAGCCTGCAAATTGCGGTGAAACCGCACCCGTCTGCCAATCGGATATTCGGTCGGGCGATGCGCCACGAACACCCCCGCCCCGCGCCGGCTAAAGATCATCCCCGCCTCGGCCAATGCACCGAGCGCGCGGCGCACTGTATGGCGATTGACGCCGAAACGCCCCGCCAGCGCCGCCTCGGTCGGCAGCTTGTCGCCAGGCCCATAGCGCCCCGCCGCGATATCGCCGCTCAAGCTGTCATGGATCGCCCGCCAGAGCGCGTCAGGTTTTTCTCGGCTCATGTCACAGAAGTTTCACCTGTTGCGGCCTTGCTAGGGGCCGGGGTTTCGCGTATAGATTTGTCTAGTTGTATAGTAATCTCGACAACTTCGCAAGATGTCCAGCAAGGTGTCCGCATGAGCAAAGAAACCGAGCGCAAAGGCTGGATGGGCCTCTTGGCGCGCGCCCCCGCCGCAGAGGTGCATCGCCTCTGGTCCGAGAGCGGGCTGACCCCCGACCACGCTTACTTGCGTGCACCCGAGGTAGGTGGCGTCATGGTGCGGGGCCGCGCGGGGGCCACCGGAGCCGCCTTCAACCTTGGCGAAATGACCGTCACCCGTTGCGCGCTGCAACTGGGCGATGGCCGCGTCGGTCACGGCTATGTGCAGGGCCGCGACAAACGGCACGCCACGCAGGCCGCCTTGATTGACGCGCTGATGCAGGGGGCCGAGGCCGCGATGATCCGCGCCCAAATCCTCACACCCTTGACCGAGGCCGAGACCACCCGCCGCCAGACCCGCGCCGCCCGCGCGGCGGCGACCAAGGTCGATTTCTTCACCCTTGTCCGAGGAGAGGATTGATGCAGACCGAGGCCCTGACCGGCGGTTTTACCAACGCCCCGACCCAAGCCGCCGAGGCGTTTCGCGCGGTGATGCGCGCCATGGCCCGCCCCGGCACCATCGAACGGATCATGGGCGCTCTGCCCCCCGCACCGCTCTCAAACGCCGCCGGTGCTGTGATCCTCACCCTTTGTGATCCCGAAACGCCAGTGCATCTGGCGGGGGCAAGCGATACCCCAATGGTGCGCAACTGGATCACCTTTCACACCGGCGCGCCGCTGGTGGACCGCGCCCGCGCCAGCTTTGCGCTCGGGTCGTGGCAGGCGCTCTTGCCCCTCACCGACTATCCCATCGGCAGCGCCGAATACCCTGACCGCTCGACCACCCTGATTGTCGAGATGCCCGCGCTCACGCAAACCGGCGCGCGCCTCGCCGGACCGGGGATTGAAACCACCGCCGCCCTCTCGCTGCCCGAGAGCACCGCCTTTCAGCACAACGCGGCGCTCTATCCCTTGGGGCTCGATTTCCTCTTCACCTCTGGCGATTACCTTGCGGCCCTGCCGCGCTCAACCCGCGTGGAGGGCCACTAGATGTATGTCGCAGTCAAAGGCGGCGAACGCGCCATCGACAACGCCCATGCCTGGCTCGCTGAGGAACGGCGCGGCGATACCACCATCGCCGAATTAACCGTGGCGCAAATCCGCGAACAGCTCAGCCTCGCCGTCAACCGCGTCATGGCCGAAGGCTCGCTCTACGATCCAGACCTCGCCGCGCTCGCCATCAAACAGGCGCGCGGCGATCTGATCGAGGCGATCTTTCTCATTCGCGCCTATCGCACCACCCTGCCCCGCTTTGGCGCGTCACATCCGGTAGAGACCGCCGCCATGCGCTGTGACCGGCGCATCTCGGCCACGTTCAAGGATGCGCCGGGCGGTCAGGTGCTTGGCCCGACCTTTGACTACACCCACCGCCTCTTGGATTTCAAACTGGCGGCCGAAGGCGAGACGCCTGCGGCCCCCACAGCCACGCCCACCCCCGGCCCCACGCCGCATATCATGGGCTATCTCGACCGCGAGGGGCTTATCCAGCAAGAAAACCCAAGCGATACCACGCCCCCCGACCTCACCCGCGAACCGATGCAATTGCCGGCCTCCCGCGCGCTGCGGCTTCAGGCGCTCACGCGCGGCGATGAGGGGTTCATCCTCTCGCTCGCCTATTCCACCCAGCGCGGCTATGCCCGCAACCACGCCTTTGTAGGGGAATTACGCATCGGCGCGGTGGCGGTGGAAATGGACATCCCCGAACTGGGTTTTGCGATTGAGTTGGGCGAAATCACCCTCACCGAATGTGAGACCGTGAACCAATTCAAAGGCTCAAAAACCGAGCCTCCGCAATTCACCCGTGGCTATGGGCTGGTCTTTGGCCAGACCGAGCGCAAGGCCATCGCCATGGCGCTCGTGGACCGCGCGCTGCGCTGGCGGGAACTGGGCGAAGAGGACCAAGGCGCACCTGCACAGGACGAGGAATTCGTCCTCATGCATGCCGACAACATTCAGGCGACGGGCTTTCTCGAACATATCAAGCTGCCGCATTACGTCGATTTCCAGTCCGAATTGGAACTGGTGCGCAAACTCCGCCGCGAGGCCGAGGGCGCAGCCCACCGGGAGGCGGCGGAATGAGTATTTATGGAACGATGAACTTGGGCGCGTCAGCCTTTGGGCGGTGTGTCGTCATCTTGCCGGTAGAGACCGGGAAAAAGCTGTTTGCGGATGATAAACAGAAGAATGCCAATCAGGATCGGAATGATCCAAGCGAATTCCGCAAGCTCCCCGCCGTGGCGAAAGTAATTGTATCGAAACAGGGAAATCATACTCATGGCAACGACATAGCCGTTTCCCCATTTGCTTGGCAAGACGGTGAGGTCCAGCCATGACCCTCATCATCTTTGACATCGGCAATGTTCTCTTGCGCTGGGACCCGCAGGCGGCCTTTCGTCATGCCATCGGCAGCGACGCCGAGATTGACGCGCTGCTGACAGAGGTCGAATTCTACGACTGGAATTATGAACAGGACCGGGGCCGCAGCCGGGCCGAGGCGGTGGCAGCGATTGCCGCCCACTGGCCACATCATGCAGTGCTCATGAACGGCTATTTCGACCGCTTCGGCCTGACCATCCAGAACCGCATCCAAGGGTCATGGGACATTGCCGCCGCGCTCAAGGATAGCGGCCACCGCCTCTGGGCGCTCACGAATTTCTCGGCCGACACATGGCCGCAGGCGCTGGACCTGCATCCCCAACTGACCGCGCTGTTCGAGGGCATCGTCGTGTCGGGGCACGAGCGCATGGTCAAACCCGACCGTGAGATTTTCGATCTCCTCTGCGCCCGCGCCAATGCCGCACCCGAGGCGTGTTATTTCATCGACGACAGCGCCGACAATGTGGTCGGGGCCCGCGCCGCAGGCTGGCAGGCGCATCACTTCACCGGGCCCGAGGGCCTGCACGCCGACCTGCGC
>NZ_JAGPVV010000226.1 GCF_018066915.1 Roseovarius sp.
TCGCGGCGCGTGTCGGTATCGGGATGGATCACCGGATAGCCCTGCGCGCCTGTGCTGCGCCCAGCCTGCGTTTCCCAGACGGTGGGCGCCGGTGCACCCGCTGCAATCGTCAACCGCGCCAGCAACCGGCCCAGAACACCATGCCCCACGATAAGATCAGGCACCGCCTTGTCGAGACCCGCCATCGCGTGCCGCGCCGTCGCCGCGAGCGCCAAAAGCGCGCCTTCGGCCCCGAACCCTGCATCGATTCGGCAGACCCGCGACGCTTTGGTCACAAGCCGCGCCGAGGCACCGCCAAAGAGACCAAAGGCCCCTTCGTAGCAATCGGCACCGGGCACGAACACATGATCGCCAGGCTTGTAGCCTGTGCCGGCTCCGGCCTCGACCACCTCACCAGCAGCCTCGTAACCGGGCACCAGCGGATAGCCCATACCGGGGAACGGAGGCATCTGCCCCGACCAGAACAGCTTTTCCGTGCCAGTAGAAATCCCCGAATGGGTCACATCGACCACCAGATCCCCGGCCCCCGGCGCCTTGAGCGTCAGACTGTCAACCGAGAGATCTTCTGGACCTCTGAGATGAACGGCGCGGGTTTCGATGGTAGCCTCCTGTCCCTGTCTGACACTGTCAGATTTTGGATTCCTCTTACCTGTAAGTGTAGCGGGACAGGCTAAAGTGTCAATCTTTCTTTACACTGTCAGAATTATTTTCGTCACGCGTTCTTTACACAGCTTAAGGCACTGGTGACGAAGGGGCGCGGGCTATGGGGAATGCGGATATCCGTGAACCCCGCCGCCCGACACATCTCGGCAATGCGCGCCGCAGAGCGCGCGCGCCCTGTGCCCATCGCCATGGTATAAAAGGCAAAATAGACATCGCCCGCCCGTTCGGGCCGCGCGCCACCGGCCATCGGCTCGGCCACGATCAACCGCCCACCGACAGGCAAGGCGGCATGCACCTTGGCCAACAGCGCCCTTACCGTGGCGTCGTCATGGTCATAAAGCACCCGGATAAGCGAGATCGTATCGGCCACCTCCGGCAGCGGATCTGTGCGAAAAGAGCCTGGAACGAGTGTCAACCGCGCACTCAGCCCCGCCTCTGACAATCGCGCATGGGCAGAGGGAATAACCTCGGGCAGATCCAGGAGTGTCAGGCGCACATCCGGGTAACGTGCCGCAACAGCGGCGAGAAACGCCCCGCTTCCCCCGCCGATATCGAGCAGATGGCGCGTCTGTTTCAAGGGAATCATCCGCAGAACATCCTGCGCCACCAACCCCTGCGATTGCGCCATGAGATCGGAGTAGCGCCGCGCCACCTCCGGCTCCATTTCCGCCGCCGCGCCAAAGACATAGGGCCAGAATCGCGCCAACTCGGTCTCGCCCTGCCCGCGCAACAGCGCCACCGGATCGGCCATATCGGCGTAAAAGGCGCGGTGATGGCGAATCATCGCCTCGAGCCCCGGCACACCCAGAATCGCCGCCCCTTTGCGCGCCAGCGCAAAACGCCCGTCGCGCCGCCGCCGCAGCAGGCCAAGCGCCGCCCCCGCCTGAAGGAGAATCGCCATGCGATCCTCTGTCAGACCCGCCCGCCGGGCGAGCACAGCAGGTGCTTCCGGCCCTTCGGCCAAGTGATGCAAAAGGTCCAGCTCGACCAGTGCAGATAGCACCTGCGACTGCACAAACCCTTGGACTATATCGAAAATCTCGGCCCCATCGCGCCGTGCAATGCCGCGCGTCAGGGCAAATCCGCTGGCCCAGTGCTGAAACCGCGGATTGGCGATCAGCCGTGTCAGCCAACCGCCCCGTGGCACCGCCCTGCGTTCGGGCACATCGCCCGCCACAGCCATGTCAGGCCCGCATACGCGCGGGCAGCACAGAGATGATTCGCTCGGCTTGCATCTGCACCATCTTGGCCAGCCGCGCCTCGCCGGGGCAGGACGGGATCGACGAAATCGCCCCCGCCAGAATATCCTTGAGCCGCGTCACGGCCCCTGTCACGCCCAGTTCCGCCACCGCATTGGGCCGCCCATGCAGATCATCCTGCCCCACCGGCTTGCCCAATGTCTCGGCATCGAGCAGCGCATCGCGCAGATCGTCCGCCACCTGAAACGCCGCCCCGATACGCGCACCCAACTCATACCACGGCTCAGGCTCGTGCCCCGCTGCAATGGCCCCCATCTGCGTGGCCGCAATAAAGAGCGCCCCGGTCTTGGAGCGGTGATAAGCCTCAAGATCAACCGTCGGCTCGCTCTCCCAGCCTTGGCCTGCACAAATTCCATTGGGCATTCCGCTGCGCCGCGCCAGCGCCAGGATCAGCGCATTGGCGCGCGCCGCATCGCGGTCCGCCACACGGGCCAGAATTTCAAAGGACATGATGATCAGCGCATCCCCCGCCAGCACCGCCAGCGGCTCGGAATAGGCCCGATGCACCGAGGGCTTGCCCCGCCGCAAATCGGCATCGTCGAAACAGGGCAAATCGTCATGCACGAGGCTCGCGCAATGCATGATTTCCAGCGCGGCGGCGGCGGCATCGCTCAACTCCGGCCGGTCATCGCCACAGGCCATCGCCACAGACATCAGAATCGTCGGGCGAATGCGCGCGCCACCGGGACTGGTGGCGTAATCGAGGGCATCAGCCAATCGGGCCGGGGTCTGCCCCGCTTGGCCGCGCGCAATCGCCTGCGCAATGGCCGCCTCAATGCGGGTCTCGATGGGCATAGCCGCTCCTTTTCGCCGAATGTCTCACAAATCTGACACCATATGTGTAAATCATACTGGACACATTGCCCGCGCGAGTCAACAATCGCGTTATGAAATCGGACACGCCCCTTCTGGACACGCGCGACCGGGTCCTGGTGGTCGGCGCCGGGATCGCGGGTTTGGCCGCAGCGCTGCGCTTGGCCCATGCCGGTCTCGCCGTCACGGTCCTCGAGCGGCACGCAGGCCCCGGCGGCAAGATGCGTGCTTTCCCCTCGGACGCAGGCCCGGTCGATGCCGGACCCACCGTGCTCACGATGCGCGGCGTCTTCGATGCGCTCTTTGCCAGCGTCGGCACGCGGCTCGAGGATCACATCGACCTCGTGCCCCAAGACATCCTCGCCCGCCATTTCTGGCCCGATGGCAGCCGCCTTGATCTCTTTGCCGACGAAGCGCGGAGCCGGGCCGCAATCCATGATTTCGCGGGCGACCGCGCCGCCCGGCAATTCACCCGCTTTTGCGCCCGCGCGCGCCGCCTCTTCGCGGCTTTTGATGCCCCGATGATGCAGGCGGCCGCGCCCTCCTCTCTAGCCCTCGCCGCAACCGTGGCCCGGCAACCTAACCTGATCCCCGCCATGGCCCCGCTCTCGACCTTGGCGCAGAGCCTCGCGCGCCAGTTCGACGATCCCCGCCTCAGACAGCTCTTTGGCCGCTACGCCACCTATGTCGGCGGCTCGCCCTATCAGTCCCCGGCGCTTCTGTCGCTGATCTGGCAGGCCGAGGCGGCGGGCGTGTGGGTGGTGCGCGGCGGCATGCACCGACTTGCTCAGAGCCTCGCAACTCTCGCCAGCGCCAAGGGCGCGCATTTCCATTACGGCACCCATGTCTCGCGGATCGAGACCGAGGGTGCACAGGTGCGCGGTGTCACCCTCGGCGATGGCACGCGGCTTGCGGCAGAGCATATCCTCTTCAACGGTGATCCCCGCGCCCTTGCCTCGGGCTTGCTCGGGCCTGCCGCGACTGCGGTCGCCCCTCAGACGATGAAACTGCCGCGCAGCCTCTCGGCACAGGTCTGGGCCTTTGCCGCAACGCCCTCTGGCCCCGACCTTGCGCATCACAACGTATTTTTCGCCGCCGACGCCCGCAGCGAATTCGAAGATCTGAGGGCTGGGCGCTGCCCGCGCGACCCCACGATCTACGTCTGCGCACAGGATCGCGGCCTGCCCGAACACCCGCCCCATCGCGAGCGGTTCGAGATCATTCTCAACGCGCCACCGCTTGATGGCCTCACCCAAACAGCCGAGGATTTCGCCTCATGTCACACCCGGACCTTTCAGACCCTCGCGGCTTTTGGCCTGCGCTTCAATCCCTTGCCGGGCGAGGGGACGCTGACGACACCGGCGCGGTTCGACCGGATGTTTCCCGCCTCTCTCGGATCGCTCTACGGGCAGAGCCCGCACGGCATGACGGCGGGGCTCAAGCGGCCCACGGCGCGCACGCCGATCCGGGGTCTCTATCTCGCGGGGGGCGGGGCCCATCCGGGGGCGGGGGTGCCAATGGCCACGCTCTCCGCCCGGCACGCGGCAGAGGCGATCTTGAACGACCGAATTTCGATCTCGACGTGCCCTCCAATGGCTATGCCTGGTGGTATATCGACGGCCTGAGCGATGATGGCGGGCGCGCCGTCAGCGTGATCGGCTTCATCGGTTCGGTGTTCTCGCCGTGGTATGCGTGGTCAGGGCGGCGCAATCCGGCCAACCATGTCTGCATCAACGTCGCCACCTATGGGCCCGGCGGACGCTTTACCATGACCGACCGGGGCGCATCGGCCCTGCGGCAGAGCCGCGATTGCCTGACCGTCGGCCCCTCGTCGATGCGGTGGGAGGATGGTCGCCTGATCATCGAGATCAATGAAATCTCGTCGCCCCCGCTCGTTTCCCGCGTGCGCGGGCGCATCACCGTGACCCCAACGGCGCTCACACAAGTGGAACTCCCGCTCACCCCCGAGGGCACCCATATCTGGCGCCCCTTCGGCCCCACTTCGACCATCGAGGTCGATCTGGACGCGCCCGGCTGGCAATGGCAGGGGCACGGCTATTTCGACGCCAATTTCGGCACCCGTGCTCTGGAACAGGATTTCAAATACTGGACCTGGGGGCGCTATCCGGTGCGCGGCGGCTCTACCTGCTTTTACGACGCGGTGCGGATGGATGGCTCATCGCTCGCCACGGCGGTGCATTTCGACGCGGATGGCCGGGCCGAAGGCATCGCGCTCCCGCCCAAGGTGCCAATGCGGCGCAGTCTCTGGCAGGTCGCACGCGACACCCGCGCCGATGCCGGGTATCAGCCGCATCAGGTGAAACCGATGCTTGATGCGCCCTTTTACAGCCGCTCGGCGGTCAAGACGCGACTGGATGGCGAAGAAACCGTGGGCGTGCATGAGGCGCTCGACCTCACCCGCTTTCGCATGGGCCTGCTCAAGCCCATGCTCGCGGTGCGCGTGCCCCGCCGTGCGCGGTGGAGTTTCAACGACGCGCCCTGATCCGGGCGCGCCCAAAACTCAAATGTGGATCACCCGATCATAGGCATCGAGCACGCTTTCATGCATCATCTCGCTCAGCGTGGGATGCGGGAACACCGTGTTCATCAGGTCTTCTTCGGTGGTCTCCAACTGGCGACCCACCACATAGCCTTGGATCAATTCCGTGACCTCGGCGCCCACCATATGCGCGCCCAAGAGCTCGCCGGTCTTGGCATCGAACACCGTCTTGATCATGCCCTCCGGCTCGCCCAGCGCAATCGCCTTGCCATTGCCGATGAACGGGAACCGGCCCACCTTGACGGCATAGCCCTTTTCCTTGGCCTTGGCCTCGGTCAGACCCACGCTCGCCACCTGCGGATGGCAATAGGTGCAGCCTGCGATGCTCTCGGGTTTGACCGGGTGCGGATGCCCGCCCGCGATCAACTCGGCCACCATCACGCCCTCATGGCTCGCCTTATGCGCCAGCCAGGGCGCGCCCGCGATGTCGCCAATCGCATAGAGACCGTCCACCCCGGTGCGGCAATATTCATCCGTCACCACATGGGTGCGGTCGATCTTGACGCCCAGCGCCTCCAGGCCCAGCCCCTCGACATTACCGACGATCCCCACGGCAGAGATGACCGTGTCAAACTCGTGCTGCTCGACCTTGCCACCCACCTCGATATGCGCGGTGACTTTGCCCTTGCCACGATCCAACTGCTTGACCATGGCCTTTTCCATGATCTTCATTTTCTGCTTGGTGAACGCCTTCTTGGCAAAGGCGGAAATCTCGGCATCCTCGACCGGCAGGATGCGCTCCATCACCTCGACCACCGTGGTCTCGGCCCCAAGCGTATTGTAGAAGCTGGCAAATTCGATCCCAATTGCGCCAGAGCCAATCACCAACAGCTTCTTGGGCATCCGCTGCGGCACCAGCGCGTGCTTGTAGGTCCACACCAGATCGCCATCCGCCTCGAGCCCCGGCAACTCACGCGCCCGCGCACCAGTGGCCAGAATGATATGCTTGGCCTCCAGCTCTTCAGTGCCCTTCTCGGTCTTGACGCTGACCTTACCCTTGGCAGGCAACGTGGCCGCACCCATCACAACCGTGACCTTGTTCTTCTTCATCAGGTGGGCCACACCGCCGCTCAACTGCTTGGCCACCCCACGCGAGCGTTTGACC
>NZ_JAGPVV010000235.1 GCF_018066915.1 Roseovarius sp.
CACGGTCAATTCGCCATCCTTGCCCACCACCGGCTTTTGCAGCCCCGCACCAACGGCGAGGATCGCGCCATGCGGCGGGTTGATCACCGCATCGAAATTCTCGATCCCGAACATGCCAAGGTTGGAAATGGCAAAGGTGCCGCCCTGATATTCCTGCGGTGCCAGCTTGCGGTCGCGGGCGCGTTTGGCGAGGTCCTTCATTTCTGCCGAGAGGGCCGAAAGCGATTTCATCTCGGCATCTTTCAGCACCGGCGTGAACAACCCACCTTCGATGGCCACGGCAACGGCCACGTCCGAGGGTTTGAGCCGCAGCACCTTGTCGCCGGCCCAGACGGCATTGGCATCCGGCACCGCCTGAAGTGCAAGCGCGCAGGCCTTGATGATGAAATCGTTGACCGAGAGCTTGACGCCGCGCGGCTCCAACTGCTTGTTCAACTCGGCGCGGAATTTCATCAGCGCATCCAGACGGATTTCGCGGCGCAGGTAGAAATGCGGCACAGTCTGCTTGGCCTCGGTCAGGCGCGCAGCGATGGTCTTGCGCATACCGTCCAGCTTGACCTCTTCATAGGCACGGCCCTGATACATCGCCACCACGGCGTCCGACGACGGACCAGTGGGGGGAGTAGCCACCGGCGCTGCGTTCTTGGGCGCGGCGGCCTCTGCAGGCGCAGCGGCTGGGGCAGAGCCAGAGGCGGGCTTGGCCCCTTCCACATCCGCCTTGACGATCCGACCATGCGGGCCAGACCCCGTAATCCCCGCAAGATCAATGCCCTTCTCCGCCGCGATCCGACGAGCGAGCGGCGAGGCAAAGACCCGGTTGCCATCGCCCGTTTTCGGCGCGGCGGGGGCAGGTTTGGCGGCACTTGCAGCCTGCGGCGCGGCGTCCGCTTGCTTGGCTGCCGGGGCCTCGGCCTTGGCCGGGGCACTGGAAATATCCGCAGCGCTTTCGCCCTCGTCCAGCATCACCGCAATCGGCGTGTTGACTTTGACCCCTTCGGTGCCTTCGGCCACCAAGAGCTTGCCAACCACGCCTTCTTCCACCGCCTCGAATTCCATCGTGGCCTTGTCGGTCTCGATCTCGGCCAAGAGGTCGCCTGCGGAAACGGTATCGCCTTCCTTGACCAGCCACTTGGCCAGCGTGCCCTCTTCCATCGTGGGCGAGAGGGCGGGCATCAGAATTTCAATTGCCATGGTCGTCTCTCCCTCAGCGATAGGTCACTTGGCGCACGGCGTCGATCACCTCTTGGGTCGAGGTCAGCGCCAGCTTTTCCAGATTGGCGGCATAGGGCATCGGCACATCCTTGCCCGTGCAATTGATGACCGGCGCATCGAGATAATCGAACGCCTTTTGCATCAGCACAGCCGAAATGTGGTTGCCGATGGACGCAACCGGCCAGCCCTCTTCTACCGTCACGCAGCGGTTGGTTTTCATCACAGAGGCAATGACCGTGTCGGTGTCCATCGGACGCAGGGTGCGCAGATCGACCACTTCGGCGCTGATGCCATCCTCGGCCAGCTTGTCGGCGGCCTCCAGCGCATAGGTCATGCCGATGCCAAAGCTGACGATGGTCACATCCGTGCCCTCGCGCCAGATTTTTGCCTTGCCAAAGGGGATGGTGAAATCATCCATCTTGGGCACCTCAAACGAGCGGCCATAGAGGATCTCGTTTTCGAGGAACACGACAGGGTTCGGATCGCGAATAGCGGTTTTCAACAGACCCTTGGCATCAGCCGCCGAATAGGGCTGCACTACGCGCAGGCCAGGCACCTGCGCATACCAAGCGGCATAATCCTGGCTGTGCTGCGCGCCCACGCGGGCGGCGGCCCCATTGGTGCCGCGGAACACGATCGGGCTGCCCATCTGGCCACCCGACATATAAAGCGTCTTGGCAGCAGAGTTGATGATCTGGTCAATCGCCTGCATGGCAAAGTTCCAGGTCATGAATTCGACGATGGGCCGCAAGCCCCCCCAAGAGGCCCCCACGCCAATCCCGGCAAAGCCATGTTCGGTGATCGGCGTGTCGATCACGCGCTTGGCACCGAATTCCTCGAGCAGGTTCTGGGTGATCTTGTAGGCACCCTGATACTCAGCCACCTCTTCGCCCATGATAAAGACGGTATCATCGCGGCGCATTTCCTCAGCCATGGCGGAATTGAGTGCCTCGCGCACCGTCATGGTCTGCATCTCAGTGCCTTCGGGCCAGTCAGGGCTGGTGTTCGCCTTGGGCGCTTCGGGGGCCTTGGCTGTGGCTGGGGCGGATTTCGGGGCCGCAGCGGGCGCAGCCTCGGTCGTCTTGGCGGCAGGCGCGGGTGCGGCGTCTTCGGCACTTTCGCCGTCTTCGAGCATTACGGCGATGGGGGTGTTGACCTTGACCCCTTCGGTGCCTTCAGCGATCAGGATCTTGCCCACAACACCCTCATCGACCGCCTCGAATTCCATCGTGGCCTTGTCGGTTTCGATCTCGGCGATGATGTCACCGGCCTTGACGGTGTCGCCTTCCTTGACCAGCCATTTGGCCAGTGTGCCCTCTTCCATCGTCGGCGAGAGGGCGGGCATCAGGATTTCGGTTGCCATTGTCGTCTCTCCTCCTCAGGCGTTCTGCGGTGCCGCGTCGGCAATAATATCGGTCCAAAGCTCCTCGAGCGCGGGCTCGGGGCTTTCCTTGGCGAATTCGGCACTGGCGTTCACCACGTCCTTGATCTCCTTGTCGATCGCCTTGAGGTCCTCTTCGGTTGCATGACCGCCCGACACCAGCAATTCGCGCACGTGTTCGATGGCGTCCTTTTCCTCGCGCATTTTCTGCACCTCTTCGCGGGTGCGATATTTGGCGGGGTCAGACATGGAATGGCCGCGATAGCGGTAGGTCTTGATCTCGAGAATGTAGGGGCCAGCCCCCGAGCGACAGTGCGCCACGGCCTTGTCGCCCGCCTCTTTCACGGCCAACACGTCCATGCCGTCGACCGCCTCGCCGGGAATGCCAAAGGCCTGCCCGCGCGTGTAGATATCCGGGCTGGAGGTCGAGCGTTTCTGCGACGTGCCCATGGCGTATTGGTTGGTCTCGATCACGAAGATCACCGGCAACTGCCAGAGGGCGGCCATGTTGAAGGTCTCATAGACCTGCCCCTGATTGGCCGCGCCATCCCCGAAATAGGTGAATGTCACGCGGTCATTGCCAAGGTATTTGTCCGCAAATGCCAGCCCTGCGCCCAAGGGCACGTTGGCCCCCACGATGCCATGACCGCCGTAAAACCGCTTTTCGGTCGAGAACATATGCATCGAGCCGCCCTTGCCCCGGCTATAGCCGCCCTCGCGGCCCGTAAGCTCGGCCATGACGCCGTTGGGGTCCATGCCGCACGCGAGCATGTGTCCGTGGTCGCGGTAGGTGGTGATGCGGCGGTCGCCTTCTTCGGCGGCGGCCTCGAGCCCCACGACGACGGCCTCTTGACCAATGTAGAGGTGGCAGAAGCCGCCGATCAGGCCCATGCCATAAAGTTGGCCAGCCTTTTCCTCGAATCGCCGGATCAGCAGCATATCGCGGTAATATTGCTTGAGATCTTCGGCTGAAACGTTTGGTTTCTTTGTGCTTTTCCGGGCAACCATGAGGTGGCGACTCCTTGTTGGCAAATATAGTTTAGCGTTAAACTATTTCATACACCAATCGCGCCTCGGTTGCGAGAGGGAATTTTACGTTGGGGAAGTCGGGGCATAGGTGATCAGGAACCTGAGGCCCTCACGCCTCTGCCCCGCCCGGCATCACCCGTGCGAGCGCGCAGAACTGCCCCAGACTTACGGTTTCAGCGCGATCTGTGGGGGCAATCCCCGCAGAGAGCAGCCGATCCTCGATATCCGGTGCCGCCCCCTTGAGCGCCGCCCGCAGCATCTTGCGGCGTTGATTGAAGGCGCGGGCGACAACGCGCTCCAATATCTTGGGATCAGCGGGAAAACGCGGCTCGGATAGTGCTGTCAGATGCACCACCGCGCTCGAGACCTTGGGCGGCGGGGTAAAGGCCCCCGGCGGCAGGTGCATCACGATACGCGGCACCGCGCGCCACTGGGCCAAGAGAGCCAGACGACCGTAAGCCTTGCCCCCCGGTTGCGCCACGATCCGTTCGGCTACTTCGCGCTGGAACATGAGCGTGAGCGACTGCCAGAAAGGCGGCCATTCCGGCGGTGTGAGCCACCGGATCAACAATTCGGTGCCCACGTTATAGGGCAGGTTCGACACCACACGAATAGGCGGTGTCAGATGCGCCAGAGGGTCAAGATCGAGCGCATCGGCATTGAGCACCGTCAGACGCCCGGGTGCCGCCTCGGCAATCTCTTGCAGCGCAGGCAAACAGCGGGCGTCCTTTTCGATGGCGAGCACATGCCGCGCGCCCTCCATCAAGAGCCCGCGGGTCAATCCACCGGGACCAGGGCCGATTTCAAGAACATCGCAGGCGGTCAGATCCCCGGCCTGTCGGGCGATTTTAGAGGTGAGGTTGAGATCCAGCAGGAAATTCTGACCCAAGGATTTGCGGGCAGACAGACCATGTGCCGCAATGACCTTGGCCAGTGGCGGAAGATCCTCGACCGTGGTCATGCGCGGCGCGCCTCGCCCATGATCTGCGCCAGTTTCAGCGCCTCGATCAACGATGTGGGATTGGCCCGCCCCTGACCCGCGATGTCGAGAGCCGTGCCGTGATCTGGCGAGGTGCGGATAAAGGGCAAGCCGAGCGTGACATTGACGCCCCGGTCGAAATCCAGGGTCTTGATCGGGATGAGCGCCTGATCGTGATACATGCAGATCGCGGCGTCATATGTGGCACGGGCGGCTGCGTGAAACATCGTATCCGCCGACATCGGTCCACGTAGATCAAAACCTTCAGCCCGCAGTCGGGCCAAGACAGGCGCGATCACCTCAATCTCTTCGCGCCCCATCTTGCCGCCTTCTCCGGCATGGGGATTAAGGCCCGCGATCGCCAGACGCGGCGCGCTGAGGCCAAAATCGCGGATCAACGCGGCATGGGTGATGCGGATGGTCTCTTCCAGCAGATCGGGCGTCAGCGCCTGCGGCACGTCCTTGAGCGGTATGTGGATGGTCGTGGGCACGACCCGCAATTGATCCGAGGCCAGCATCATCACGACGCGGTCCACTCCGGCCAGATGCGCAAGATATTCGGTATGCCCCGGAAAGCCGAAGCCGGCCCCATCCTGAAGCGCCTGTTTGTGGATAGGGGCGGTGCAGAGCGCAAGCGCTGCGCCGGATTGCACAAGATCGACACCGCGCGCGATCACGTCGATCACGCCGCGCGCATGGCTGGGGTTCGGCGTGCCAAGGGTCAGCGGACCTTCAAACTCATGCACCAAGACCGGCAGGGCAAGGGCGCAGGCGGCAGAGGCCTCGGCAGGGTCAGTGATCACGGCAATTGGGGTGCCGGGGGGCAGATGCCCCGGATCACCAATCAGAAAGAAGGGCAGCGCGCCACGCAGGCGGTCCCATGCGGCAGCGGCGATTTCCGGCCCGATGCCTGCGGGCTCGCCACAGCTGAGCGCGATGGGCGCGCTCACTTCTCGACGATCCGCGCCTCGGCGCGCAACTGTTCGAGATAGCCGTTGGCAAAGGATTCGATCCGCTGGTTGCGGATGAAATTCGACAGATCCTCGACCGAAGGTGCTTCGCCATCCAGCTTGGGCGAACGGCCACAGAGCATCAAGAACACCAGCGTCTGACCATTGGATCGCGTCACGCTGGTCGAGCTTTCACCGGGATCGAGCGACGCCAAGGCAATGGCGATATCCTGCGGAATTTCCTCGGGCGCCTTGGAGCCACGCTCGAGCACCTCGGGCGGCTGGCCTTGCGCCACACCGTAGAGATCATCGCAGGTATCCACCGCCGCCCGCACCTGTGCCGCGCGCTGCAACGCCGCTTCGCTGCGCCCGCCGGGGATGTAATACGCGGCATATTCGATGGCGGAATATTCGGGCGTTGGCACCGTCGTCTCCTCAATGTCGCGCATGTAAAAGAGCGCCAAGGCCCCATCGAGCGGCAGCGGATCGGATACCTCGCCGGGGGCCAACCCCAGCACGATGGGACGCAGCCCTGCGGGCAATTCCGACAGTGCAACCCAGTCCATCCGCCCACCCCGACCTGCAGAGGGAGCGGCAGAGTAGCGGCGCGCGGCCTCTGCAAAGGCACCTTCGCTGGCGGATTCGGCGATGGAGGCGGCCAAGGCCTGCTTGGCCTCGGCATCCTCGAGACTGGTCACGGGCAGAATGATTTCGGACAAGAGCACGCGCACCGCAGCACCGCCGGTCAGGGCACGCGTCGCACGTTCCAGATCATCATCGCTGACGGACACCCGCGCGGCAAAGCGCGCGCGCGTCAACTCGCGCCAGGTGATCCCGGCACGGACAAATTCGCGAAAGCTTTCTTGCGACACGCCCGCCTGTTCCAGTGCTGCGATGAGCTGATCCGCGGTCATATTGGCACGCCCGGCAAATTCTTCCATCCCGGCGCGCACCATATCATCTTCGAGCACCAGCCCCGAGACACGGGCGGCATCGAGCTTGATGCGTTCCTCGATCAGCTGTTCCCGTGCAAGTCGCTGGGGATCACCGGGGGCGCGAAACAGGGTCAAAAGACGCGCGCGTTGCTGCAACTCGTATCCGGTGATCGCCTGATCGTTCACATGGATCTGCGGCGAGAAGAGATTTTGCGCCTGCACCATCCCCCCGCTCAGGGACCACCCCGTCAGGCCAGTCACGGCAAGGGTCAGAGCGGCAATCAGGCGGCGGAGGATCGGTGTCATTCTGGTCAGTTCCTGCAGGTCCGGGTAAAGCTTGGATCACGGGTCGCGGACGAGAACCCCGTAAACCCTACCGTAAAGCCGATGTTGGTTTCCGGTTCAAGGATAGTCGAAGAGGTAAAGCGGCGCGAGACCGAAAGCGTGATGTCCACGCATTCATTGGAATACGTCAGCCCCGCGCCCGCGCGCACACTCCGCTCTGCCGCTGCGTCGAACCGCCATTCGGCATGGCCGGTCCAGTGCCGGGCAAAGCGATAGCTGCCGTCGATGGCCCATTCCGACACTTTCGCTGGTCGGTTTTCGGCCGGATCGGCCGAAAGCCAGACATAGGTGGCCGCGATATTGGTGTCATCGTTGCGCCAACTGGCGCGGGCCTCGGCCTTGGTCGTGTCGAACATGGAATCGAAAAGGCCGCGCGCCGTGACGGTCAAGCCAGTGGAATTGCGGAACTGTCCGGCAATCAGCAGATCCGAGGCACGGGCACGCAACCCTGATGATTTGGAAAAGCTGGGGGTCAGGCCATCGCTCTCGAGCAGTCGCTCTTCCCGCCAGACTTGCCCGAGTGCGAGGCTTCCTTGCCAGCCCGCCGGATCGAACCGGGTATAGCTTACACCGTAGGCCGCGCTATAGCCTCGCTCGCGTCGGTCTGGAGCACTGAACCTTGAGGGATTAAAGAGATTGCCCTCGTCGAACTCGATCAAGGTCGCCTCATCAAGCGGAATATCGGGGTTCGATCCTCCGCTCCACGACAGTTGCGCCACCGGTTCGATCACGTGGGTGACGGCTTGGCGCGTGGACTTGAGCAGCGGCCACCGCAGTTCCAGCGCGACCGTGGGGGTCAATTCAGTCGCCTGCGACGCGGCGGTGATGCCCGCCTGCGAAATCTCGAAATGATCGAGGATCAGGCCGGTCTGGAAACTGGCCAGCACCCCCGCCGGCAGCGTCCAGCCGCGATACCAGTCCAGCCGGCTGGTGAATCGCGTGACATCGCGCCCATCGGCAAAGCGGTCGAGCGTGGCCAGCGTGGAGTCCGAACTGCGATAATGGCTGTGCAGCGCCGCACCAAAGCGCAATTCGCCCCCCAGACGCGCCGGGAAGAACCGGCGTTCATATTCGGCGTTGCCCGCCAGCGTGGGCAGGGTGGCGTTGCTCTCCCCCACGCGGCGCGACTGAAAATGCGTGAGCGCGCCACGGATATATTCGTCGCGTCGCGCGCGTTCGATCGACACCTCATTGATCAAGCGGTCCTTGTCAGAGAACCCGTGATCCAGCAAGAAGGTGTCGTCGCTCGCCAATTCGACATTGAACCGCAGGGTGAAATCTCGGGGCAATTCAAATCGACCCGTGCCAAACAGGTAGCCGCGTGTCGGATCTGGGCTGAAGTCATCCTCTGCTACGGCGCCGTTGAACTCGATCTCGCCCTTGCGAAACGCCTGCCGATAACGGAATTCCAAGCGTTTTGAGTTGGTTGCAAGGAACGGTGCCAACGTCAAATCGCGGCTCTCGCCGATGGGGATGAAATAGGGCACACGGATGCCGGTGCCCAAGAGCGACGAATTCACCAGCGACGGGGTCAGAAACCCGCGGGCGCGGTCCACGGTCGGATCAGGCAGACGCAGGCGCGGCAGATAGAGCACGGTGGTGTTCAGAATGCGAAACTGCGCGTTGTCGAAATAGAGCTGGCGTTCCTGCTCGTCATGGATCACCCGCTGCGCCCGGATTTGCCAGAGCGGCGGACGCCCGTTGTCGCAGACCCGGCAGGAGGTCACGGCAGTCTTGTAAAGCTGGTTGAAGCGCGCATCGGTGCGGCGCATCTCGACCGCCGCCAGTTGCAATTGATCCTGCATCACGATCCGCGCGCCGCGCAGAATGCCATTGGTCAGATCGCGGTCAAGCTCGGCGCTATCGGCCACGACCAACGCGCCCTCGACATCGGTCAGCGTGAGCGGCCCGGTGATCTCCAACTGACCTGTGCCGTGGTCATAGGTGATCTCGCGCGCGGTCAGGCGGCGACCCTGATAGAGCGCTTCGACATTGCCGGTCGCAATCAGACGGTTGTCCGCTGTGAGGCGCACGTCATCCGCGACCAGAACCGCCGGATCAGAGGGGGGTTCCTGCGCCGCAAGCGGGGTTGCGAGTGCGAGCAGCAGGCCAAGGACAAGGCGCAAAGACCGGGTCATCCGTCCTCCAGATGCAGAAGGATACCGAGACCGATGAAGAGCGATGCCACAGGCGGCGCCCAGGCCGCCAAGAGGATCGGAAGCTGGCCGTTCTCGCCCAAGATATGCGCGAAATTGCGCACGTAATGCAGGCCAAAGCCCAAAAGGATCGCCGTCAGCACCGAGAGCCCGACATTGGCCCCGCGCGTGTGCCCCATGGTCAGCGCCGCAGAGATAAGCACGAGCGCCACCAGAAAGACCGGCTGCGCCAATTCGCTCTGGAACCAAATGGCATAGCGCCGGGCGGAAAACCCGGCCTCTTCCAATTGGTCAATGAAATTGGGCAATTCCCAGATCGGGATGTATTCCGGGCTGCCGAAACTGTCGAGGATGCGGTCTTGGGTCAGGTCCGAGGGCACCGTCAACTGCGCCTCTTCGCGCGCCGTAGCTTCGGGATTGATATTCTCGGCGAGGTCCCAGATCTTGGCGTCCTCAAGGATCCATGCCCCCGCCTCAAGACGCGCCGTGCTGGCGCTGATGCGGCGCAGGGGCTGACCGTCTGGGGCAAAGTCGTAAAAGCTGGGGCCATAGAGCGTGCTCAGATCGGAACTCGAACGCGCGGCATAGATCACCGTCTGGCCCGACGTGCCCCCCTGCCGCAACCACAGCCCCTCCGAGGCGATGGCGAGGTCAGAATAGGTCTGGCCGGAATAGGTATTGACCAGATCGTGATGCCGTTTCGAGGTGGCCGCAACCAGCGGATTGCCCACCGCCAGACCCAAGAGACCGATGGCAAGCGCCACCGCCGCAGGCGCCAGCAGCCCGCGTAATGCCGAGCGGCCCGAGGCCCGCAACACCACCATCTCGGACGAGCGCGCCAACCGCAGGAAAAGCGCCACCGAGGCAAGGATCATCACCAGCGGGATGATTTCATAATAGGCTTCGGGCAGTTTGAGCAGCACGATTCCAAGCACCTGACCAAAGGCCAGCTCCGGGAAATCGCCCAACTCATCCATGAGGTCGATGAGCCCCATGATGACGATCATCGTGATCGTCACCGCCATGAAGCTCATGAAAAACCGGCGGCCGAAATAGCGCTCGAGAATCATGTCGGCACCTCGGCCGCAGGGGCTTTGCGCCGCAACCGCTGCAAAAGGCCCGGATAGCTGGCCAGCGTCAGAAGAATTGCCGAAAGCCCAAGCCCGATCAGCGCGGGCAGATAGAGCAACGGCCAGAGCGCCCCATTGACCAGCACCGGTGCGATCACAAGGCTTTCGACGATCTTGATCCCGACCAAGAGGCCAAAGGCCACCAGCACCTGACGCCAGACACCGAACCGGCTATGCACCCCCACAAGCAGGGTGCAGAACCCCACAAGCGCGGCAATAACGCACAAAAGCGCCGCCGTGATGCGGCCGTGCATCTGGACCATCACGGCCCCAAAACTCACATCGGTGCGCACCGCGACGGCCTCAGGGTCGCGCAGCATCTCGAGCGTGCCAGCAAAGGCCACCTCATCGAGGTTGACCACATCTTTTCGAACGAGGCTGCTGATGTCATAGGAAAAATCGTCAAAATAGGTGGTGAAGAGGCGGTTCTGCTCAGCGCGGATATTCTGGGCCAAACCGGATACCATGACCAACCGCGTGCCGCCCCCCTCTTGCACCAGATAGGCGCGTGACGAGGTATAAGTCACCGGGGCCTCGCGGTCGCGCCGGTCAGACAGGAACACGTCGCGCAATTCGCCCGACTGGGTGATTTCACGGATGTAAAAGGTGACACCGGGTGCGGGATGCAGGAATTCCCCCTCGCTCAGCAGCTTGGCCGTGATGTTGCGCGACACCTCGTCCAGACGCAGGCGCAGCTGACTCAGGCTGGTGGGAATGAGGAAATGCGCGAGGAGCGACATCATCACCGCCACGATCATCCCGAACACCAGCACCGGACGGGCCATGCGCAGCGGCGAATAGCCCGTGGCCTGCATCACGGTCAATTCGCTCTCGCTCGACAGGCGGTTGACCACATAGACAGCCGCCGCAAAGGCGGCGATGGGCAGCACGACACCGATCACCCCCGGCAAGGTCAATGCCGTGAATTCCACGAAAACCCATGCGGGCTGGCCATCCCCGATCAGCCGGTCGAACATGCGCACCGCCTTGTTGATCCAGAAGATCGACACCAGAACGAGCGCAAAGAAACCGAACAAAACCATGAATTGCGACAGCATGTATCTGTCGAATCTGGTCACTCTTATCCCCCGTGGCAGCAGTATTGCCGGGCAACCTAGCGGAATTGATTGCGGGGGAAAACTGCTAACTGGTCATTGGCGACAAGCCGCGCTAGGTCTGGGCGAAGCCGAACCAAGGAGAGCCCACGATGACCCGACCCCTGCCCGTTGTCTTTGCCGAAACCGATCTGGAGGCGATGGCCACAGCGCCCGGCCGTATTGCGGTGATCATTCCCCCCGAAGGCAAGCTGGACGCAGGCGCGCGCAAGATCAACCGCATGACACGCGGAACCCTTGCGCGGCTGGTCGAGGCGGCGGCTCTGAACGAAAAGAAACCGGGCGACGTCATCACCATCAACTGGCCGTCGGGCATGGCGGCAGAGGCGGTCGATGTCGTCATCCTGCCACGCAGCGCCAGCCAAGCTGAGTGTCGCCGCGCAGGCGTAAACCTTGGCCGCATCAAAGGCGACAAACCGCTTCTCATTCTTGGATCGGCGCTGCGGCGTCCGGTCGACGTGCTGTTGGGTGTACTCTTGCGCGCCTATGACTTTACCCCGCACAAGACCCCGCCCAAGTCCGAGACTGGCCCCAAGGAACCCGGTGCCGTGACACTGATGACCGGCAGGCCAGAGGAAACCAAGGCCGAAGCCGCCCCGGTGCTGGCCCTCGCCGATGGTGTGTTCTTTACCCGCGATCTGGTCAGTGAACCGGCCAATCACCTGACCACCACCGAATTCGCCAATCGTATCGCCGCGATGAAGGATCTGGGCCTCAAGATCACCATCCTCGAAGAAAAGGATATGGAAAAGCTCGGGATGGGCGCGCTTCTCTCGGTGGGTCAAGGCAGCATCAGCCCCTCGAAACTGGCGGTGATGGAATGGATGGGCGGCCCCAAGGGCGAGGCGCCTCTGGCCCTGATTGGCAAGGGCGTGGTGTTCGACACAGGCGGCATCAGCCTCAAACCCGCTGCCGGCATGGAAGAAATGACCATGGATATGGGCGGCGCGGGCGTCGTGGCGGGCGTCATGCGCACGCTGGCCCTGCGCCGCGCCAAGGCGAATGTCGTGGGCCTTGTGGGCATCGTGGAAAACATGCCCTCGGACCGCGCCACACGTCCCGGCGATGTCGTCACCTCGATGAAGGGCGACACCATCGAGGTGATCAACACCGACGCCGAAGGCCGCCTCGTGCTGGCCGATGTGCTCTGGTATGCGCAGGAGACCTACAAACCGCGCGGCATGATTGATCTGGCCACCCTTACGGGGGCCTGCATCGTGGCCTTGGGCCATGAGAACGCCGCCGTGCTCAGCAATGACGAAGGCCTCTGCAACGCCTTCCTGCGCGCGGCCAAGACCGAAGGCGAAGGCGCATGGCGTCTGCCATTGGGGCAAGGCTATGCCGATATCATGAAAAGCCAGATCGCCGACATCAAGAATTCTGGCGGGCGACCGGCGGGCACGATCACGGCGGCGGAATTCTTGCACCGTTTCGTGCAAGAGGGCATGCCGTGGGTGCATCTCGACATTGCAGGCGTGGCCAGCGTCAAGGCCGACACGACCTACGCGCCCAAGGGCGCGACCGGCTGGGGCGTTCTTGCCCTCAACCGTCTGGTGGCGGACTTGCTCGAGGAGAGCTGATGGGGGCTGTCTATTTCTATCACCTGACGCGCCAGCCGCTCGAGGCGACGCTGCCCATGCTTCTGGAGAAGTCCTTGGGCGCGGGCTGGCGCGTGGCGGTGCGGGGGCGGGATGCGGCGCGGCTTGTCTGGCTGGATGAGCGGCTCTGGCTGGGGGCCGAGGATGGATTTCTGCCGCATGGCATTGCAGGCGGGCCGCATGACGCCGATCAGCCGATTCTGCTCACAACCGACAGCGCGCGTCCCAATGGCGCGGCCTGCCTCATGGCAATCGACGGGGCCGAGGTGCGCGCCGAGGAGGTGCAGGCGATGGAGCGGGTCTGTATCCTCTTTGACGGCAATGACGATGCGGCGGTTCAGGTGGCGCGCGGTCAGTGGAAGGCGCTGACCGGCGCAGGCTGTGCCGCACAATACTGGTCCGAAGCGGGCGGACGTTGGGAGAAAAAGGCCGAGGCGTGACTCGCCTCAGCGGATCACAATCTCGTCGCTGCGCAACAGCCCCAGAACTTCGCGCGCCTGCTGATCGAGCAGGTCAAGGTCAAGATAGCCGTCCGACAGGCGCCGGGTCAGGTTCTCCATCCGCGCCACGCGGGCGTTGAGCGCCTCTAGCTGGGCCTGCAACTCCACACTCTGCGCGTCGATTTCGGCACGGCGGAATAGGCCGTAGTCGCCCTGAACGGCGGCAAAGGTGAAATAGGCCCCCAGAAAGAAGGCGATCAGGAAAAAGATCAACAGGCCCCAAGGGCGGCTGCGGGGTGTCATGCTCTGCCTCGTCATTCCGCCTCGTTCCGGGCGTTACGGGCACCATGCCACAGGCGGTTTGCTTTGTGAATCCCCTTTCGCCAGACGGCCCTGCGCTCTAACATACCCGCCAGAGGAGAGCCCGATGCACGACAGCCCGCCAGAGGACATGCTCGGCACCCATGAGGTGACGAACCAGCCCGCGCCGCGGGGCGATCTTGACCTCTGGGCGGGCGATCCGGGCTTGCAAACCCATGCGACAGCAGCCGGGGCGGACCCCGAGGTGCTGGCCGCTTACGGCGGACGGATCGGCACCGAGGCGATGCGCGCGGCGGGGCGTGCGGCCAATCGCCATCCGCCGGACCTTGTGCTGTTCGACGCGGGGGGGCGCAGGCTCGATGAGGCGCAGTTTCATCCCGCGTATCACGACCTCCTGCGGACAGGCATCGGCGCAGGTTACGCCGCCCTGCCATGGGAGGGGGCGAAGGGAGGGCATGCGACCCATGCCGCGATGGTCTATCTGACCTCTCAAGTCGAGCCGGGCGTGTGCTGTCCGATGACCATGACCTATGCCGCCGTGCCCGCGCTACGGGCTGACAAGGCGCTCTTTGCCAACTGGGTGCCCAAACTGACGGCCCGCGCCTATGATCCGGCACCCAAGCCCCTGTCGCGCAAGCCGGGTGCCACGCTCGGCATGGCGATGACTGAAAAACAGGGCGGATCGGACATTCGCGCCAATGCCACCACGGCCACACCCGAAGGCGATACCTATCGCCTTGTCGGGCATAAATGGTTCTGCTCTGCGCCAATGTCGGACGGGTTTCTGACACTGGCGCAGGCCCCCGAGGGGCTCACCTGCTTTCTGGTGCCACGCTGGCTTGAGGGCGCGCGCAATGGCATCCGGATTCAGCGGTTGAAGGACAAGCTTGGCAATCGCGCCAATGCCTCGGCCGAAATCGAGTATCACGGGGCGATTGCCCATCGGCTCGGCGATGAGGGCGCGGGGCTGCGCACCATTCTCGAGATGGTGCATCACACGCGGCTCGATACCGCCATGGCCCCGGCGGGATTGATGCGCGCGGCGCTGGATCAGGCGTATTACTGGGCAAGCCATCGCGCGGCCTTTCAAAAGCAACTGATCGACCAGCCCTTGATGCGCGGCGTTCTGGCGGACCTTGCGCTCGATTGGGAGGGGACGCTGGCGCTTGGGCTGCATGTCGCACGGGCGTTCGACGGGCGGAGTGCGGCGGAGCGCGCGTTTGCCCGCCTTGGCGTGGCGCTTGCGAAATTCCTCGGCAACAAGCTCTGCCCCGGTGTGGTCTATGAGGCGATGGAGGCCATGGGCGGCATGGGCTATGTCGAGGATACCCCCCTGCCGATGCTCTACCGCGAGGCGCCGCTCAATTCGATCTGGGAAGGATCGGGCAATGTCATCTGTCTTGATATCCTGCGCACCCTGCGCAATGAGCCCTTGGCTGGTGACGTGCTGAGCGCGGAACTGGCCAGCGTCGCCGGGCAAGATCGCCGCTTTGATGCCGCGCTCAAGGCGCATATGCAGACCTTTCCCAAGCTGCCCGAAGAAGCACAGGCGCGGTGGTATGCCGAGAGCCTCGCCACGCTCCTGACCGCCTCGGTGCTGATGCGACAGGCACCGGATGCGGTGGCGGGGGCCTATATCGCAACGCGGCTCAGCGATCCGCGCGGACGGGTGGCAGGGACGATCGGAACGCTCGACACAGGCCCCATTCTGGCGCGATTGGGGATGGGACGCGGATCATGTCCCTTTGAGGGATGATCCGCGGGGGCACCTCACATTCGCGCCCGGCGTAAACTGCACACTGTTCCAGAACGGGACGTGTTTGCGAGGCGGTTCACTAAATCCCATCCTGACAGAGCGTCAAGAAAGCCGCTCAGGCGGCCTCGCCATCGGTGAATTGCAGCCGCGCGAGCCGCGCATAGAGACCATTCTCGGCCACAAGGCTGTCATGCGTGCCCTGCGCCACGATGCGGCCCTGATCCATCACCACGATACGGTCGGCCTTTTTCACTGTTGCCAACCGGTGGGCGACGATGATCGTGGTGCGGGTCCGCGCCATGGCATCAACCGCCGATTGCACCGCGCGCTCGCTCTCGGCATCAAGCGCGGATGTCGCCTCGTCCAACAACAGAACCGCCGCATCGCGCAGGATGGCGCGGGCGATGGCAATGCGCTGTTTTTGCCCGCCTGAGAGCATGACACCGCGCTCGCCCACATAAGTATCATAGCCCTCTGGCAGGCGCAGGATGAAGTCATGCGCATTGGCTGCCCGCGCCGCCGCTTCGATCTCGGCGTCGGTGGCGTCAAGCCGACCAAAGCGGATATTTTCGCGGGCAGAGGCGGCAAAGATCACCGGGTCCTGCGGCACAAGTGCCAGATCGCGGCGGAACTCGTGCCGCGCCATATCCGCGAGGGACACACCGTCCAGCGTGATGCGCCCTGCATCCGGATCATAGAACCGCTGGATCAGTTGAATGACGCTGGTCTTGCCCGCGCCCGAGGGGCCGACAAGCGCCACGGTCTCGCCGGGGCGTATGGTCAGGGTCACGTGATCCAGAGCCGGAATACCGGGGCGCGATGGATAGGCGAATTGCACATCCTCAAAGGCGATTTCGCCCCGCACCGGGCGCGGCACAGCCATGGGGCGCGCAGGATCGCGCACCGGGTCTTCGGCCTGCAAGAGTTCGACCAGACGCTCGGTGGCCCCCGCCGCGCGCTGCAACTCGCCCCAGATTTCCGAGAGCGCCGCCACCGCGCCCGCAACCATCACCGCATAGATGACGAACTGCACAAGGCTGCCCGCCGTCATGCCGCCCGCGCGCACATCCCGCGCTCCGATCCAGAGCACGCCGACAATGCCGGTAAAGACCAGAAAGATCACGATCACCGTCATCAGCGCGCGGGTATTCACCCGGCGGCGCGCGGCGTCATGGCTTTTTTCCGTCACATCCGCAAAGCGCGCTCGGCTTTCGCCCTCATGGGTAAAGGCCTGCACCGTCTGCACCGACAAGAGCGCCTCGGAGGCATTGCCGGAACTCTGCGCAATCCAATCCTGATTCTCACGGCTGAGCACCCGCATCCGCCGCCCCAAGGTGAGAATTGGCACGATCACCAGAGGCACGATCAAGAGAACGAGCCCCGTCAGCTTGGCCGACGTCAGCATCATAAGCCCCATGCCGCCAATCAGGATCAGCAGATTGCGCAGCGCGATCGAGACCGACGATCCGATGACCGAGAGAATGAGCGTGGTATCCGTGGTGATCCGGCTGAGAACCTCGCCGGTCATCAGCCGCTCGAAAAACGCCGGGCT
Source organism: Roseovarius sp. (assembly GCF_018066915.1). Classification (GTDB taxonomy): domain Bacteria; phylum Pseudomonadota; class Alphaproteobacteria; order Rhodobacterales; family Rhodobacteraceae; genus Roseovarius. The sequence continues at coordinate 16,900 of NZ_JAGPVV010000235.1, forward strand.
CATGCCGATCACGCGGTCGAACACCGCCTTGCGGATGTCTGCGACAACCCGCTCGCCCAACCGTGTGACAAGCAGATACCGCAAGCCGGTGCCCACCGCCAGCAGCGCCGCGATAATCACCGCCGCTGCGAAATACTGATC
>NZ_JAGPVV010000237.1 GCF_018066915.1 Roseovarius sp.
AAACCAATGCCGCAGGCGGTATCGCGTGATACCCCGTCCGGCATGGATCAACCGGCCTCTTAAATGCCACCTCTAGCACATCCGCAGCATCAAGAGGGAGGCAGAGGTGATCGACAGATTTCGCGAGATAGAGGCACGGCTCAAGGATCAGCCGCATCTCTTGCGCCTTGGACGGCTGTTTTCCGAGACGGTGCTGGTCGAGATAGAGGGAGAGGAAATCTATCTGACCTTCGACAAGGGGCAGATCACCTCGGTCATGGCCGGTCCAAGCCGCAAGACACCGTGGCGCTTTGCGCTGCGCACCGATGCCGATGCGCTGGAACAGTTCTGGCAGGCGCGCCCCGCACCGGGATTTCACGACATTTTCGGGCTGGCCAAGATCGGGCGCGGGCGGATGGACGGCGACATCCTTTGTCTGGTCAAGAACCTGCGCTTTTTCAAAGAGGTCATGGCGCTGGCCCGCCACACAGAGGAGGGTGTCGCATGAGCGTTGAACCCATCACAGGCCGTTATCTGAACATCGAGATCGCAGGCACCCCGCGTCGCATCTATTTCGAGGAGGCGGGGCAGGGGCGCCCCGTCCTGTGCTTGCACACCGCCGGGGCCGATACGCGGCAATGGCGGCATCTGATGACTGACGCCGAGGTGACGGCAGGCCATCGCCTGATCGCCTTTGACATGCCATGGCATGGCAAATCCCTGCCGCCCGAGGGGTTCGAGACCGAAGAATATCTGCTCACGACCGAGGCCTATATCGAGACCGTGCTGGCGGTGATCGCGGGGCTGGGGCTCGAGCGCACCATTCTGGCGGGCTGCTCCATGGGCGGGCGTATCGCTCTGCAATTGGCGGCGCTGCATCCTGAGCAGTTCAGCGGATTTATCGCCATCGAGGCGTCGGATTTTCAGCCCGCGTGGTATGACATCGACTGGTTCCACCGTCCCGATGCCCATGGCGGCGAGATGGGCGCGGCGCTCGTCTCGGCCAATATCTCGCCCTATGCGCCCAAGGCCGAACGCTGGAATACGCTCTGGATGTTCATGCAGTCGGGGCCGGGGGTGTTTCGTGGCGATCTGAGTTTTTACACCCGCGACGATAGCCTGATTGGGCGGATGGGGCAGATCGACACCGGCAAAACCCCGGTGCATCTGCTGGTGGGGGCCTATGATCTGACCTGCACGCCCGAGGATGCGAAACGCACGGCGGCGGCCATTCCCGGTGCCACGGTCTCGGTGATGGACGAATTGGGCGATTTCCCGATGAGTGAACATCCCCAAGGAGTCCGCCCGTTTTTCCTTGATGCCCTCGCGCGGATGCCGCGCGCCGCGGCACAAGCGGCCTGAGAGGAGGGGCTGACATGACCAAACCCTGCATTATTTGCGTGGCGATCACCGGCAGCCTGCCGCAGAAATCCGACAATCCGGCGGTGCCGATCAGCGTGGCTGAACAGATCGAGTCTACCCATGAAGCCTATGAGGCGGGGGCGGCCATCGTGCATGCGCATGTGCGCAACGACGATGGCTCGCCCTCGTCTGACCCCGACAAATTCGCGCGGCTCAAAGAGGGGATCGAGGCGCATTGCCCCGGCATGATCGTGCAGTTTTCCACCGGTGGCCGCTCGGGCGCGGGCCAGACGCGGGGCGCGATGCTGTCCTTGCGCCCCGATATGGCCTCGCTTTCGGTCGGTTCCAACAATTTCCCCACACGGGTTTATGAGAACCCGCCTGATCTGGTCGATTGGCTGGCGGGGGAAATGCGCGCCCATGAGGTCAAGCCCGAGATCGAGGCGTTTGATCTGAGCCACATCCTCAAGGCCAAGGAGATGGCGGATCACGGCCAACTCATTGGCACGCCCTATGTTCAGTTCGTGATGGGCGTCAAGAACGCGATGCCGGTCGACCGCGACGTGTTCGACTATTACATCCACACGGTCAAACGCCTGTTCGGTGCGGATGCGCCATGGTGCGCGGCGGGGATCGGCCGGCATCAGATCACGCTCAATGAATGGGCCGTCGCGGCGGGTGGGCATGCCCGCACCGGGCTTGAGGATAACGTGCGGCAGGATCGCGACACGCTTGCGCCCTCGAATGCCGCGTTGGTGCGGCGGGTGGTCGAGATCTGCGCGCGCCACGCGCGCCCGGTGGCCACATGCGGCGAGGCGCGGCAAATGCTGGGCCTGCGTGCGCAATGCGGTCTCAAGGATGGCAAAGCGGCGTGATGCTATGGTGAAGGGTTGGTCCTAAGCGGATCAGCCTGTCACCATCCCATCCCCCACCACGATCTGCCGCCGACAGAGCGATGCGATCTTGTCGTCATGGGTCGAGATCAAGAAGGTTGTGCCTTCTTCGCGGTTGATCTGGGCAATCAATTCCATCACCTGCATGGCCGAGACACGGTCGAGATTGCCTGTTGGCTCGTCCGCCAGCACAAGTTCCGGGCTGTTCATCAGCGCGCGCGCCACCGCGACGCGCTGTTTCTGCCCACCCGAGAGGCTGGTTGAGGGGAAATTGATCCGCTCCGCCAGACCCATCCGCGCCAAGAGATCACGCCCGCGCGCCCGCGCCGTGGCGGTTTCCCGACCCTCGCGCACGGCGGTGGGAAAGATCACATTTTCCAGCGCCGTGAAATCCGGCAAGAGATTGTGGAACTGAAAGACAAATCCGATATGCGCGTTGCGAAACTCGGTCAGCGCGCGGTCATCGGCGGCAATCAGGTCCTCGCCCAGCATCACATGCTGGCCCGAGGTGGGTTTCATCAGGGTTCCAAGGATGGTCAGCAGCGTGCTCTTGCCTGATCCGGATGGCCCCAGCAAGGCCGCCATCTCGCCTGTCGCAAGCGCCAACGAAAGCCCACGCAAGACGCGGGTTGCGGCCTCGCCGGTGCCAAAGGTCTTGACCAGATCGCGCACCTCCAGAAGGGCTGTCATTGGCCGATCGCCGTGACCGGATCAACCCGTGCCGCGGAACGCGCAGGCAGGATCGAGGCGAGGATCGCGCCGATCACCGTCAGGGTGATGGCCAGCCCGTAAGAGCCTTGGGTGATGTCCATGGGCAGCGTGCCCGGCTCGAACGCGTCGCGTGAGGGAAAGGGCAGAAGTGCCAGATACCCAAGGCCCGCGCCCATGATCCCGCCCATCAGCCCGATGAGCGCGCCTTGGGTGACAAAGACAAACACGACAAAGCCGCGCCCGGCGCCCATGGCCCGCATGATCCCGATTTCCGGGCGGCGGCGGTAGGTCGAGAGCAAGAGCGCCGAGGCCACGCCGATCACGATGGTAATGAGCGCGAAGGTCTTGAGGAAATAGCCGGTCTGCGCCTGCGCGCTCAGCGCCTCCATCAACTGTTCGGCCCCATCTGTCCAAGGCACTGCATCAAGCCCGGTCAGCCCGCGAATACGCAGCGCCGTGGCATCAGCGGCGTTGAGGTCAAAAAGCTTTATCTCGATCTGGCTCACACCCTGCGGCATGGCAAAGAGCGTGCGCGCGGTCGAGAGGCTGACAAAGGCGCGCGCCCCGTCCAAAGCCCCGTTGCCCGTCTCGAAAATGCCCGAGAGGGTGAGCAGCGCCGTGACCCCTTCAGAGCTTTGCAGACGCAGCGGTTGATTGAGCGACAGGTCGAGATCATCGGCCAATTCGCGCCCCAACACGATCAGCCCCGCGCCCAGCCGTGCGCGCCCTTCGACCATATACCCCTCCAGATCGAGGATAGCGGATTCGCGCCCCGGCTCGACCCCGGTCACGCTGACCTGTTCAACCTGCGCGCCGCGCGTGAGAAACCCCGCGCCGGTGATCTGCGGCGAGACCGCCTTGACCCCCGGCACCGCCTCGATGAGAGGCAGCCATGTCGCGGCCTCCGAAAGCGACGCCGTGCGGGTGCGGCCACGTTCCGCAACCAGCAGCACATGACCCTTGGGCGAGATCAAGAGGGCGGGATCATCCGGTTCGGCCTCGATGGTGACATGCGAGATATCGCCCACAGTGCGCGACAGGATGAATTGCGCCAGCCCACCAATGAGCGCCGACATGAAGATGAAGATAAAGACGCCCACCGCCACCCCAAGCACCAGAAGGGCCGTTTGCGCCTTGCTGGCGGTCAGGTAGCGCGCCGCGATCTTGACCGCGTAGAGCATCAGGGTTGCTCTGCCGTCACGGCCTGACCATCCGTGATGCCCGTGGCCTCGGTGATCAGCACATCGTCTTCGGCCAGCCCCGCCGTGACGATCAGCCGTGCGGGGGGCCAATCCACCACTGTGACCGGCTGAAATCTGGCGGTGCCGTCGCGGAGCACGAAAACGCCCGGTGCGCCTGCGTCCGAGGTCAGCGCGGTGCGGGGCACGGTCAGGGCCGCGTCCCGCTCTTCGACGATGATGTTGGTGGCCACCGTCAGGCCGACCGGGGCCATCACCGGCGTGTCAAAGGACAATTCCACCGCCAGCCCGCCGGTCGCGATATCCACCCGCTGCGAAACATAGCTGACCCGACCGGAGCGCGTCTGGGTTTCGCCCGCGAGTTGCAGGACAGCGGGCTGGTCGAGCGCGATCTGGGTGGCATAGGCCTCGTCCACATCCGCCTCGACCAAAAGCGCGCTGAGGTCGGCCAGCGTCAGGATGGGCGTGGCGGGGCTGACAAGCTGACCTTGCTCGACATCGAGCATCACGACGCTGCCTGCTGCGGGGGCGCGGATCGTGTGGTTGGTCAAGAGGACGCGGGCCTGATCGAGAGCTGCCCTGAGGCGCGCCACCTCTTGGGTCGCAGCCTCAAGCCGATAGCCATAGGTGTCGCGCACCGAACGCGCGACTGTGGTGCTGAGAGAGTCGGCCCGGTCATATTCCGCCTGCGCCTCGCGCTCTGCATCGAGCGCGGCATCAAGGGCGGCTTGTGCCTGTCGCACGCTGGCGCTCTGTGCCTCGGCATCGACCTGCGCAAGGAGTTGACCGGCCTCTACCCGGTCGCCCTCGGCCACGGGCAAGGCAATCAGCGTGCCGGTAACAGTGGACGTGACCTCGATCGAATTGACCGCCGCGATCCGGCCATTGACTGCCAGTACGCGGGTGACAGGGGCCATCACCGCCGTCTCAACCACAACAACCGGTGGGCGGGTCATCCAGACCTGAGCATAGACCAGCCCGGCAACGGCCAAGCCCACAAGCGCCGCCGCCGCCCATTGCCAACGGCGGCGGGGTTTCGAAGCCGTTGCATCCCGGTGCCGCACTGGAACCGGGACGGCGACAGCAAGGTCTGTCCGCGCCTTTTCGGGCGCGTCCTGTCGGGCGGGTTTCTGGTCAGCCGGGGCCAAGCGTGGCTCCTTCGCAAATTGCAAGACGTCTGTGGCGCGGCATGCGCCTGTTGTCTTGTCCTCTAGCATAGGGCGGCAAATCGCAACCACCTTGACGTGGATCAGCGACGGGCGCGCGGGGGATGCGCCGCGATTGACGCCCAAGCAACACCAAGGGCATAACGCTTGCACAGCGGGGTATCCCGCCGACTGTGACAGAGCCATGCTGCCATGCGGATCACCTCCGGCGCAGCCCCAACCAAAGAGTGACGCCATGCGCAGCACCAAGATCATTCATGTCGTGTCCTGTCATGCCGAGGGCGAGGTGGGGGATGTCATCGTGGGCGGCGTAACCCCGCCCCCCGGCACTACGATCTGGGAGCAGCGCAAATGGATCGCCGAGGATCAGACCCTGCGCAATTTCATGCTGAACGAGCCGCGCGGCGGTGTGTTCCGGCATGTCAATTTGTTGGTACCGCCCAAGCACCCCGAGGCACAGGCGGCGTGGATCATCATGGAGCCCGAAGATACGCCGCCGATGTCGGGGTCAAACTCGATCTGCGTGTCTACGGTGCTGCTGGATAGCGGAATTATCCCGATGCAAGAGCCGGTGACGCATATGGTGCTTGAGGCGCCGGGCGGTCTTGTGCGGGTGCGCGCGGACTGCGCCAACGGCAAGGCCGAGCGCATCTTTGTCGAGAACTTGCCCTCCTTTGCCAGCCGTCTGGGCGTGCCGCTTGATGTGCCGGGTGTCGGGCAGATTACTGTGGATACGGCCTTTGGCGGGGATAGCTTCGTGGTGGTCGATCCCGTGGCGCTTGGCGTCGATCTGGTCGAGGGGAACGCGCGCGAAATCGCAGAGCTTGGTATTCGGATCACCAATGCCGCCAATGCGCAATTCCGCTTCGAGCATCCTGAGAAACCCGATTGGGCGCATCATTCCTTTTGCCTCTTTGCCGGGCCGATCACGCGCGAGGGGACTGCCTTGCGCGCGCAATCCGTTGTGGCGATCCAACCGGGTAAGCTCGACCGCTCTCCCACTGGCACGGCGGTGTCGGCGCGCATGGCGATCCTCGCGGCGCGGGGCGAGATGGGCGAGGACGACCGCTTTACCGGCGTGTCCATCATCGGATCAGAGTTTCACGGGCGTATTCTGGGCCGGGTTCAGGTTGGTGGACGGGATGCCATCCGTCCCGAGATCAGCGGGCGGGCGTGGATCACCGGCACAGCGCAGCACATGCTCGACCCAAGTGATCCCTGGCCGGGAGGCTATCGCCTCTCGGATACATGGCCAAGGATCGGGTAAGGGGCAGGGGCGTGCTTATAGTGCCCAGAGCGCCCCGGCGCTCAGCCTGCGACTGCCGCCAGCCCTTCGGCTTCGAACCGCGCCAGTTGCGCCAGTTCTGCATCGCTTAGGACAATGCCGCTGGTCAAAGAGTTTGCCCGCGCGGCAAAGCGCCGTTCGGACGGCAGGCGCGCGCCCTGTGCCCCGATGGCGCTCAAGAGACGCTCGCCTTCGGCAATCGGATCGCGCCCGCTGCGGGCGGCAAAGCTGGCCGGATCAAGCGCCAGAACCAGCGCGCCGTGGCGCGGCAAGAGGCTGGTGCCGCCGGAAAACTCCAGAGCTTCCTTGCTCATGAATTCGCCCAGCATGGCACCGGCCAGCAATTCGACCATTGTCGAAATCGCCGATCCCTTGTGCCCGCCAAAGGGCAGCATCGCACCTGCCAATGCCGCCTCGGGGTCGGTCGTCGGATTGCCATCTGCGTCCATTGCCCAGCCCTCGGGGATGGGCGTGCCGGCGCGGCGGTGGAGTTCAATCTCGCCGCGTGCAGCGACGCTGGTGGCGAAATCAAACACATAGGGATGCGGGCCGGGGCGCGGCCAGCCAAAGGCGATCGGATTGGTGCCAAGCAGTGGCTCCTTGCCACCCGTGGGCGCGACCGAGGAATAGCTGGGGCACATCGACAAGGACGCGAGACCGCGCGCGGCCAAAGCCTCGACATCGTGCCAGAGCGCAGAGAAATGTAGGCAATCGCGGATCACCAGTGCGGCAAGGCCCGTGTCACGGGCGCGCGCGGCCAGTGCATCGACAGCCGCGTCAAAGGCCGGGTTGGAAAACCCGCCGCCCGCGTCCACCTCGATCACCGCGCGTCCTGTATCGTGCAGCATCGGCACCGCATCCGGCACGACCTTGCCCGCCGCGATCACCCGCAAACAGCCCTCGATCCGGTAGATGCCGTGCGATTTGCAATGATCCCGCTCGCCCGCGACGATCACCCGCGCCACCGCTGCGGCACTCTCGGGGCGCACGCCGCAAGTCTCGAAAATCGACGTCACCCGCGCCAAGAGGTCATCAACGGAAATCGCGGTCTGCTCGGCCATGCGGGCTGTCTCCTTTTGCTTGGGCGGGTTATTTGTCGACGTCGGTATAGGTGCAGGCCCAGAACACCTTGGTCTCGGTGTCATCGAGTGCCCGCAGCCCGTGCTTGATCGTGCTGTCGAAATAGGCGCAATCGCCGGGTTCCATGATAACCGGCTCATAATGCTCGACCGTCAACTCGACCCGGCCCGAGAGGACATAGAGCGTTTCCTCGCCGTCATGTGATTCCAACTCGTCGCGCGTAAGGGGCGCGCGTTTCTCGACCAGCGTCACCAGCGGGATGATCTTTTTCTCGGCCAGTGCGTTGCACAGCACCTCGTATTCGAAATTCTTGGCGCGCACCTTGCGGCCTTGGCCTGCGCGCGTCACCGTCATGCGGGTGGTTTGCGTGGCGTCGTGGTCCGCGGAAAAGAGCCGCTCCATGCCGATATCATAGGCGCGGGCGATCTTGATCAGGTTCTCATAGCTTGGCGAGACGCGTCCGTTCTCGATCTTGTGGATGGTCGACAGGGCAAGGCCCGTGCGCTGCGCCGCCACTTCGAGCGTATAGCCGCAGGCCTGCCGGACCGCCTTCATCCGCGCACCAAGATCAGCACGCAGTTGATGACGCTCGACATCCCAGTCATCCGCCGCGCTCTCGACTGAGGTTTTTTCTGTTTCGGCCATAATTTTTCTTTTCTTACCAGTCGTGATTGTTTAAGCATATATTTACGTTGGGCACAACAGTAGCAATCCGGAGTGCGCAGGGGGAGACCGAATATCGGATTTTTCCGAAATCCCTGCCGGACCGCGCCAAGACAGACTTCAACAAAGGGTGATCTCATGCCGGACCTGATTGTCGCCGCCGAGGTTGAGGGGCCGATCCTGCTCTGCGACGAGGGGCTGAGCGTCTGGGGCGGTGTTGATCCTCTGAGCGGACGGATCATCGACGCGCATCACCCGCAGCAGGGGCAATCGCTGGCCGGTCACGTCGTGATGATGCCGACAAGTCGCGGCTCTTGCACCGGAAGCGGCGTGCTCTTGGGACTGGCCTTTGCCGGAACCGCGCCCAAGGCGCTGGTTTTCCGCGAGGGCGAGGATATCCTCACCTTGGGCGCGCTTGTTGCGACGCGGCTTTTTGAAAGGCCGATTGCTGTTCTGCGCCTCTCAGCCTCTGACTACGACCGTCTGGCACGCGAATCCCATGCCGTGATTACCGGCACCCATCTGCGGGCGGGTGATCTGGAGTGGCCGCTGACCTCTGTTGCCTCTGAGGGTCTGACCCTCTCGGACGTTGACCGCGCCTTTCTGGCCGGGGACCATGGCGAGGCGGCGCAATTGGCGATGGAGATCATCACCACACTTGCCGCCGCCCAAGGTGCGCCAAGCCTGACGGATGTGACCCGCGTGCATATCGACGGCTGCATCTATGCCAGCCCCGCCTTTCTGACCTTTGCCCGCGCCATGGCGGACAAGGGCGGGCGGGTGCGGGTGCCCACGACAATGAACGCCATTTCGGTCGATCACGCCAACTGGCGCGCGCAGGGCGTGGCCGAGAGTTTTGGCTTGCCCGCCAGCCAACTGGCCGATGCCTATGTCGAAATGGGTGCGCGTCCCAGTTTTACCTGTGCGCCCTATCTGCTCGAGGACAAGCCGTCGGCGGGCGAGGATATCGCCTGGGCTGAAAGCAACGCCGTCATCTACGCCAACACGGTTTTGGGCGCGCGCACCGTCAAGCATGCTGATTTCATGGACCTGTGCATCGCGCTCACGGGGCGGGCCGCACGGTCTGGCGTCTATCTGGACCAGAACCGCGCAGCCCGCCGGATCATCGACATCGACGTGCCCGAGGGCATCGACGATGCCTTTTGGCCGATGCTGGGCTGGATCGTTGGTCAGGTTGCCCCTGACCGTATCCCGCTCTTGCGCGGGCTGGAGGGATTGCATCCCTCCGACGATGATCTCAAGGCGCTATGCGCGGCCTATGGCACCACCTCTGCGTCACCGATGATGCATATCAAAGGGATCACGCCCGAGGCGGACATGCCCCCCACGCCCGATGCCGATCACGCGCGCATCACGGCGCAGGATTTTGCGCAGGCTTGGCAGGGTTTCAATCAGGGGGCCGACAAGGTTGATCTGGTCGCACTCGGCAGCCCGCATTTTTCCGCCGCGGAATGTGTGGTCTTTGCCGATCTGATGGAGGGGCACCACACCCATGCAGATGTAGCCACGATCATCACCCTCGGGCGCGGCACGCTGGTGACGATCACCGCGAATGGCGTCAAGGCGCGGCTTGAGGCCGCTGGTGTGACCATCGTGCCCGATATCTGCTGGTGCTCGATTTCCGAGCCGGTCTTTCCGCCAACGGCAGAGGTCCTGATGACCAACTCCGGCAAATACGCGCATTATGCCCCCGGCCTCAGCAATCGCGCCGTGCGGTTTGGCTCGCTTGCGCAATGTGCCCTGACCGCGCAATCTGGTCTGGCCCCCACAACCCCGCCGCCGTGGATCGCCGCGGCCCCGGCCCTTGTGGGCCACTGACCGCCGCCACCGGCCCAACGCCAATCCAAAGGAGTTTCCCATGAAGAAAGACGTCTTTCACGGCACCATCCCCGCCCTGCTGACCCCCTGCACCCCGGATCGCAAACCCGATTTCGACGCGCTTGTGCGCAAGGGGCAGGAAATGATCAAAGCGGGCATGTCG
>NZ_JAGPVV010000238.1 GCF_018066915.1 Roseovarius sp.
GGCGCAGGATGGCGAGATTTATGTCCTCAACCTGATCGACACGCCGGGCCATGTGGACTTTGCCTATGAGGTCAGCCGCTCCATGCGTGCGGTCGAGGGCAGTCTCTTGGTGGTGGACAGCACCCAAGGTGTTGAGGCGCAGACCCTGGCCAATGTGTATCAGGCGATTGATGCGGGCCATGAAATCGTGCCCATTCTCAACAAGATCGACCTGCCCGCGTCGGAATGTGACCGGGTGGCCGAACAGATCGAGGATGTGATCGGGATTGACGCAAGCGGTGCCATTCGCGTGTCAGCCAAGACCGGCGTCGGCATTGCTGAGACGCTGGAGGCCATCGTCAAGCATCTGCCCGCCCCCAAGGGCGACGAGAACGCGCCGCTCAAGGCGATGCTGGTCGATAGCTGGTATGATGCCTATCTGGGCGTGGTCGTTCTGGTGCGGATCATGGACGGGCGCATGAAGCGTGGCGACCGCATCCACATGATGCAGACCGAGGCCACCTATAATGTCGAGCGGATCGGCGTGTTCCGCCCGCAGATGGAAAAGGTCGAGAGCCTTGGGCCCGGCGAGATCGGGTTTATCACCGCTTCAATCAAGCAGGTGCGCGATACCAAGGTGGGCGATACGATCACCCACGAGAAACGCCCCTGCGCCAAGGCGCTGCCGGGGTTCAAGCCCTCGGTGCCGGTGGTGTTTTGCGGGCTCTTTCCGGTGGATTCCAACGAGTTCGAGGACCTGCGCGACGCGATCGAGAAACTGGCGCTGAATGACGCCTCTTTCAGCTATGAGATGGAAACCTCGGCGGCGCTTGGCTTTGGCTTTCGCTGCGGGTTTCTGGGGCTCTTGCACCTCGAGGTGATCCGCGACCGGATCGAGCGGGAATACAATATCGAGCTGATCACCACGGCCCCGTCGGTGATCTATCATCTCTACATGAAGGACGGCACACGGCGCGACCTGCACAACCCCGCCGACATGCCCGATCTGACCTATGTGGCCCATATCGAGGAGCCGCGCATCAAGGCGACGATTCTGGTGCCGGATGAATATCTTGGCGATGTGCTCAAGCTCTGTCAGGACCGGCGCGGGATTCAGATGGATCTGACCTATGCCGGTGCGCGGGCGATGGTGGTCTATGACCTGCCTCTGAACGAGGTGGTGTTCGATTTCTACGACCGTCTGAAATCCGTGACCAAGGGCTATGCGTCTTTTGACTATCACCTCGAAGGCTATCGCGAGGATAATCTGGTCAAGATGCAGGTGCTCGTGAATGACGAGCCGGTGGATGCGCTCTCGATGATGGTCCACCGCGACCGGGCCGAAGCGCGCGGTCGGGCGATGTGCGAAAAGCTCAAGGATCTGATCCCGCGCCACATGTTCAAGATCCCGATCCAGGCGGCCATCGGCGGCAAGGTGATCGCGCGCGAGACTCTGTCAGCGCTGCGCAAGGACGTGACCGCCAAGTGTTATGGCGGCGACGCCACGCGCAAGAAGAAGCTCTTGGAAAAGCAGAAGGCCGGCAAAAAGAAGATGCGGCAATTCGGCAAGGTGGACATCCCGCAAGAGGCGTTCATTTCCGCGCTCAAGATGGACAACTAGGGCTTTCCGCTGCAACAGCGAAAAGCTCTGGTGCGGTTTTGATCCGCGAAGGTCTTAGGATTCGACGGCTGATTCAATCGCTTGGCCAGCGTCCTGAACGTCGCGGCCGGCCCCTTGAATGGTTTCGCAGGCGGTCAGGCCAAGTGAGGCCAGAAGGCCCAAAAGCATCATGCGCATGGTGATTTCTCCGATATGAATAAGCCTTGCGGCCTGCGGTGCGCAGGACGGCAAGGACGCGCCCCGATCCCTGATCCGGTTTCGGGTGCAGCGCGGGATACTCTGCCGTCTTGTGGGGGAATACAACCGCTGATTTTCTTGCAAGGATCACGGGCCCTCGCCGGGGCACAAATGGGGCCGGGCAGGGCGCCTGATTAGGGTTCAGAGCCACAAGTCTGACTGGTAAAGCAATCGCCTCCGCGCTAGCGTGTTTCCAGCAGCGAAACAATTGAGGCGCATCATGACGACCAAGGCCAAGACCAAGAGCCCGCGCAAGACGACCACCCGGACGACCGCCAAAACGACGACGGCCAAGCCCCGCACCCCGCGCAAATCCGCGGCTGCGGATAGCGCGCCTGAGGTCGCCACCCCAGACGCGTTCGAGACCACGCCCGTGGAGAGCGGTGCAACAAATGTGATCGCGCTCACGGTGGCCGACGCGATCCCCGCCGATGCCGGGCCGGAGTTGAAGAAGCAAGAGCTGATCGACAAGGTTCTGGCCAAAGGCGACATCAAGAAGAAAAATGCCAAGCCCGTGATCGAGGCGGTGCTTGCGGTCTTGGGCGAAGTACTGGCCGAGGGCCGCGAAATCAACCTGCCGCCCTTGGGCAAGATCAAGATCAACCGGGTGCGCGACATGGCCAATGCCCGCATCATCGTGGCCAAGATCCGGCAGGCAAAACCCGGTGCCGGACCAGACACCGAGAGCGACGACGAAGACAGTGACGAAGATATGAAAGAGGGTGTTGCACAGGGCGAAGAGTGACGCTAAAAGCCCCCACGGCGGGTGATTAGCTCAGTGGTAGAGCGCTTCGTTCACATCGAAGATGTCAGGGGTTCAAATCCCTTATCACCCACCATTACCCTAATTTTTCTGATCCAACATGGATGCGCGATGCGGTTGCGCGTATTGCACCTAGAGCGTGTTGTGTTCATTTGCATTCATGCAACACGCTCTAACCTATTGATTTCGCATGTTCGAGGAGCTCAAAATCGGTTCCCGCTTTTGAGCAACATGCTCTAGTGCGCCGGGATTGAGAGCGGGTCCACCCGTGCTTCGCCGGCGGTCATGCCCGACGTGGCGCGGTCGTGGCGCAGGTAGGCGATGCCGCGCCCGCCGGATTGGGTATAGAGCGTGCCTGCCGGTTTGCCTTCGGGGGTCAGGATATCGCTGCCGATGGCGGCTGTGCCATGGACGGCGACCATGGTCAGACCCTTGCGCAACTCGGTCTTGTGTTTCATCCGGGCCGTGACCTCTTGGCCGACGTAACAGCCCTTGCGGAAATCCACGCCATTGAGGCGCTCGAACCCGGCCTCGAGAATGAAGGTATCAGGGGTCAGTTCAATCCCGGTTTCGGGGATGCAATGGGCCACGCGAATTCGCTCGAAATCGCTGCCGTCGTCGCCGCCCTCATCGCCATAGAGGCGCCAGCCGAGGTCCGGATGCCGCGGATCGGCAAGTGCTCCGTCTGGGGCTGGGCCGGTGCCGCGCCGCACCCTGAGGGCGGTTTCGGTGATGGCCACATTGGCGCGCAGCTTGTACATGGTCAGCCGTTGCAGGAGCATGGGCGCCAGGCTCTCATCGACATCGAGCCAGATCGCATCGCCGTGCCGCGATAGCAGAAAATCGGCCAGATACTTGCCCTGCGGTGTCAGGATCGCCGCATAGACCAGCCCGTGATCCAGTTTGTGCAGGTCGTTGGTCACAAGCCCTTGCAGAAAATGCAGGGCGTCGGTGCCGGTGATCTCCAGAATACGGCGCGTCATGCCTCTTCCCCCGTGTTGTTCGGGTGTAATATAGGTCAAGCAAGCAGACACAACAGGGGTCATCATGCGCGCAGCACTCTCGGTGGTGATTCCGACACGGAATGCGGGTGCGGGCCTGCCGAGCTGTCTGGCGGCACTCATGGAAGGGCTGGAGGCGGGATTGATCCGCGAGTTGATAGTCAGCGATGCCGGATCAGAGGATGCCACCCTGCAAATCGCCGATGCGGCGGGGGCGGTGATCGTGCAGGGCGCGGCATCCCGTGGCGGGCAGTTGCGGCGCGGAGCGCAGGTGGCGGGTGGCGACTGGCTCTTGTTTCTGCATGCCGATACGGTGCTGCCTCCGGGATGGGCTGGTGTGGTCAGTGCGCGCATGGCACAGGGCGGGCCTGCTGCGTTTCGGCTGGCGTTCGACGCGGCCGGGGTCATGCCCCGGTTGGTGGCGGGCTGGGCCAATCTGCGCAGCCGCGTGCTGGGGCTGCCGTATGGTGATCAGGCGCTCTTGATCGCGCGCAACGACTATGAGGCGGTGGGCGGATTTGCCGATATTCCGCTGATGGAGGATGTGGCCATCGCGCGCGCGCTGAAGGGGCGTATCGCGCTTTTGCCGCTGGCGGTAACGACATCGGCGGCGCGGTATCAGCGCGAAGGATGGCTGTGGCGAGGCGCGCGCAACCTCTGGACATTGATCCGCTATCTTTGCGGGGTGGACCCGGAGGTATTGGCGAAGGCGTATCGGCGCGGGGGCCGGGGTTCTTGAATAATTCCGGACAAGAAAATTGTGAATTTTCTTGCTGCTGGTGGCGATTGAAAAGCTTTCCTTGCACAGGCGTGCCGCCTTGCAGCAGCGATTGACGCCGCTTGCCAAGGGCGTAAGGTGCGGCGCGAAGAAGCAGGAGTTCCCCCACATGAGCCTCGCCCACGGTCGCGCCTATCTGGCCATTCCCGGCCCCTCGGTCATGCCCGAAGAGGTGCTGCGCGCCATGCACCGTGCCGCCCCGAATATCTACGAGGGCGATCTGATCGAGATGACGGCGGGGTTGATCCCGGATTTGCGCGCGGTGGCGCGCACATGTCAGCATGCAGCGATTTATATCTCGAACGGGCATGGGGCGTGGGAGGCGGCGCTCGCCAATACGCTGCAACCCGGCGACCGGGTGCTGGTGCCGGCCACGGGGCGGTTCGGGCATGGTTGGGCGGATGTGGCGCAGGGGCAGGGGATCGCGGTCGAAATGCTGGATTTCGGCAAGCGGTCGCCGATTGATCTGACCCGTCTGGAAGAGGTACTGCGTGCTGATAAGGCGCACACGATCAAGGCGGTTCTGGCCACCCATGTCGATACGTCGACCTCTGTTCTCAATCACATTGCCGGGGTGCGGGCGGCGCTGGACGCGGCCGGGCATCCGGCGCTTTTGATGGCGGATTGTATTGCCTCGCTCGCCTGTGACCGGTTCGAGATGGACGATTGGGGTGTCGATGTCATGGTTGCGGGCAGTCAAAAGGGGCTGATGGTGCCGCCCGGTCTGGCGTTTGTGTTCTTTTCCGACAAGGCGGCGGAGGCGCGCAAGAAGATGCCTCTGGTCAGTCGCTACTGGGATTGGACCAACCGGGCCGACCCGCAGATGTTCTATCAGTATTTCGGTGGCACTGCGCCCACGCATCACCTTTACGGGTTGCGTGCGGCGCTCGACCTGATCGCGGCAGAGGGCGGGATCGAGGCGGTCTGGGCGCGGCATGACCGGCTGGCGCGGGCCATCTGGGCCGCATGCGAGACTTGGGGGCAGGTGGGGCCGCTCGAGTTGAATATCGCTGATCCTGCCTTGCGCAGCCGGGCCGTGACCGCGCTTCGGATCGGCGCACCGCATGGGTCGCGGTTGCGGTCCTGGGTGCAGGATCATGCGGGCGTGACGCTGGGGATCGGTCTTGGCATGGCAGAGCCGGGTGATCCGGCGTGGCACGGATTTTTCCGCATCGGCCATATGGGGCATGTCAATGCGCATATGGTTCTGGGGGCGCTTGGAGCGATCGAGGCCGGGTTGGCCGCGCTCGATATTCCGCATGGTGAGGGCGGGTTGGCGGCGGCCGCTCGGGTGATTTCCGGCAAGGTCTAGGGGGCGGACGGGCTGGGTTGGCCTGACGGGGACGTTTGGCTAATGCGGTGCGACGCGCGGCGCCCTTCGGGAGTGAGCCCGCGCGCAGGGGCTTGGGACGAAAGGCAGCAAAGAGGCCATTCGCGTCTGTCCGTCCCTCGCACGAGACCTCAGTCGCGCAGGTTTGTTTCCAGCCAATGCTCCAGCCAGTGAATGTTGTAATTCCCGGACTGGATGTCCTCTTCCTGCAAGAGCGCGTGAAAGAGCGGCACGGTGGTGTCGACGCCATCGACGATCAATTCGCCAAGGGCGCGGGCGAGACGCTGGAGGGCGCTGTGACGGTCCTTGCCATGCACGATCAGCTTGGCAATCAGGCTGTCGTAATAGGGCGGGATTTTATAGCCATCATAGAGCGCCGAATCCATCCGCACGCCAAGTCCGCCGGGGGCGTGAAACTGGGTGATCCGACCGGGACGCGGCGCAAAATCCGGCAGTTTCTCGGCGTTGATGCGGACCTCGATGGCGTGACCATTGATGATGAGGTCGTCTTGGGTGAAGGACATCGGCAGGCCTTCGGCCACGCGGATCTGTTCCTGCACAAGATCGACGCCAAAGATCGCCTCGGTCACGGGATGCTCGACCTGCAAGCGCGTGTTCATCTCGATGAAAAAGAAGTCGCCCTTTTCATAGAGAAACTCGATGGTGCCTGCACCGCGATACTGGATGTTCGCGCAGGCATCGGCGCAGATCTTGCCGATACGCGCGCGTTCCTCGGCGGTGATGCAGGGGCCGGGGGCCTCTTCCAGCACCTTTTGATGGCGGCGTTGCAACGAGCAATCGCGCTCGCCCAGATGCACGGCGCGGCCCTTGCCATCGCCGAACACCTGAATTTCGATATGGCGCGGCGTGGTCAGATATTTCTCGATATAGACCTCGTCATTGCCAAAGGCGGCCTTGGCCTCGGAGCGGGCGGTGAGAAAGGCCTTTTCCAAGTCGGCGG
>NZ_JAGPVV010000260.1 GCF_018066915.1 Roseovarius sp.
CTGGCGGTTGATCCATCCTCGGCGCGCTCTGGCGGCTCGATCCTTGGCGACAAGACGCGGATGGAGCGGCTGAGCCGTGATCCAGCGGCCTTTATCCGCCCCTCCCCCAGCCAGAGTCATCTGGGCGGCGTAGCGCGCCGCACCCGCGAGGCGGTGACACTCTGCGAGGCGGCGGGGTTCGATGTGGTGCTGATCGAAACGGTGGGCGTCGGGCAATCCGAAACCGTGGTTGCGGAAATGTCTGATATCTTTGTGCTTTTGTTGGCCCCAGCGGGCGGCGACGAGTTGCAGGGCGTCAAGCGCGGCATCATGGAAATGGCCGATCTCATCCTCGTGAACAAGGCCGATGGCGATCTCAAACCGGCGGCGATGCGCACCTGTTCGGATTACGCGGGCGCGCTGCGCCTCCTTCGCAAACGGCCTCAGGACCCTGAGGGTTATCCCAAGGCAATGACCGTATCCGCCTTGCAGGACGAGGGGCTGCAAAAGGCATGGGACGAGATGACCGCGCTGGTCAACTGGCGGCGCGAGACCGGGCATTTCGACGGGCGGCGGGCCGAGCAGGCGCGCTATTGGTTCGGCCAAGAGGTGCGGCAGGGTCTCTTGGCGCGGCTCGAAACCCCCTCGGCACGCGCCACGATGCAGGACTATGCCGCCCGAGTGGCGGCGGGCGATATGACACCCACGGTTGCCGCCGCAGAGGTCCTGCGCCAGATAGGCGGCTGAGGCTCTATTTGGCGTCCGGCGCTTGGATATAGACCCCCTCGGGCAGATCAAGCGCCGCGCGCAGATCACGCAACTGCCCCATCGAGAGCGTGATCTTGTGCAAACGATCGGTGCGGGGATCGTATTGCTCGATCGTCACACATTCCTCGAAGGCATTGATGATCACATCCTCGCCCAAGGGCGCCGCCCCCTCGTCAACAAGGGTGATCACGGTGGCGTCGAATTCGTGCTCGATGGAAAACATGGGTCTAGCCTATCGCGTTGGCAGGTCTTTGCAAGCGCAGACTGACCCGGTGGAAAACACCTGTCAGAGGCGCGAAAGCCTGCTAGAACATATGAATAGATAGAGAATAGCAGAGGGTTTGCGGATGCGTTGGATATCTGTGCTGGGGCTGGTCGCCGTGGTGGGCTGCGTCGAGGTGGTGGATCAAGGGCCGGTCAGCCGCCCTGCGCCACAGGCGGCACCGCGCCCCGTGGCCGCAACCCCCACACGCGCGCAGGTCGAGCAATTCATCACGGTTGTTCAACGGGTTGAGCCTGTGGCTGAGCGGGAATGTCGGGCCCGTTCTCCGCGCGCAAATTGCGATTTCCGGATCGTCGTGGATGACCGGCCCGGTCAGCCGCCCAATGCCTATCAGACCCTTGACCGCAACGGACAGCCCATTCTGGCCTTCACGCTCCCCCTGATCGCGCAGGTGCGTAATCAGGATGAATTGGCCTTTGTCATGGGGCATGAGGCGGCCCACCACATCTCGGGCCATATCCCGCGGCAACAGCAGAATGCAGCGGCAGGGGCGATTCTCTTGGGCGGTCTGGCGGCGATCACCGGCGCGAGCCAGACGATGGTGGATCAGGCGGTCGACATCGGCGCCGGGGTCGGCGCGCGCAGCTATTCCAAGAATTTCGAGCTGGAGGCGGATGCCCTTGGCACCGTGATCACCCATAACGCGGGCTATAATCCGGTGCGGGGCGCGGAATTCTTTAGCCAGTTGCCCGATCCCGGCAATCGCTTCCTTGGAACGCATCCGCCCAATGCCCAGCGGATCGAAACTGTGCGCCGGGTGGCTGCCGGGCTGTGACATGCGGCAGCTAAAGGGCGTCGTCAGCGACCGGGGATCAGGCTATGCGGTCTCGGGCGGGGCGGCGCAGACCCGCGAGGCGGTGGATGAATTCCTCAAGGCCTTGAAAAAGGACAAGAAATTCGCTCGCGCCACGCATAACACCTGGGCTGTCCTTCTCGGCGATGGCACCCCGCTCAAGGGCGACGATGGCGAAGCTGGTGCAGGGCAAGTGATCCTGCGCATGCTGGAACGCGCCGATTTGCGCGATCATGTCGTCGTGGTAACCCGTTGGTATGGCGGCAAGAAACTGGGTGGGGACCGGTTTCGCCATGTGCAGGACTGCGTGCGCGCCTATCTCGACGAGATGGCGATTTGATCGAGGTCAAGGTGCGCAGCCGCGACCTGAGGCACAGTGGCGGGGCAGCAGAGGGGCAATAACATGCAAAGCACTTCGACCTTGAAACGTCACGCACAGTTGGTGGACCGGATGGCCAACACCTTGGGCGTTGATCTTGAACAGAAAATCATGGAAGGGCAGATGACCTTCGACGCCTTGGGGGATGTGGTTCTGGCCTGCACGGGCTGCGCCAATCCCGAAGCCTGCAATCATTGGCTGGCACGGAACAAGGCCGCGACAGCGACGCCGGACTATTGCCGCAACGGCGATGTCTTCAGCCTCTTGAAGGCGGGCAAGCACGCCTGAGAGACCTTACAGATTGTAAGGTTTGCCTGTTGATCTTGTAAGCTCTCGTGCCCCGTCAGAGACGAGTCGCGAGGGCCGAGGCGATCCCGATGAAAAAGCACCCGCTCGCCAGCGCCACGAAGAGGTGCCAGATGGCATTGGCAAAGCGCAAACTCTCCCACGCGTAGAACACCACGCCCAGCGTATAGAGCAGCCCCCCCGCCAGCAGCAGCGCGAGGCTATGCCCCGGCAGAATCGGCGTGAGCGGGATAAAGAGCGCCACCCCGATCCAGCCCAGCGCCACATAGGGCAACCAGCCGGTCGGCATCTGGCCGGGCTTGGCCCGGATCTTGGTCACGGCGCCAAAGATCGCCAGAATCCAGACCACCGCCAGCACGACATACCCAAAGGCCGTGCCCAAAAGCACGCTGAGCGGCGTGAACGTGCCCGCGATCTTTACATAGATGGCCGCGTGATCCAGACGGCGCAGGATCGGCCGGGCGGCGGTATGGGCATAGAGATGATAGGCCGCCGAGGCCCCCAGCATCAACAAGAGCGCGCCGGAATAGACGATGGTCGAGGCGAGCGTCACCCCGTCCATGCGCAGCGCCCACATGGCAAAGAGCACCCCCACACCGGTGAGCGCCGCCAAGAGGCCGGCAATATGCACCGCCCCGTCGGCAAGACGTTCGGCGCGCGAATAGGCAGGATAGGACATGTCGATCATCCGGTCTGTATGGCACAAGAGTATTAATTTTTCAGTGAGCTGTCTCACGATATGGAGAGATATTTCAGGATTTCGCGGCGTTTTGAGGGTGACGTTGCGGCAATGCCGGTGCCACGCCCAAAAGAATCGAGTCGCACCTTGGCGCAGGATTTGCGATAGTGTCCGCCGCAACAAAGGAGAGTGATCATGCATCGCCGTCTTGTTCTGGGTTTCGTGAGCGCCGGAGTGCTCACCTTCGGCTGGCCCGTCACAGCGCAACCCGCGCAGATGACCGCCGCCGAAATCACCGCGCTGTTGTCGGGCAACACCATTGTCGGAAGCTGGTCCGGCACCGACTATCGGCAGTTCTTTCAACCCGATGGCAACACGGTCTACTTGCTGGGCGATGGTCGCCGCGACGATGGCCAATGGCGCGTGAACGCCGAGACCAACGAGTATGAAAGCTGGTGGCGCAGCACCGGCTGGACGCCCTACGCCATGGTGCGCACTGATGCGGGCGGATACGCTTGGATCAATGGCGACCAGCTCGAACCCTTCGAGGTGCTGAGCGGGCGACAGATCGAGTAGGCGCACGCGCCCCGAGAGGGACGCGGGCTACTCTTTCATAAATCAATTCACCAGATTGGGCGGGGTTTCCCCGGCGAAAAAGGCGCGCAGGTTCTCGACCGCCATCAGGCCCATCGCCTCGCGCACCTCGAGCGCTGCGGTGCCCAAATGCGGCAGCAGCGTCACGTTTTCCATCACCTTGAGCGCGTCGGGCACGATCGGTTCCCGCTCGTAAACGTCAAGCCCCGCCCCGGCGATCCGCCCCTCTTGCAGCGCAGCAATCAGCGCCGCCTCATCCACCACATCGCCGCGCGCGATGTTGATGAAATGCGCGGTCGGGCGCATGGCGGCAAAGACGGCAGCATTGATGAGATGCCGGGTTTCCGCCCCGCCGGGCACCGCCACAACGAGGATGTCAGCATGGGCCGCAACCTCTTCGATCGAGCCAAGCTGGCGCGCGTTGAAATCGAGCGGTTTGGCCGAGCGGTTGTGATAGACAACCGACATGCCAAAGCCAAAGTGACAGCGCTTGGCAATCGCCTGCCCGATGCGGCCCATGCCGATGATGCCCACTGTCTTGCCACTCACATGCAGGCCCAGCATCTGCGTCGGATTCCAGCCCGGCCATTTGCCCGACCGCACCAGACGCTCGCCCTCGCCCGCGCGGCGCGCGGTCATCAGCATCAGCGTCATGGCGATATCGGCGGTGGCGTCCGTCACGGCACCGGGCGTGTTGCTGACCGCGATTCCCACGGCGCGGGCGGCGGCCACGTCGATATGGTTATAACCCACGCCGAAATTGGCGAGGATGCGACAGCGCGAATTCTCGGCCTCGATAAAGACATCGGCCTGAAACATATCGCCCAGGGTCGGCAGAATCCCATCATAGAGCGCCAGCGCGCCGCGCATCTGCCCCAGCTTGAGCGGGGTGTTGTCGTCGCGGGTCTCGACCTCGAAATGGCGGCGGGCCTCGTCCATCACGCGGTCAGGCATGGGGCGGGTGACAAGTATCCGTTTCAATGCAGTCTCTCTCCGATGGGAATGTCTTGGTCCGGGCGTATCAGAACGATATCGCCATTGCTATCGCTCAGCCCCAGCACGAGGATTTCCGACCGGAACTTGCCGATCTGGCGGGGCGGGAAATTGACCACCGCCAGCACCTGACGCCCGATCAGGCTCTCGGGGGTGTAATGCGCGGTGATCTGGGCGCTCGATTTCTTTTCGCCAATCTCGGGGCCGAAATCGACCCAGAGCTTGATCGCAGGTTTGCGCGCCTCGGGATAGGGTTCGGCGCGGGTCACGCGGCCCACGCGAATATCCACGGCGAGGAAGTCGTCGAATGTGATCTCAGCCATTGCGCAGCGCCTTGGAACGGTCCGTCGCGGCGGCCACGGTTTTCAGCATCAGGGGTGGCAGGCCGGTGTCGGGGTGCATGAGCACCTCCAGCCCCGCCTGCGTCGTGCCATTGGGGCTGGTCACATTCTGGCGCAGTTGCGCGGGCGTTTCCTCGGCCGCCTCAGCCAGGGCACCGGCCCCCGCGACGGTCGCCTGTGCCAGTTGCATGGCAAGCGCCGGAGACAGCCCCTGCGCCTCGCCCGCCTGCGCCATACATTCGATCATGTGAAACACATAGGCCGGACCAGAGCCCGAGAGGCCGGTTACGGCATCCATCTGATCCTCATGGTCGAGCCGCACCACCTGCCCAACAGCGCGCAAGAGCGCCTCGGCCAGATCAAGATGGGCCGCGCTCGCATGGGCATTGCCGATGATGGCCGTGATCCCGCGAGCCACGGCGGCGGGGGTGTTGGGCATGGCGCGGATGATCGGGGTCTCAGCCCCCAGCGTCGCCTCGAACGCCGCAATCGGCGTGCCCGCGGCAACCGAGATAAAGAGCGTCGTGCCATTGCCCATGGCGGCAAGGCTGGGCAGGGCCGCGCCCATCATCTGCGGCTTGACCGCGACCAGCACAATCGCGGGTTGGCCGGGCAGATCGGTGTTGAGATGCACGCCGGTGCCGCGCAGCCAGTCAGACGGGTTCGGGTCCAGCACCCAGACCGATGAGGGCGGCAACCCGCCCTTGAGCCAGCCTTGCAACATGGCGCTGCCCATCTTGCCACAGCCCAGTAAAACAAGACCTTTTTCGGCCAGATCGTGCATCGTCATAATGTGTCCCCCGCTCTTGTCATCCGTTCGCGG
>NZ_JAGPVV010000266.1 GCF_018066915.1 Roseovarius sp.
GCGCCCAAAAGGCTCCACATCGCCATTTCGACAGCGCCGGTATCAGAGGCGGGCACAATGCCAATCTTGTAATCGGCAGGCACGCCCAGAATGGCGCGTGTGTTCTCGATGGCGGCCTTCAGCTTGGCCTTGCCCACAGCAGCGCGGTGGCTACGACCCAAGGGGGCGTCAGACAGCATGTCGAGCGTGAATGTGGGGATTTTGGCACAGGGGCCAGAGGAAAAACGCGGATTTTCCGGCCGCGTTGCCGGTGCTTCAATAGCCATATAGCTACCCTCTCAGATAAGCGCCCTTCGTTGGGGAAGGGTGTCCCACTGACTGGATTACGGCCAAGCGGGGTCTTTCGCAAGTGCAGAAATGACGCTAGAACGCCGCTTGAGTGAGAAAATGCGACACCGCGCGCCTACGATCGGAAACCTGCCCCATGTTCACCACCACCTTGATCGCAGCACCCGGTGCGCTTGACCCCGCTCTTGCCGAGGCATTGCGCAATGCTTGGGGAGGCGGCGCAGTGCAATGGCTGGCCCCCGACGAGGCGGCGGAGTTCGACATGCCGGAGGTGCCCGGCAACCGGTGGGAGGTCTGGGCCGAGTTGCAGAACCAACGTGTTGACCTGGTGGTTCAGCCCACCGAGGGGCGGCGCAAGAAAATGCTGCTCGCCGACATGGACAGCACCATGATCCAGCAGGAATGTATCGACGAGTTGGCCGAGGTTGCGGGCGTCGGCGCGCATGTCCGCGCCATCACCGCGCGGGCGATGAATGGCGAGTTGGATTTCGAGGGCGCGCTGATCGAACGCGTGGCGCTGCTCCGGGATCTGCCTGAAACGGTGATTGGAGAGGTTCTGGCAAGCCGGATCACCTATATGCCCGGCGGCGCAGCCTTGGTGGCCACGATGCGGGCCAACGGTGCCTATTGCGCGCTGGTCTCGGGTGGGTTCACCGCCTTTACAGGCACCGTTGCGGCGCATCTCGGGTTTGACGAAAACCGCGCCAACACGCTTTTGACTGAGAATGGGCGTCTGCTGGGTGATGTTGCCCGTCCGATTCTGGGGCGCGCGGCCAAAGTTCAGGCTTTGGAAGAGATCAGCGCGCGGCTGGGGATCACAGAGGCCGACGTTCTCGCTGTCGGGGATGGGGCGAATGATCTTGGTATGCTGGGCCGCGCGGGTGCTGGTGTAGCCCTCCATGCCAAACCGAGCGTCGCCGCCGAATGCGACATCCGCATCAATCACGGGGACCTGACTGCGTTGCTCTATATCCAAGGCTATGCGCGGGATCAGTTCGTGATCTGAGACCCATGCAGAGGGTTAGAAATTCGCGGTCACACCCGGCAGGTTCAGCGCCTTGATCAGATCACGCAATTCCTGACGTGCGGCGATGTTCGAGATGTTGAGCCCCTTGACCCCGATATCCTTGAGGTCGAGCAGTGTAAGGCCGCGCGGGAACAATTCGCGAAAGATCACCCGCTCGTTGAACCCAGGTGCCACGCGGAAACCGATCCGCTTGGCGAGGTTGTCGACGGCATCGCCCATCTTCTTCTTGTTGACCATCTGTTGTGCGCCCAGACGGTTGCGCACCACGACCCAGTCAATCGCGCGCAACCCGGCCTGCGCCCGCAATTGCCGCGCACTCCAGACCATTTCGGAATAGACCGAGGGGCCCAGGATTTTCTTGCCATCGCTGTCGATCCGGGCCAGCAGATCAAAGTCGATGAAGCTGTCGTTGAGCGGCGTGATCAGGGTATCGGCAAGGCTATGTGCCACCTGGCTCAGACGGGTATGCGAACCGGGGCAGTCGATCACGATGAAATCGCTATCGGCCTCCAGTTCCGCCACCGCCGCCGAGAGGCGTCGGTCATAGACATTCTCGCCCGGCTTGAGCTGATCCGCCGCCACTTCGGGCAGTTCGTGATAGCGCGGGCTGGGCAGATCAAGGCCGGACGTCGCCATGAATTTGGCGCGGTTCTCGGCATAGCGGCCAAAGGTCCGCTGGCGCAGATCAAGATCAAGCGCACTGGTCTTATGGCCCATCCGGGCGAGGGCCGTCGCCA
This sequence comes from Roseovarius sp., assembly GCF_018066915.1. Classification (GTDB taxonomy): domain Bacteria; phylum Pseudomonadota; class Alphaproteobacteria; order Rhodobacterales; family Rhodobacteraceae; genus Roseovarius. The sequence goes on from NZ_JAGPVV010000266.1 coordinate 2,053, forward strand.
CATGCATCGACACGGTCGATTTGCCCGCGCCGCCCTTTTCGTTGCCGACGACGATGATATGCGCCATTGTCCATTTCCCCTTGGTCGCGAGGTGCGGATCGTTGCCGCCCCCGGTCTTTTTGCCAGACAGTAACCGGCTGCGCTGCAATAGGGAAGTGCGCCCCGGCTGGTCAAGCGCCTTTGGCTCTGGCACCTGCCGCACACCAAGGCTAGGGTCGCGCCATGACGCAAACCGCACTGACCTATTCGCCCGATCAGGCCGAGGCGCATGACCGTATCGCGGCGGCGCTGCGCGTCGTGGGCGTAGATATTGACACAGGCCTGCTGACCCCACCACGCGAAGGCAAGGGCGCGGTCATGGCTGTCACCGGCAAGGCGGGATCGGGCAAGACGCTTCTCTTGGCGGCGCTCTATCGCGCGTTGGAAGAGGCAGGTGTCGAAATCGTTTCCGGCGATTACGAGAGCCGCAAGCGGCGCGATAAACGCACGCTGGCGATCCTTGCCCCTACCAACAAGGCGGCAAGCGTGCTGCGCATGCGTGGCGTGCCCGCTACCACCATCCACCGCATTCTCTACACCCCCGTCTATCACCCGGAGTATGAGAAGATCGCCGAATGGCTGGCCGGTCAGGGCGAGCGGCCCGAGATCGAGGGTCTGACCGATCTGGCGCTCGACCGTGCCTTTGCGTTTTACCAGAGCAACAAATCCATCCCCGGCGCCTTGGCTGCCGCTGGCCTGCGCGGGTCGGATTTCATCACCGGCTGGAAGCGGCGGGAAGAGCCGCTGGATATTGGCTTTGTCGATGAGGCCAGCATGCTCGACGGCCAGCAGTTCGAGGACCTGCAAGAGATTTTCCCGACCCTTCTGCTCTTTGGCGATCCGGCGCAGTTGCCCCCTGTCAAATCCACAGGCGGGATGGTGTTTGAAACCCTGCCCGCACCCGCCCGGCTGGAATTGAGCCGTATTCATCGGCAGGACGCGGATAACCCGATCCTTGATCTGGCCCACGCGCTCGCTGATCCTGCGCTGGAGTTTCACCATTTCGAGCGGATGATCGAGGACGCCGCCCGGCGCGATGAACGCGTAAGATGGGCCGAACGGGTCGAGGTCGATCTGATGGCGCGCTCGCCGGTCCTTGTCTGGCGCAATGCCACGCGCATCCGCCTGATCAACGCCTTTCGTGCCGTGCATGGCGCGCCCGAAACCGCGCTCTTGGCGGGAGAGCCGCTGATCTGTGACGGGATCGAGCTGCCGCTCAAGCATCGCAAGAAGCGGCTTGATCTCGAGGCGCGCGGGCTGATCAAGGGGGCGCAGGTGGTTTACCTCGGGCCGGGGCGCAAACCCGGCTTTTCGCGCCTGCATGTGATCGGGGCCGAAGACCCGCAAATCTCGGCGGCCTCCATCGTCAAGATCGAGAAGCCGGATGAGGAAGAGCCGTTCATTCCCTTTGCCGCGAACATGGGGGCCACCTTTCTGCATGGCGCGGCGGTGACAATCCACAAGGCGCAGGGCAGCCAATGGCCTGATGTGCAGGTGTTCGCGCCTGACATCTACGCCGCCGCGCAGATGGGCCGGTCAGAAGCGGGACAACCCCTCTGGAAACGGCTGGCCTATGTGGCGATCACCCGCGCCGAAGAGCGACTGCACTGGATCGTGCGCAACCGGCTGTCCAAACCGACGGCACCGCTCACGGTCGATGATTTGCGCGGAGGGCCGGCGCCTCTGCAACTCGAACAGGAGGAAGAGACATGAAAACCGTTCTGATCACCGGGGCAAGCGCCGGTATCGGGGCCGCCTGCGCGCGTGCCTTTCTGGGGGCTGGATGGCATGTGGGGCTGATGGCGCGGCGCGCCGAGGCGCTCGAGACTGTGGCCAAGGGACATGACAACGCCGTCATCCTGCCCGGCGATGTCACAGACCCCGGCGATGTGGTGCGGGTGTTCGAGGATTTCATTGCGCGGGCCGGACGACTGGATGTGCTCTTCAACAACGCCGGCAGTTTTGGTCGCGCCGCGATGATCGACGAACTGAGCTATGAGGAATGGCGGCGGGTCGTGGATGTGAACCTGAACGGCATGTTTCTCTGTGCGCGGGCGGCCTTTGCTCAAATGCGCGCGCAGTCCCCGATGGGTGGGCGGATCATCAACAACGGCTCGATTTCCGCACATGCGCCGCGCCCCGGATCGGTGGCCTATACCACCACCAAACACGCCATCACCGGCTTGACCAAGACGCTCAGCCTCGATGGTCGCCCCTATGACATTGCGTGCAGTCAGATCGACATCGGCAACGCCCGCACCGAATTGCTGGAGGGGATCATCGCCGCCAATCCAGACGCACCGCCCCCTACAATGGACGTCGAGCATGTGGGCGCGTCGGTGCTGCACATGGCTGAATTGCCGCTTGAGGCGAATGTGCAGTTCATGACGCTGATGGCAACGAAAATGCCCTATATCGGACGGGGCTGAGGGGGCGCGTCACACCCGCCGCACATCGACCTTTTGCCAGAGCGGGCGCGCCCAGTCTTCGGTTTCCATAAAGGCCACGTCGCTGGCATCCCGGCCAGAGCCGATCACCACCATGTCGGCGGCGCTGCTCATGCCGGTGGCATCGACAAGGTGCCACGCCCCTTCAAGCCACACCTCGGCCACCGCACGAAAATCCGGTGGGTCCACGTCCGCGCCATAAACCGAGGTGTAGCGCGCCGGGATATTGCCCGCGCGGGCCAGACTGCAGACGAGGTGGGCGTAGTCACGGCACACGCCCCGGCGCGCGACAAAGCTGTCCACAGCCGAGGTTGTGGCGCTGGAAGAGCCGGGCACATAGGCAATCTCGGAGCGGGCCCAGTCCACGATCGCCGCAATCCGCGCGCCGCCGTCCAGCCCGCGAAACTGCTGCGCCGCGAACTCGGTCAAGAGATCGGATTGGCAAAACCGCGAGGGGCGCAGGTAGCTGACCACCTCGCCGGGGAGGTCACGCATCGGAGTCCCTGCAAGCCGCTCTAACGCGGCCCCTGCGCGCGTCACCTCGACCAAGGCCCGATACCGCAGCTTCATCCGGTCGCTGGTCACATGCGCCCAGACCCGCCGCCCCGGCATACCCTCAACCTCGATCCAACGCAGATCGGCCCCCTCGACATCAAGCGTGCTCTCGATCACGGCTTGCCCATCGGTCTGGGCCGCCTCGAGCGTCAAGAGCACGGTATCATGCCCTGTCAGTTGATAATCCATGGTCACGTCAATGTTCAGGCGCATAGGCTCTCTATCGTGGTCAAAGGGTTTGGGCATGGGCGGCCGGGCACGCGGCCCACGGCGGCATCAGCCGCGCCGCATCGCTTGAAAGGCTGCGGACGCGCCCCAGCCCGCCGCGATGGCAATCGCCAGAGACATCAGGCCATAGACCAGCGGTTGCTGGCGGGACAGGGTGTAGAGCCAGCGTTCCAGCCCCACTTTCTGCACGTCGATCACGGTTTCGAGTTGTGACACCACGCGCCCCTCTCGGGTCAGGAATATCCGGGTCAGATATTCCCCTTCGGTCAGGTTGGCCGGGAGTTGGATCGCGCCACGAAATAGCGTTTCCTGATCCAGCACCACAGCGCCTTCGCGCATGGCATAGGCCCCTTGATCGCGGCGGATGCGGATCAGGGCATCTGTGAAACGCTCGGCATCCTCGGCCATGCTTGCCGCACCCACGGATCGTATCGCGCGCGGGATCGAGACGCGATGCCGCAAATCCTCGGTATCGGACATGACCTTGTCGAGCGGGCCGGTCGTGGCCACGGCATAAAAGCTGGGCGCAGAATCGAGCACGACCATATCCGTGTTGACCCAGATGCCAAAGCGACGGTCCTTGCGCCGCACGGTGACGGGCTCTGACGGGCCCGCGACAGCGATGACGACATCCAGCGGAATATCCGGAATCGGCTCTTCCCGCTTGACCGCGCCAAAGATCAGGATTTCAGAGCCTTCAAAGGTCGCGGTAATCGCGACCTTGTCCTTGCTCAGGCCCAACACAACTTCTTCGGCGCGGAGTGGCAGGGCGGCAAAGCCCAGCAAGAGCACCAGACGCCAGAGCATCACGCGCCCCCGCCTGTTCCAAGCGAGTAGAGTTCCGACGGTGTGGCCAAGAGATCGAACGCC
>NZ_JAGPVV010000281.1 GCF_018066915.1 Roseovarius sp.
AACGCTTGTGCTGGAACCCGGCGATCTTCAGATTTTCCGGGGGCGCTATTCGCTCCACCGGGTCGCCCCCTTGCGCGGCGCGACCCCGCGTTACGTCGCCATCCTGTCGTATGTCGAAGAGCCGGGAATGGTGGGCACGCCCGAACGCTGTCAACAGCTTTACGGCCGCACCCTGCCAATCCATCACGAGCGTGCAGGTCTGCGGGCCGATGCCTATATCGACTAACCCTCGTTGGGATACCAGAAAAGCGCAGCCCAGATCACCATGCCGACATAGGCCAGACACATCACGATCAGCGCCGCCCAGGTAAAGATCACCAGCGCCGCCGCGACACAGGCAAAGGCCAGGAGGAAGAACTTGACGTTCTCGCGCGAGATGCGGGTTTTCTTGAACGACCAGATCGGCACCGGCGAGATCATCAAAAGGCCGACACCGGCCATGTAAAGCCCGGTGAGGAAAGCAGGCGGCGGGGACATATCCGGCAGCGCAAAGGTCACGAACATCGGCAGCATCGCCAAGAGCGCGCCCGCAGGCGACGGCAACCCTTGGAAATAGGCCCCCGATCCGCCCTTGCCGCCCTCTTCACGCGCGCTGACGTTGAACCGCGCCAGACGCATGACGCAGCAGACGGCAAAGAAGAGAACCGCGATCCACCCCGCCTGCCGCGCGTCCTGAAGGCCCCAGTAATAGATCACCAGCGGGGCCGCGACGCCGAAATTGACGAAATCCGCCAGCGAATCTAGCTCGGCTCCCATGGCGCTTGAGCTACGCAAGAGCCGCGCCAAGCGCCCATCAAGCCCGTCAAGCACCCCGGCAATGAGCAAGAGCTGCACGGCGCGCACGTAATCGCCCTGCACACCCAACCGGATCGCCGTGACCCCGGCGCAGATCGCGGCGACCGTCAGCATATTGGGCAAAAGCTGCGCCAGCGTCACCTCGCGGCGCGCGCGTGGCTCGGGGTCTGGCGTCATTGATCCAACTCCGCGATCACGGTTTCCCCCGCCACCATGGTCTGACCCACGCGCACGCTCGGGGCAACACCTTGGGGCAGGTAGACATCCAGACGCGAGCCAAAGCGAATGAGGCCAAACCGCTCTCCGCGCCCAACGGACGCGCCCGGTTTCACGAAACAGACAATCCGCCGCGCCACCAGCCCGGCAATCTGCACCACCGGCAAGAGCCGCCCATCGGCCATCTCGATCACCACGCCATTGCGCTCGTTATCCTCGCTCGCCTTGTCGAGTGACGCGTTGAGGAACTTGCCGGGGCGATAAGCCACCGTCTTGACGCTGCCTGCGACCGGCGCGCGGTTCACATGGCAGTTGAACACGCTCATGAACACGCTGACACGCGTCAGCGGCGTGTCCGGCAGGCCCAGTTCGGCAGGCGGCACCACCGGTTCGATCAGCGACACGATGCCATCGGCGGGGCTGATGATCAGGCCGGGGCGCTCTGGCGTCACACGCTCGGGGTCGCGAAAGAAATAGTAGCACCAGACCGTCAGGCCCGCGCCGATCCAGCCCAGCACATCCCAGACCATGAAGAGCCCAAGCGTGACAAGCGCAAAGATCGCCACGAACTTGCGCCCCTCCGGGTGCATCGGCTTGATGAAGGTTTCATGCATTTTCATGCGCGGGCGCTCCTTGCGGCGGGTTTGCTTCTCTCTACCCGCCTAAGGCCATGGGTCTCAACTTGCAAGGTGACAGCTTTTCTTTGCCGCATCCACGTGGCAATCTCCGGCTCATGAGCACGCATATCACCTCCCCCGACGGAACCCCGGCCAGCCGCTTTGCCTTTGGCACCATGCAATTTGGCGGTGCCGCCGATGAAGCCGCCTCGCGCGCCATGTTCGACGCCTGCCTCGGCGCGGGCATCACCCATTTCGACACCGCGCATCTTTATACCGATGGCGCTGCGGAAACGCTCTTGGGCCAGTTCGCGGCCCCCTATCGCGACCGGCTGACAATTGCCACCAAGGCCGGGTATTCCGGCGGGGCGGGGCGCGAAAATATCCTCGCGCAGTTCGATATCTCCCGCAAACGTCTTGGCATGGACAAAGTCGAGATCCTCTACCTGCACCGCTTTGATCCCGACACGCCGCTCGAGGAGACGCTGGAAACCTTTGCCGAGTTGCGCGCGCGCGGGCAGATCGACCATGTCGGCCTGTCGAATTTCGCCGCGTGGCAGGTGATGAAGGCCGCCTGCATTGCCGCCCGCTTCGATCTGACCATTTCGATCCTGCAACCGATGTATAGCCTCGTGAAACGGCAGGCCGAGGTTGAAATCCTGCCAATGGCCGCCTCCGAAGGCATGGTTGTGGCGGGGTATTCGCCCCTCGCCGGCGGGTTGCTCACGGGCAAATATGCGCGGGGCGAAACCGGGCGGCTTACGGGCAATGAACGCTACTCCATCCGCTATGGTCAGGGCTGGATGCAAGAGGCCGCCCTTGCCCTTGTCGAGATTGCGCAAGAGTTGGGCACCGATCCCGCGACCCTCGCGGTGGCTTGGGCGGCGCAGCACCCGGCCAACCCCGTGCCGATCATTTCCGGGCGCTCTGCCGCCCAGATCGCGCCATCGCTGGCCGCCCTCGAGTTCGAGATGGACGCGGCCCTCTATGCGCGGCTGGCCGCCCTCAGCCCCGCACCGCCCCCTGCCACCGACCGCACCGAAGAGGCCTGAGCCGATGGAGCAACGCCCCCTTCCGCCCACCGCGTCGATCGCGCATGCCGGCGACGGGGCCAAACTGCATGCACCCTCGGCTGAACGCAACGCGGCGGCCATCACCGAGGCGCTCGTCAGCATAGCCCCTGCGACAGGCCGCGCGCTCGAGATTGCCAGCGGCACGGGTCAGCATATCGTGGGCTTTGCGCGTGCGATGCCCGGTCTCGACTGGCAACCGTCCGAGGTTGATCCGACGCGGCGCGCCAGTATCGACGCTTGGGCGGCGGAGGCCGGATTGCCCAATCTGCGCGCGGCCATGCCCCTCAACGCAACGCAAGCGGGCTGGGGCGCAGAGGCGGGCGAGCGCGCCCTGATCGTGCTCATCAACCTCCTGCATCTCATTTCGACACCCGAGGCGCAAACCTTGGTGCAAGAGGTGGCCCATGCCCTCGCCCCGGCGGGACGCTTTGCGCTCTATGGACCGTTCCTGCGCGAGGGACAGGCCACATCCGAGGGCGACGCCCGGTTCCACGCCAGCCTGATCGCACAGGACCCCGCCATCGGCTACAAGGATCTGGAGGATGTCCAGGCCTGGCTGCGCGCGGCGGGATTGGTCCTGATCGACACCCGCGCGATGCCTGCCAACAATCTGCTCTTGATCGCTGAGCGCCCAAAGTGATTTTTGCCGCCAATGCGCGCGCCCAATGCGTTGCCTTGGCGGAAAACCGGTCGCCCGCACAAAAACGGCTGACCATGAGCGTCCGTTTGGGTTACGGTCAGCACAGTTATCCCGTCCAAGGTATCCTGATGCTGCGCGCGCTCTTTTTCTTCTTCCTTCTCATCGCCCTGCCCGCCCATGCAACCGAGCGGTTCGGCGACTATGCCCCGGTCGATTTCGGACCGCGCGGGCCGTCACGCTATCCGGTGCATGGCATCGACGTGGCGCGGTTCCAGAACGAGGTGGACTGGCGGCGCGTGGCGCTCTCGGGGGTGGCCTTTGCCTTTATCAAGGCGACCGAGGGCGGCGATCTCAAGGACGCACAATTCGATCGCAACTGGCAATTGGCCGCGCGCGAGGGCATCCCGCGCGGGGCCTATCATTTCTACTATTTCTGCACCGCGCCCGAGGTGCAGGCGCAATGGTTCATCCAGAATGTGCCCCGCCGGGGCCGCGCCTTGCCCCCCGTGCTCGACATGGAGTGGAACCCGTTTTCCCCCACCTGCGTGGTGCGCCCACCGGGGGCAGAGGTGCGCAGGCAAGCGCAGATTTTCCTCGATATCGTCGAGCGGTATTACGGCCAGCGCCCGATCATCTACACCACACCGGAATTCTACGAACAAACCGGCATCGGACAGATCGAGGGGGTGGAATTCTGGCTGCGCTCCGTGGCGAGAACTCCCGATCAAGTTTACCCCGGCAAACGCTGGACCTTTTGGCAATACACCGGCACGGGCATTGTGCCGGGGATCGAAGGGGGCGTCGATATCAACGTCTTTGCCGGGTCCGAAGGGGATTGGCAAAACTGGCTGGGCACCCATTGGAAATAAGGGGCACCAAATGGCGCCCCCTTTGCTTTGTTACCCGTCCTTCCGGATCGTCTCGTTCTTCGGATCATAGGGGCTGTCGCAGGTCACGACCGCATCCCAAAGCTGATCCAGCATCTTGACCTTGAGCTTGGTGCCCTCGACCGCCTGCTCGGGCTTGACATAGCCCATGCCGATGGACTTGCCGAAAGCCACCGAATAGCCCCCCGAGGTCAGCCGCCCGACCCGCTCGCCACCTTCGGTATAAAGCACCTCACGTCCCCAGGGATCGGCATCCGCAGGACCGTCGATCAAGAGCGTGCAGCATTTCGCGCGGACGCCGGTCTCGATCATCCGCGCCTTGCCACGGAACTCCTTGTCCAGATCGACAAACCGCGGCAGATCGGCCTCGAGCGGGGTGGCATCGCGGCCCAGCTCATTGCCAAAGGCGCGATAGCTTTTCTCCTGCCGCAGCCAGTTTTGCGCGCGGGCTCCAACCAGCTTCATCCCGTGTTTTTCACCAGCTTTCTCAAGCAGATCAAAGAGGTAGGTCTGCATCTCGATCGGGTGATGCAATTCCCAACCCAATTCGCCGGTATAGGCCACGCGGATGGCATTGACCGGGCACATGCCCAATTCGATCCGCTGCGCCGACAGCCACGGGAACCGCTTGTTGCTGAGCGCGGTTGCCGGATCGGCATCCTTGATCACCTCATTGAGCACCGCACGCGATTTCGGCCCGGCGATGGCAAAGACACCCCATTGCGTTGTGACGTCCTGAATCTCGATATAGCCGAATTCGCCCGCCATATCCTCTGCCGATTTGCGCAGGTAATCGGCGTCATACTCGGTCCAAGCCCCGGCAGAGACAAGGTAATACTCATGCTCCTTGAGGCGCACGATGGTGTATTCCGTGCGCGTCGTGCCGTGATCGGTCAGCGCATAGGTCAGGTTGATCCGACCTACCTTGGGCAGCTTGTTGCAGGTAAACCAATCAAGGAATGCGGTCGCCCCCGGCCCTTTGACCATGTGCTTGGAAAAGGCGGTGGCGTCGATGAGACCGACGCCCTCGCGGATGGCTTTCGCCTCTTCGACCGCGTATTGCCACCAGCCGCCCCGGCGGAAGCTGCGCGCGTCATGGTCGAAGTTCTCCGGCGCATCAAGAGGCCCGTAATAGTTGGGGCGTTCCCAGCCATTGACGAACCCGAATTGCGCGCCGCGCGCCTTTTGCCGGTCATAGACAGGCGCCGTGCGCAGCGGGCGACAGGCCGGGCGCTCTTCGTCCGGGTGGTGCAGGATATAGACGTGGTCGTAGCACTCTTCGTTCTTGCGCGCGGCAAATTCGGTCGTCATCCAGTTCGAGGAATAGCGCTTGGGATCAAGGCTCGCCATGTCGATCTCGGCCTCGCCATTGACCATCAACTGCGCGAGGTAATAGCCGGTGCCGCCCGCCGCCGTGATGCCAAAGGAAAATCCCTCGGCCAGCCACATATTGCGCAGCCCCGGCGCGGGGCCGACCAGCGGATTGCCGTCGGGCGTATAGCAGATCGGCCCGTTGAAATCATCCTTGAGCCCGCTTTCCTCGCAGGACGGGATGCGGTGGATCATCGCCATATACTGCTCTTCGATCCGCTCCAGTGCTAGCGGAAAGAGATCGGCTCGGAAACTGTCCGGCACGCCATATTCAAAACAGGCCGGTGCGTTTTTCTCATAAACGCCCAGAATCCAGCCGCCGCGCTCTTCGCGCACATAGCTCTGCGCATCGGCATCCCGCACCACGGGATGCTCTTTGCCGCCCTGTCTGCGGAACTCGACCAGCGCCGGGTCCTGATCCATCACGACAAACTGATGCTCAACGGGGATTGCCGGGATCTTGATGCCCAGCTTCTTGGCGGTGGTCTGCGCGTGGTTGCCGCTCGCGGTCACGACATGCTCGGCGGTGATCACGATCTGCTCGTCAGAGGGCACGAGATTGCCGCCCTTTTCAACCATCTTGGTGCAGGTCACTTCCCACGCGCTGCCGGTCCAATGAAACGCATCCGCCTGCCACTTGCGCTCGATCATCACGCCGCGCTGGCGCGCGCCCTTGGCCATCGCCTGCGTCACATCGGCGGGGTTAATATAGCCGTCGGTGTTGTGATATAGCGCACCCTTAAGGTCAGAGGTATTGATCAGCGGCCAGCGTTCCTTGATCTCGTCCGGGGTCAGCCACTGATACGGCACGCCGCAGGTCTCAGCGGTCGAGGCATAGAGCATGAACTCATCCATGCGCTCTTGGGTTTGCGCCATGCGCAGGTTGCCCACGACGGCAAACCCGGCATTCAGCCCGGTCTCGGCCTCCAGCGTCTTGTAGAACTCGACCGAATATTTGTGGATATGGGTGGTCGCAAAGGACATGTTGAAGAGCGGCAGCAATCCGGCCGCATGCCAGGTCGAGCCAGAGGTCAACTCGTCCCGCTCCAGCAGCATCACATCCTCCCACCCGGCCTTGGCCAGATGATAGGCGATCGAGGTGCCAACGGCCCCACCGCCAACGACGAGGGCTTTGACCTGGGTTTTCATGACGAGCGACTCCCTTCGGGTAACATGAGTTGGGCCGATGTTTATCAATCCTGCCATTTCGCGCGCAGCCCATCCGACGCAACGCCGCACGAAAGCGACGTCACGCCGGATCGGGTGCGAAAACAGAGGTGTGGATTTCTCTGACGAGGATTGATAGCGTGCGCCGCAATGCAGAAATGACCGGAATTCAGCCCATGAGCGCCACCGCAACCAAGACCGCCCCCCTGCCGGAGGATATCCGTGCCATGAAAGGCGGCACTCCCATCGTCAGCCTCACGGCTTATACGACGCCGATGGCGCGGATGATGGACGCTGCCTGCGATTTCGTGCTGGTGGGCGACAGCGTGGGTATGGTGGTGCATGGCCTGCCCTCGACCCTTGGGGTCACGATTGAGATGATGATCCTACACGGTCAGGCGGTCGCGCGCGGCCTCTCTCGCGCCATGTTGGTGATCGACATGCCCTTCGGCTCTTACGAGGAAAGCCCGGAGCAGGCCTTTCGCAACGCGGCGCGCATTATGCGCGAGACAGGTGCTGCGGCGGTCAAGCTTGAAGGCGGGCGTCACATGGCCGACACCATCGCCTTTCTCGTGGCCCGCGGCGTGCCGGTGATGGCGCATATTGGCCTCACGCCGCAATCCATCAACACGCTTGGCGGGTATAAGGTTCAGGGGCGCGGCGATGCCGCCGAGACGCTCTTGGCCGATGCGCGCGCCGTCAGCGCGGCGGGGGCCTTTTCGGTAGTGCTGGAAAAGGTCACAGCCACGCTTGCCGACCGCATCACCGCCGAAATCCCCATTCCCACCATCGGGATTGGCGCCTCTGTGGGCTGCGATGGTCAGATCCTCGTGGTCGATGACATGCTGGGGCTCTTCACCGCCTTCAAGCCGAAATTCGTCAAGCGGTACGGCAATCTGGGCGCGGATGGCGAGGCCGCGATTGCCGCCTATGCCGCAGAGGTGCGCGCGCGGACCTTCCCTGCGCCCGAGCACACCTTTGCCGACAAGGCCCCGCGCGGATGAGCGCGCCCATCCTGCGCGACCTCAGCGCGCTGCGTGCCGCCACCCGGCCTTGGATATTGGCAGGCGAGACGATTGGCGTCGTGCCCACCATGGGCGCGCTGCATGACGGGCATCTCTCGCTCGTCGCGGCGGCCAAGGCAGCCTGCGACCGGGTGATCGTGACCATCTTTGTCAATCCCAAGCAGTTCAACAATCCCGAAGACCTCAAGAACTACCCTCGCACGGAAACCGAGGACGCGCGCAAGCTGGAGCGCTTCGCAGTGGACGCCCTCTGGGTGCCGGATGGCGATCAGATGTATCCCGAGCATTTCGCCACTACGGTTTCGGTGGGCGGTCTCACCGATGTGATGGAGGGCGTCTATCGCCCCGGCCATTTCGACGGCATGTCCACCGTCGTGACCAAACTCTTTACCCAGACAGCAGCCACCGACGCCTTCTTTGGCGAAAAGGACTATCAGCAACTTATGGTCGTGCGCCGGATGGCGACGGACCTCGATATTCCGATCACCGTGCATGGCTGCCCCACGATCAGAGAAATCGACGGTCTGGCCATGTCCTCGCGCAACCTGCTTTTGTCGGACCGCGCTCGCACCACGGCCCCCGTGCTGCACGAGGTGATGGAGCAGATCGCCGAAGGGCTGCGCGCGGGCGCCGAGTTTGGCCCGCTCCACGCCGCCGCCTTGGCGCGGCTGGAACGGGCGGGCTTTACCGGGGTCGATTACCTCGATCTGCGCGCACAGGACGATTTGTCGAGCTTGGCCTCCCCGACGCGCCCCGCCCGGCTCTTTGCGGCCGCCTGGCTGGCAGGGGTGCGCCTGATCGACAATATCGCCATCGGCACCTGAGCGGTTTCATCGTTCCATAAATACTCAAAACACGCCGCCTGCCGCAGGGCCGGGAATTTGAGTATTTGCAGAACAGTGAACTCAGGCCCCAAGCAACTCCGCAAGCGCAAGCGCCATGACAAGCGCGGACTGTTCCATATCCTCGATCCCCACATATTCATCCGGCTTATGCGCTAGATCGAGAATACCGGGGCCATACGCGATGCAGTTCTTCAGCCGCCCGATCCGGTCAATATGTTTCTGGTCATAGGTGCCGGGGCTGACAACGTAATCGGCGGCATGGCCGAACACCTGATCCACCGCCCGCGCCACGGCCCCCACAACCGGCGCATCGCGGTCGGTCATCGTCGGCAGGACGCGGTGCAATTCGCGCAGGGTATAGTCAAACCCCGCTCTGCCGCTGCGCAGGCTGTCCAGCAGATCGCGGATTTCGGATTCGACCGCGCCGATGTCCTCTTCGATCAGGAATCGCCGGTCGATCACCATCCGGCAGCGGTCGGGCACGCAAGGGCTGGGCAGGCCGGTATAATCTGCGGCCTGTTCCGGCTCGCCGCCATGGATGGAATTGATGTTGAGCGTGGAGTGCCGCGCGCCTTCGGGCACCACCGGCATCTCGGTGCGCCGAGCAGCCAGCGCCGGAAAGAGGCGCTCTTCCATCCGCGCGACCACGGCCCCCATGTGACGCACGGCGCAATCCCCGAGGAAAGGCATGGACCCATGCGCAATCTCGCCATGGGTCTCGATTTCGGCCCACCAGACGCCACGATGCCCAAGACAAATGCGATCCTTGCCCAAGGGTTCGGGGATGATGACGTGATCCACCCGGCCGGGGCTGAAATAGCCGCGCTCTGCCAGATAGGCGACGCCGCCAAAACCGCCCGATTCCTCATCCGCCGTGCCGCTGATCTCGATGGCCCCGGCGTAATCGGGACAGGTGGCGATGAACGCCTCTGCGGCGATGATGCTCGCCGCGAGCCCGCCCTTCATGTCGCAGGCCCCACGCCCATAGATTTTTCCGTCGATCATCGCCCCGCCAAAGGGGTCCACGCTCCAGCCATGGCCCACTTCGACCACGTCGATATGGCTGTTGAAATGCACGCAAGCGCCGGCGCGCGCACCCGCGCGCCGCGCGATGATATTCCAGCGCGGGTGCCGGTCGCTGTCGCCGGGCGCGCCCTTTGCGCGGATCAATTCGGTCTCGAACCCCGCCGCGCGCAGGCGACGGTCGAGATAGTCGCAAATCTCGCGGTAGTTCTCGCCCGGTGGATTGAGGGTGGGAATGCGGATCAGATCCTGCGTGAGCGCGATCAGATCGTCGCGCCGCGCCGAGATTTCAGCGTGCAGGCGGTCAACCAACGGCATCAGGCCCAGCCCGGCGCGCGCTTGAGGAGGGCTTCGGCCTCTGTGACCATGCGCGCGATGATGTCGGCCACCGGCGGGCGGTCATGGATCAATCCCGTCGCCTCGCCCACAAAGGTATTGGCGCGGGTCGGATCACCCGCCGCCCAGCCCGTCGCCCAGTCAGCGCGCGCAGGCGCATCCTTACGCAAAGCGTCAGGATCGTCATGCCAACGCTCTGTCACCGCATTGCGCAGCACCCGCGCCGTATAGCGCGCAGGCCACCGCAGATCGCGCGCGGCATCCATCACGGTCGAGCGGATCGTCTGGTCCCCGGTCGCGGCAATCGCGGCATCGGTCATCGCCTGCGACACCTGCGCCTCGGCAGAGGCCCAGAGGCGCGATCCGATGAGAACGCCATCCGCCCCAAGCATGAGCGCGGCAGCCAATCCCCGCCCGTCGGCAATGCCCCCCGCCGCCAAGAGCAGCACCTCGGGCGCCTGCCCCGCCAGCCAATCCGCCACCTCGGGCACCAGCGTGATCGTGCCGCGCCGCTCGCCATGGCCACCCGCCTCGGACCCCTGCGCCACGATGATCCGCGCCCCACACTCTGCCGCGCGCTGTGCATCGCGCAGGGTCTGGACCTGACAGATGAGCGGCACGCCCGCCGCAGCAATGCGGGGTGCAAACGGGGCGGGATCACCGAACGACAGGCACAGCGCCGCCGGGGCACGGGCCAGAACGAGATCCAGAACCGCAGGGTTTTCCGCCATCTTCCACGTGATGAAGCCGCAGCCCACCCGCGCATTCCCCGCCTCGGCAAAGGCACTATCCAGCCAGTCGGCATTGCCATAACCGCCCCCGATCAGGCCCAGCCCCCCGGCATGGGTCACAGCCGCCGCCAGACGCCCCCCGGCCGCAAAGGCCATCGGCGCGCAGAGAATGGGATGGGTCAGGCCAAGGGCCTCGGTCAAACGGGTTTGCATAGGCTGAGTATGCCCGCGCAATCGCCCTCAGGACAAGAGGTCTGTGATCAGCCCCGGCAGGTCGATGAACTCCGAGAACGCCCGGTCATGGGTGATCCGCTCGACCGGCCCTTTGCGATAGCCCTCGGTGTACAGAACAAAAGGCACGCCCGCCCGCGCCGCCGTTTCGGCATCGACCTCGCTGTCGCCGACAAAGATCACATCCCGCGCCCCAAGCGCTGCGGCCGTGGCCTGAAGCGGGGCCGGGTCCGGCTTGCGCACGGTCAGGCTGTCACCCCCGATGATCACTGGGAAATACCCGGCCAGCCCCAGATGCGCGAGGATCGAATGGGCCGGACCTTCGGGCTTGTTGGTGCACAGCCCAAGCGCCAAATCGGCCCCCGCCAGCCCGTCGAGCGCGGCGATCACCCCCGGATAGACCCGTGTCAGGGTCACGGCGGTTTCGTAATCGGCGATGAACTCTTCGATCATTCGGGCGCGCAGCGCGCCATCCCCTGCCCGTCCGCGCGCCGTCAGACAGCAGGTGATGAAATGCGGCACGCCGCTGCCGATGAAACTGCGGGTTTCCTCAGGCGTGAACAGCGCAAATCCATGCCGCGCCATCAGACGGTTGGCGGCGGCGTGAATATCCGGCGCGCTGTCGATCAAGGTGCCGTCTAGGTCGAAAATGACCGCGCGACTCATGCCATGGCACCGGTCGCCGCCTCGGCCGCACGGCGGATTGCGCGGATATTCTCGCCGTAAACGCCGGGGTTATCCACGCTGCCGCCCTTGAAGACCGCAGAGCCCGCGACCAGCACATCCGCCCCCGCCGCCGCCATCAGCGGCGCGGTTTCCGTGGTGATGCCGCCGTCAATCTCGATATGGATAGGCCGGTCGCCGATCATGGCGCGCAGGCGCTTGACCTTGTCGATCTGGCTGTGAATGAACTTCTGCCCACCAAAACCGGGGTTGACCGTCATCACGCAGATGAGGTCGACCATGTCGAGCAGATGATCGATCGCGTCGATCCCCGTGCCGGGATTGAGCGCCAGACCCGCCTTGCACCCTGCACCGCGAATGGCCTGCAAGGTGCGGTGGATATGCGGCCCCGCCTCGAGATGCGCGGTCAGCACATCGGCCCCGGCCTGCGCGAAGGCGTCAATGTAGGCATCGACCGGCGAGATCATCAGATGCACGTCCATCACCGTCTTTATATGCGGGCGGATGGCGGCGCAGAGCGGCGGACCAAAGGTCAGATTGGGCACGAAATGCCCGTCCATCACATCGACATGCACCCAGTCACATCCCTGCGCTTCGATGGCCCGAATTTCGGCCCCGAAATTGGCGAAATCGGCAGAGAGAATGGACGGGGCGATCTTGATCGAACGATTGAGGCTCATGGCAGGTCTCCTCTGGGGCGCATGCACGCGACATGCGCTGCCCATGGCCAGAGGTCAAGACCCAAGGGGCAGCGTGCCGCAACCACAGATGGGGCCACGGACGCCTAGAACCAGCCCGCAACCAGTTGATCCAGCCAGACCCGCGCCATGTTGACCGCGTTCACATATTGCGAGAGCGGCGCCTCTGCGGCAGGGATGGACGCAGCCAGACGCGGGGCCAGAGCATAGACAAGCGCGGCAAGACCGAAGGTGATGATCGCAAGGCGAAAGCCGCTGCGAAAGCCACCACGCCCCACCGGCACTTCGATATCCTCGGGCATCGGCATGTGCCCAAGGTCGGTCCGGTCGTCGGTCGAGGTCAGCGAGGAATTGATTTCTTCGATATCGGGCAAGAGATTGCGCCGGGACGACGGATCAATGCTCGCATGGGCATCAGGGGCCACGGGCGCGGGCGGCGCAGAGGGGCCAGAGGTGCCGCGCAGACGCTCCATCCGGGCGCGCGCCTGACGCGTGCGCTCGTCTTCAGAGAGGTCCGGCTCTGTCAGGCCAAGGTCGGGCTGCATCTCGATCCCGCCGGGGGCGGCGCGGACCTGTCGCTCGCGCTCGGCCTCCTGTCGCAGGATATCGGCCACGCCGGGGTCAATGCCGCGCCGCGCAGGGCGGGCAGGGGCGGGTTCTGGCTCTGACAACTCCTCGTCGAGCATATCGTCGTCATAATCGTCGTCTTCGTCATAGAGATCATCGGGCAGCGGATCGTCGCCGCTCTCGGGCCCCTCTGCCGCAGGCGCGGGGGGCGGCAGGTCTTCATCGCGCGGCTGCGGGCCCAGATCATCATCCCCCGACGCATCGGGCGCATGCGACGGATGATGCTGAAACCAGGTGTCCCCGCAATTGGAGCATTGCACGTCGCGCCCGCCAAGCGGGATCACTTCGTCGGGCACCTCGTATTGTGCGCCGCAATTCGGGCAAATCAGCCTCATTCTACCACCCGTTTCTTGCCGCCGTTGTCCGGCCCCTCTCGTTATGTGTCAGCATAGGCGGTTCGCGGCTTTCGGAAAAGGCCAAAGCGAATCACGCGCAGGATCATTGCACATGTGTGGCCTCTGGGGCATTTAGGGGCGGTGAGTGACAAGGGGACAGCGGTGATCGAGCTGGAGAATGTGGCCTATAGCTATGGCGGCGGTGAACTGCTGGCGGATGTGTCGCTGGCGCTCAGCCCCGGTTCGTTTCATTTCCTGACCGGGCCGTCAGGATCAGGCAAAACAACGCTGCTCAAGCTCTGTTATGGTGCCCTTGTGCCCACGGCCGGGCAGGTGCGGCTCTTCGGGCAAGAGCGGCGCACGATGGAACGCGACGACATCGCCATGGTGCGGCGGCGGATCGGCGTGGTGCATCAGGATTGCCAGTTTCTCGATCACCTGACCGTGTCGGAAAACATCGCCCTGCCACTGGCTGTCTCGGGGCGTGATCTCTTGGCCGAGGATGCGAACCTGCGCGAATTGACCGGCTGGGTCGGTCTCAAGGAGCGCGCCAATGCCCTGCCGCCGGAATTGTCCGGGGGCGAACGACAGCGCGCGGCCCTTGCGCGCGCCGTGATCATGTCGCCCGATGTGGTGCTGGCGGATGAACCGACCGGCAACGTCGATTGGGAGATGTCGCAGCGCCTCTTGCGCCTGCTGATCGAGTTGAACCGGATGGGCAAGACCATCCTCATCGCCACCCACGACCTCGCCCTGATCCGCGCAGCCAAGAGTCACGTTCAGGCCCGTGTCCTGCGGATCGCCGCGCGCAAGCTGCAATTGGCGGGGGCGGACCTATGAAGCTCGACCTCTCACAGGTCAAGGCTCTGCTGCTGACCGATGGGCAGGCCGACCGCGTGGTGCCGCCCACCGGCTTTACCGCCTGGCTCACACTCTTCAGCGCGGGGGTCATGGCGTTTCTCGCGGTCTTCGCGCTCGCCTTGTCGCTGGCCACTGGCCGGCTGGCAGATCGCTGGGGCAACGAGCTTGCCCGCACCGCGACCGTGCGGATTTCGGCCCCCGAAGGTCAGATGGCGGCCCAGACCACGGCGGCGCTGCGCGTCCTTGAAACCACCGCCGGAGTGGACCACGCCCGCGCCATGACGGATGAGGAACAGGCGGCGCTTTTGGCACCGTGGTTCGGCCCCGGCCTACCGATTTCGGATCTGCCGATTCCGCGCCTGATCGAAGTGATCGAAACCTCCGAAGGTTTTGACGCCGAGGGCCTGCGCCTGCGCCTGAGCGCCGAAGTGCCGGGCGCCATGCTCGACGATCACACACGATGGCGGCAGCCTCTGGTGCGCGCCGCCAGCCGATTGCGGCTCTTGGGGTGGGTGTCGCTCCTCCTGATCGGGGCGGCGGTTGGGGCAATGATCACGCTGGCGGCCAATGCGGCCCTTGCGGCCAATGCCCAAGTCATCAGCGTGCTGCGCCTTGTCGGCGCGCAGGATACCTATATCGCCCACGCCTTCGTGCGTCGTTTCACGCTTCGGGCACTCAGTGGCGCCTGCGTCGGCGTGGTTCTGGGCTGCGGCGCGATTCTGCTTTTACCCAGTGCGCAGATTGAGGGCGGTTTTTTGACTGGTCTCGGATTTCAGGGCTGGCACTGGGTCTGGCCCTTGATCATTCCGCTGCTGGCGGCCTCTGTGGCCTTTCTCGCCACCCGGCTTGCCGCGCAGCGTACCTTGAAGGATATGCCATGAGGTTTGCCGTTCAATGGGTGCGCTCGCTGCTCTTTGTGGCGCAGATGTATCTCATGCTGCCCGTGGTCGGGCTGATCTACATGCCCGCCGCCATTGTCAGCCGCAAGGGCGCTCTGGCAGGCTGCAAGGCCTATTGCCGGTGGGTCCGCTGGACCGCCGCCTGGATGGTGGGCCTACGCACCGAGGTGCGCGGCACACCGCCCGACGGACAGGTGCTGATCGCGGCCAAACACCAATCCTTTCTCGATATCCTGCTGATTTTCAGTGAATTGCCGACCGGGCGTTTCATCATGAAGCGCGAAATCCTCTGGACGCCGGTGATCGGCCTCTACGGGATGCGGATCGGCTGCGTGCCGGTGGACCGTGGCAAGCGGGGCGCTGCGATCAAGAAGATGGTCGAGGATGTGGCGCGCGGGGCGCAGACCCCCGGCCAGTTGATCATCTACGCCCAAGGCACGCGCGTGGCACCCGGCGCACAGATGCCCTACAAGATCGGGACCGCCGTGCTCTATGAACAGATGGGCGTGCCCTGCGTGCCTGCGGCCACCAATGTGGGTGTGTTCTGGCCCAAGCGCGGCATCTACCGCAAGCCGGGGCTGGCGGTGGTCGAGTTCCTGCCCGCGATCCCACAAGGTCTCGATCGAAACGCCTTCATGGCAAAGCTGGAGCAGGACGTCGAGAGCGCCTCGAACGCGCTGATGCGCGAGGCGGGGTTTGATCCCGAGCGGGCAGCGCGGAACTAGGACGCTCGGGGCGCGCAACCCGTCCGCTATACCGCCAACCGGGTCTTCATGAACTGATAAAAGAATTCGGCCTTGCCCGCCTGCGCATAGGCCCGGTTGAGGCGTGACTTGGCCTCGAAGGCATGGCGCGCGGCAGAGCCATGCTGCGGCGCAATCCGGGTGCGACCGGTCTCGATGGCGCGCATGTGCTCGCGGTACGCCTGTTCAACCCGACCGGCAAAGGCCGCCTGCGCCGTGGCGCTCTGCGCGCTGAGATGCAGGTTGTAGCTGGTCGCACCCAAAGGCGCGCGCCCCCCCACAAGCGACAGGATTTCCATCGCGTGCAACACGTCCTGCGCGGGCCGATTGCGAAATGGCCCGACCAACCCGCACCGCGCCACCGGATGAAAACTGGCCCCGGTGCGCCCCAGATCGGCAAAGCCAAGGGCCGTCTGGCTCCCGCCCGGCACATGCAGCAGAGGCTCCTTGCCAAGCAGGATACGGGTTCGGCCAAAGGCGGCGCCATGCGACCGGGCCAAGGGCAAGAGGGCCGTCAGATAGCCCGGCTCCCATGTGTCGTCGGCATCGAGAAAGGCGATCACCGGCGCGGTTGCCCGCGCGATGGCCCGATTGCGCGCAGGGCCTGCGCCAGTGGCCATGTGATGCGTGGCACAGCGGATCAGGCGCAGACCGAGATCGGGCAGATCGTCATAGCCCTGCCCATCATCCGGCGCGATCACTACCTCTATACGCTCTGGCGGCAGCCCAGAGGCCGCGATCGAGGCAAGAGCGGCGGGCAAGGTGCTGCCCGCCTGAAACGCCGGGATGATGACCGAGACGAGGGGGCGGGATGGTAACTTCATTCCACAACCTTGGCATCGCGGCTAAGCGGAGGCGCATAGCTCAGCTGGGTGGAGCCACCGGGTGTGCCCGGAAGAAACGCGTAGATCGTGACGCCCCATCTATCCGGAGTTCCGAAGCCGCCGCTCATCCAAAAGTGTTCAAGAGTTTCATCATCCGGATTTGTGTCGGGTTCAAGCGTCAGCTCGGGAAAGTCCCGTGCGATGATTGGTGCAACGCGGGCAACAAGAGCAGCGACCTCGGACGATGACAGGTTATGAGCTTCAAAGCCGGCAACCGAGCACCTGCGCCCACTGCTGAATATCAACGTTCGCGACAGTGTATCCACCCAATCCCCTGCATAGCGTGGGCGGGGACGGAGCCCGAGAGAGCCGGGATCAGTGACCTCCTTGTCGAGACAAAGTGCTTGAAAGACATCGGCGATTCGCTCTGCCCGGTCGAAGGTCAGGCGATCCACGACGAAGTGGCCGCCCAACCCAGCGAGAAACCCGGCGATCACGATAAACGCGAGACGGCCCGCCTTCATCGGAGGAGCCTAACTCGCCAACGGCATCGCATGCGGCAAAACGCAGTCCGGTCCTTCACGCGTGGATCGCTCCATCCCCGCATGCAAGTGCTGCTTCGCGCACCGCTTCGGAATAGGTGGGATGGGCGTGGCAGGTCATGGCCAGATCCTGCGCAGAGGCCCCGAATTCCATCGCCACACAAATCTCGTGGATGAGATCCCCCGCTGCGGGCCCGATGATATGCGCGCCGAGGATGCGGTCTGTTTCCTTGTCGGCGAGGATTTTCACGAAACCGTCGCCCGCAAAAACCGCCTTGGCGCGGCCGTTGCCCATAAAGGAGAACTTACCGACCTTATAGGCACGCCCTTGTTCTTTCAGGCTTTCTTCGGTTGCGCCGACATTGGCGACCTCGGGATGCGTATAGATCACACCGGGAATGACGCCGTAATTCACATGCCCATGTTTGCCCGCCAACACCTCGGCCACGGCCATGCCCTCATCCTCGGCCTTGTGGGCCAGCATCGGGCCTTCGATGGCGTCGCCGATGGCATAGATCCCCTTGACCGAGGTCTGCCAATGGTCATCGGTGGCAATCTGGCCGCGTTTGGTCATCTCGACGCCGAGATCCGCCAACCCAAGCCCGTCGGTATAGGGTTTGCGCCCCGTGGCCAAGAGGACGGTATCGGCATCCAGCTGATGCGCGCTGTCATCCTTGCGCAGTTTGTAATGCACCTTGGCCTTGGTCTTGAGCGTCTCGACCGAATGCACGGCGGCCCCCATGATGAAATTAAGCCCCTGTTTCTTCAATGTTCTTTGGAAGGTTTTTTGCACCTCGCCGTCCATGCCGGGGGTGATCGCGTCGAGATATTCGATCACCGTCACCTCGGCCCCCAGACGGGCATAGACCGACCCCATCTCGAGCCCGATCACACCCGCGCCGATCACCACCAACGATTTCGGGATCTTGCCCAGTTCCAGCGCACCGGTGGAGGTGACGACGATCTTTTCGTCGACCTCGACACCGGGCAGCGTGGCAGGCACAGAGCCCGAGGCGATGACGATCTTCTTGGCCTCGTGGATGTCGTCGCCCACCTTGACGCGGCCCGCCTCGGGGATGGAACCCCAGCCCTTGATCCAGTCTACCTTGTTCTTTTTGAAGAGAAATTCGATGCCCTTGGTGTTCTGGCCGATGACGTCATCCTTATAGGCCAGCATCTGCTTCCAATCGACCGAGGGCGCCTTGCCCTTGAGGCCCATGGCGGCAAAATTATGCTCGGCCTCGTGCAGCATGTGGCTCGCGTGCAAGAGCGCCTTGGAGGGGATGCACCCCACGTTGAGACAGGTGCCGCCCAGGGTGGCGCGCCCCTCGACCACGGCGGTTTTCAGCCCCAGTTGCGCGCAGCGGATGGCGCAGACATAGCCGCCGGGGCCAGCACCGATGATGATTACGTCGTAAGAGGCCATGGGTCAGATCCTTTCGTTTTTCGCGGCCACAGCCGCGTCGGTAGTCTATCGGTATTGCGTCGGTGCGGGCGGGGCAGAATGGGGGCGCCGCCCCCGTCGCGCTGCGCGCGCCTCCCCCGAGGTATTTTGTGCCAGATGA